>CAIPAY010000241.1 GCA_903863195.1 uncultured Holophagaceae bacterium
CCGGGGCTCCTGGTCCACGCCCAGGGCCAGCTCCATGCGCTTCAGGCTGCCGAACACATTCATGGCCACGGGGATGGTCTTGCCCGTGGGCCGCTCGAAGAGCAGGGCCTTGCCGCCCCCCGGCTGCTTGGAGACACGGTCGGCGATGGCGCCCATCTCCAGGACCGGGTCCACCTCGGGGGCCACGCGGCTCAGCTCGCCGAGACTCTCAAGTTTCTTCAGGAAGGTCTGGAAATCGTGGCTCATGCAGCATGATCCCATCCCCGTTGGTGCGACGGAAGCCGCCGTTCGTCCAAAACCCTGGACCCGAAGAGGAATCCAGGCCGATCCTTGGGCATGGCCCGCGAAAGCTTGCTCCTCAAATCACCTCTGAAGTGGCTGGTCCAGGCCTGCCTCCTGGGTACACTCATCGGCCTGGGAGTCCATGTGGCGCTGGGCGGGCCCCTCCGGGATCCCTTCAAGTCCGTGCAGATCGGCGTCATCTTCAGCCTGGTGATGTGGGGTGGCTTCGACCTCCTGCACACCCCCATGAAGCGCCTGCCGCGGCACTGGTCCGCGGCTCGCATCGGCCTGTTCTCCGTGGCCTGGCTGCTCCTGCTCTACCTGGCACTGCTTGCCCTCGCTGTCGGCCTGGTCTGGCTCACCACGGGGATCAACTTCCTGCACCTCCGCACCGTCCTGATCTTCAGCGCCCTGGCCGGGCTGGCGGCTTCGGGCATCATCGGGCTGAAGGAGACCGTGGAACACCATGTGCAGGCGGAGCGCTCCCTGGCCCAGGCCGAGGCCCGGGCGAGCTTCCTTGGCCTCCAGGCCCAGCTGCAGCCGCACACCCTGTTCAACGCCCTCAACACCATCGCCGCCCTGATTCCCCAGGACCCCAAGCTGGCGGAGGAGGCCACGGAGCGCCTGTCCGCGCTGCTCCGGCAAATTCTGGAAGCACTGGAATGCCCGGATTGGCCCCTGCAGGACGAGTTCCAGCTGCTGCTCCACCTGCTCCGCCTGGAGGAGCTGCGCTTCGGGGACCGGCTCACCTTCGACCTGCGGCTCGACCCCGCCATGGCCGAGCTTCCCGTCCAGCCCCTGCTGCTGCTGCCGCTGGTCGAGAACGCCCTCAAGCACGGCTTCCGGGCCAAGGTCGGCCCCTGCCACTTGCTGGTCCAGGCCGAGGCTGGCCGCATCCGCATCGAGGACGATGGGGTGGGGCGACAGCCCGACGCGCCCGAGGGCGTAGGCCTGCGCACCGTGCGGGAGCGCCTGCAGGCCACGGGGGGCGACCTGCAGTGGCCGGTGGTGGCGCAGGGCTGTGTCGTGGAACTGAGGCTCTCGTGACGCTGCGCTACGCCATCATCGAGGATGAGCCTCCGGCCCGCGCCCGCCTGCAGCGTCTGGTGGCCGAGCTGGACCCCACGGCCGAGTGCGTGGCCGAGGCAGCGGATGGTCTCTCGGGTCTGGCCCTGCTTGAGAAGGCGGGCTTGGACCTGCTGTTCCTGGACATCGAGTTTCCCCCCGAGGGCGCCTTCGGCCTGCTCCGGCGCGCCAGGGAAGCGGGCCTGACGCTGCCGCCCATCGCCTTCGTGACCGCCTTCGACCAGCACGCCCTCGAGGCCTTCCGCTGGGCGGCCTGCGACTACCTGCTGAAGCCCGTCGCCCGCGAGCGCCTGGCCGAGACCCTGAGCCGGGTCCAGCCGCAAGCCGCCAGCCTGGACCTCGGCCTGCTCCTGCAGGCCCTGGAGGCCACGCAGCGCAAGGCGATGCCGGAACGGTTCACGGTGCTGGTGAAGGGGCGCATCCTCGTCCTGTCCTGGTCGCAGGTCAGCCACCTGCGCACGGAGAACCGCCTCCTCTTCGTCCACACCCCGGAGGGACGGTTTGTCCTGGACCGGACCCTCGATGAGCTGGAGACCCTGCTCGCGCCGCGTTTCTTCCGCACGCACCGCTCGGCCATGGCGGCCGTGGAGGCGGTGCGCGAGCTCCTGCCGGATCCCGGCGGCACCGGGGAGATCCGCCTCCAGGATGGGACCCGCCTGCCCGTGAGCCGGGACCGCATGCCGGAGCTGCGCGCCCGACTCGGGACCCTCTGAGCCCGGTCCGTCCTGGATTCCCGACCGTTCGTGCGCTTGGCCTCGCCGTCCCCCGAAGACCAGGCGATGTTGGGGCTGGCCACCCTGCGCCCTCTGGAGGTTTCATGCGAGTCCTGTTCACCGCCCTGCCCGCCGTCCTGTGCTTCGCCCAGGAGGCCGACCTGCCCGCCCAGCTGGCCCGGCTCCAGCGCCTGCCCACCGACCAGGTGCGTTCCCTCGAGGCCCGGCTGGCCGTGGATCCCGCTCCGGCCGACAAGAAGGCCTACCACCAACTCCACGTCGCCTACGTCCTGGCCAGCCGGCTGAGCACCGAGGACCCCAAGGCCAGCAAGGCCCTGGTGGAGCGCACCCTGAAGACCTTCGAGGCGGCGCCGGACCCCGAGTCTCGTGCCCTCATCGGCGGCCTGCTGGGCCTCAAGATCGGCTTCTCGCCCATGTCCGGAATGACCCTCGGCCCCCAGGCCGTCGGCCTCTTCGACAAGGCGCTGGCTCTGCGCCCGGGGAGTCCCCGCATCGCCCTGCTGCGGGCCATCCACCTCCTGCACACGCCGGCCTTCGTGGGTGGCGGGGTGAAAGTGGCGCTACCCCTCATGGAAGAGGCTGTCCGGCTGGCCGAAAAGGAGGCCAAGCCCCTGGATCCCTGGCTGCCCAGCTGGGGCCTCATCGAGAGCCTGGGCTGGTTGGCCCTGGCCCAGGTGGAGGCGGAGCGCCTGCCCGCCGCGCAGCAGACCGTGGACCGGGTATTCAGCCTGGATCCCAGCAACGGCTTCGTGACCCGCATGGTGCTGCCGCGCCTCCAGGGCAAGGGGAAGTGATGCTGGCCGTCCTGCTGCAGGCTGCTCTCGAGCTCAGCGGCGTGATCCTCGGGCCCGGCGGCAAGCCGCTGCCCGGGGCCCAAGTGGAAGCCGCGGGACGCCGGACCCAGGCCGACGCCAAGGGTGTCTTCACCCTGGCCCTTGACACGCCGGGTTCGATCGAGATCCGGATCAGCGCCCCGGGCATGGAGCCGCAGAGCCGCACGGGCCGCCCCGGCGAGCCCCTGCTGGTGCTGCTGAGTCCCGCCATCCAGGGCGCCCTGGTCGAGGTGGTGGAAGGCAGCGGCTACAGCAGCCAGGAAGGCAACACCTCGACGCTCTCGCGGCTGGAGATCTACACCACGCCCGGCGCCGCCGCGGATGTGATGCAGGCGGCCAAGGGCCTGCCGGGGGTGAGCAACGCCAGCGAGGGAGCGGAGCTCTTCGTCCGGGGCGGCAAACCCGAAGAGGTAGGCATCTGGCTCAACGGCGGGCGCCTCTCCCGCCCCTTCCACCACCCGAGCACCCAGGGCGGGATCTTCTCGGCCGTGGACACGGCCCTGGTCACCCGGGTGGACTTCGTGCCCGGCGCCTTCTCGGCCCGCTACGGCGACGCCCTGTCCGCGGTGCTGGACATCTCCACGGAGCAGGCCACCCCCGTGGCCTCGAACACCCTGCTGGTGACCATCCCCACCCAGGGCTTCGCCGCCGAGCGCCCCGTGGGCCAGGGCCTGCTCCGGGCCTCGGTGCGAAGGTCCGACACGGTCCTGCTGGACAAGTGGTACGGGCTGGCCCAGACCTTCGAGGAGTCGCCCCTGTCCCACGATGCCCAGCTGAACTGGCAGCAGCCCCTGGGAAGCGGTCGGCTCATCGCCACGGGCCTCTACTCCCAGGATCACCTGGCCACCGACGTGACCATCGCGAACCTCAAGGACGGCTACCACAACCGCAGCGAGACCCGCTTCGGGGCCCTCCAGTGGGCAGGCACCGTGTTCGGTCAGGCCGGACTCTCCCTGGCTGCCTCCGAGGGCCAGTCGCACATCACCTGGACCTTCAACCGGTGGGGCATCGACCAGCAGGAGCGGAGCCAATCCGCGCGCGCCGAATTGACCTTGCCCCTGGGGGACCGCCTGACCCTGGAGGGGGGTGGGGACCTGGACCGGACCCATGCCGACCCCCAGGGCCAGGTACCCTTCAACCTGGCGAACTGGAACCCTGCGGCCGCCGCGCGGACCTTCGCCTACGGCTTCGACGCCACGCGCACCGGCACCTACGTGACCGCCCGCCTGCTGCTTAGCCCCAGCTGGGGCCTCTCGGTGGGAGGGCGGCAGGACCACTACGCCCTGGAGCAGGAGACCACCCGGGACCTTCGCGCCACCCTCTCCTGGCTGATCCGAGAGGGCATGACCTTCCGGCTGGCGGGCGGCACCTTTCACCAGGCACCTCTGCTCACCCAGGTCGATCCCCATGCCGGCAACCCTGACCTGAAGATCATGCGGGCCACCCACGCCCTGGCCTCCCTCGACGCGGCCTGGAAGGGTCCCGTGGCCTGGAACCTGCGGATGGAGGTCTACCGCAAGGACTACGACCACCTCGTGGTGCAGGATCCGGTCCTGCGGTTCGTCTCCTCCGGCCGGGGCTACGCGCAGGGGGCGGACCTGCTGGTCAAGGCCGCCGTACCGGGCTGGCGGGGCTGGATCGGGTACGGCTACCTGGACACCCAGCGGAAGGAGGACCTGCAGACCACCCTGGGACCCGCGCCCACCAGCGTCCCCCACAACCTCACGGCCGTCTCCAGCCACACCCTCGCCCCCGGCTGGGAGCTGGCGGGCACCTTCCGCTACGCCAGCGGAGCACCGGTCACCCCGGTGCAGGGCGCGACCCCGAACCCCGGCGGGGGCTGGGATCCCCTCCAGGGGCCCCAGTATTCCGACCAGCTGCCCGTCTACCACCGAGTCGATGTCCGCCTGACCCACCTGTTCAGCCGCTGGGGGGGGAACTGGGTCGTCTTCGGCGAGGTCATGAACCTGCTTGGCCGCCACAACGCAGCCTCGTATTCCTACACGCCCGACTTCAGCGCGCGCCGGGTCAACGAGAGCTATTTCAGCCGCCGGATCCTGGTGGCGGGCCTCAGCCTGACCTGGTGAGCCCCGTTTCCCCGGGGCCGTAGCCCCACTCAAGGGAATTTCCCTTGAGAGGACTGGGCTTCTGCGGCATACTGATGGGCCTTGCCCTGGCCGTGGGCTCCCAAGTGCGTCCAATCGACCGCCGCCCATGTGCCCCAACCAAAGAGGTTTTCATGTACGCAATCATCAAGACC
>CAIPAY010000242.1 GCA_903863195.1 uncultured Holophagaceae bacterium
CCAGGGTGTGCACCTGGCAGCCGTGCTCCGCGCCCCAGGACTCCAAGGTCTCCACGTTGCCGCTCCGGTCCCGGCCGAAGCAGAAGGCGCGGCCCACATGCACCTCCACCGGCGACAGGATCTGGCGCAGCCTGTCCAGGAAGGCCTGGGGCTCCAGCTCTGAGAAGGCCCGGCTGAACGGGATCACCCAGGCCAGGTCCATCTGCTCGGCCTCGAAGGCCGCCAGCCGTTGTTCCAGGGTCATCAGCAGCTTGGGCCGGCGCTGGGGCGCCACCACCACCGCGGGGTGGGGATCAAAGGTCACCACCGCCGCCCGGTGGCCGTCGGCCTGGGCGCGGCTTGCCGCCTGGCGCAGCAGCTCCCGGTGACCGGCGTGGACCCCGTCGAAGGTGCCCAGGGTCAGGACGAAGGGGCCCGAGGCCGGGGCGTTCTCCAGGGCGTGACGCCAGACTTCCATCAGCTCTCCCCGCCGTGTTCCTCGGGCCAGGCCAGGCTGGCGACCATGCTGCCCGCCAGCACCGCGGCGATGACCAGGAGGCTGTAGTGCACGGGGATGGGGAGCCAGTGGGTGATGCACATCTTGACGCCCACGAAGGCCAGCACCACGGCCAGCCCGGTCTTGAGCCGGTGGAAGCGGCCCATCATCTTGGCCAGCAGGAAGTACAGGCTGCGCAGGCCGAGGATGGCAAAGATGTTCGAGGTATAGACCACAAAGGGGTCCCGGGTCACCGCCAGGACCGCCGGGATGGAGTCCACCGCGAAGACCAGATCCGCCACCTCGATGGTGATGAGAACCAGCAGCATGGGCGTGGCGAAGGTCCGCCCGTCGTGCCGCGTCAGCAGGTGGGCATGCCCGGCAGCCTCGTCGTAGGGCACCACCCGCTTGAAGGCCCGGACCAGGGGACTCTGGGCGGGATTGGACTCCTTCTCCTCCACCAGCAGCATCTTCAGGCCCGTGTAGACCAGGAACCCGCCGAACACGTACATCATCCACTCGAAGCGGTTCAGCAGGGCCGTGCCCGCGAGGATCATGACCGCGCGCATCAGCAGGGCCCCGAGCACGCCCCAGAAGAGCACCCGGTGCTGGTGCCGCAGGTCCACCTGGAAGCTCTGGAAGACCAGGACGAACACGAAGAGGTTGTCCACGCTGAGGGACTTCTCCAGCACGTAGCCCGTGAACCACTCCAGCCCCTTCTGGGTGCCCTCGGCCTGGAAGATGAGGGCGTTGAAGGTGAGGGCGAGGCCGATCCAGACCCCGCTCCAGATGGCCGCTTCCCGCACCGTGGGGGCATGGACGCGGCGGTTGAAGACCCCCAGATCCAGGGCCAGCATGAGGAACACAAAGGCATGGAACCCTACCCAGGCCCACCAGGGCGCGGCTTGGAGCAGTGCATCGACCAAGGTTCCTCCAGAGCCTCCAGCTTATCGAAAGAGGGAAGCCCCCGTGGGATCATGCTCGGGTGAGCCTCCCCCGCCTCTTCCTCCATGCCCTCCCCGCCGCCGAAAACGCCACGGTCCCGCTGGGCAGCGAGGCCGTGCGGCACCTCCGGGCCCTGCGCCTCAAAGCGGGGGACGCCCTCGAGGTGGTGCTGGGGGACCAGC
>CAIPAY010000243.1 GCA_903863195.1 uncultured Holophagaceae bacterium
CCTTGTTCAGCGATGCAAAGACGCCTAGCCCCGGCGCCCAGATCCAGGAGCGGGGAGGCAAGCTGGTCCCGATGCCGGATCTCACCCGCTGGCATTGCCTTGAGGTGGACGCTGCCGAGAACATCCTCGCCAGGGTCGAAGAGCTGAAGAAGGTGCCGGGCGTCGCCCTGGCGGAACCGGACTACCTGCGGCGCCCTGCGGGCCTGCCCGGGGCTGCGACGGACCCCTACTTCGCCCAGCAGTGGCACCTGGGAGCGGCCAAGGTGCCCGAAGCCTGGGCCTACCTCCAGGGCCAGAACCTGGCGCCGGGCGGACGTCGGGACGTGATCGTGGCGGTCATCGACACGGGCATCGATCTCACGCACCCCGACCTCTCAGCAAATCTGTGGACGAACACTGCGGACAATTCGCATGGCTACAACGCCATCACCGGCAGCAATGACCCCACTGACGACAACGGCCACGGCACCCACGTGGCCGGCATCATCGCCGCCCAGGGCGGCAACCAGGCCGGTGGCGTGGGCGTCGCCTACAACGTGCAGCTCATGGCCATCAAGGCGGCCCAGTACTCCGGCGTCCTGTCCGTCTCGGACATCGCCAAGGGCATCACCTTCGCCGTGGCCCACGGGGCCGATGTCATCAACATGTCCTTCGGCGGCTACGGCAAGTCCACGGTGGAAGAGGATGCCCTGGCCGTGGCCTTCGGACAGGCGGTCCTGGTGGCGGCGGCCGGCAACGACGGCCTCCCCAATGAGCCCTCCATGGCCTACCCGCTCGGGAAGCCGATGTATCCAGCCTCCTACAACTGGGTGCTGGGCGTCATGGCCTCCGGGCCGAATGTCACCGGCGACCGCATGGCCAGCTTCTCGAACTGGGACCTGGTCCCGAACAACTTGATCGAGTATGAGCTCATGGCCCCCGGCGTCGGGGTCTGGAGCACGCTCCCCAGCGGGCAGTATGCCGCCTGGTCCGGCACGTCCATGGCGGCGCCGGTGGTCTCCGGCATCGCAGCGCTGGTCCGCACCAAGTTCGCGGACAAGCTGGTCTACTCGTCCCGCTTCGTCATGGGCCAGGTCGCGGCCACGGGTGCCCTCCAGCAGGCCTTCACGCCAGACAAGGGGGACCCCTACTTCTTCCACGGCGTGGACGCCCTGGCGGCCCTCACCAACACCCCCAAGCCCCAGCTCTCCTACCTCCAGCACTGGCTCTTCGACACGGTCACCATCAGCGACAAGAACAACGGCAATGGCCGCGTGGACGCGGGCGAGACCATCGACCTGGCCATCGCCATCCGCAACCAGTGGGGCAAGGCCGACAGCGTATCGGTCAAGCTGGAGACGAGCGCAGGCGTGGTCGGCCCGGATCCCTACGTCACGATGATCACCGACACCGTCGACTACGGCGCGGTCGGCTCCTTCAATGCCGACGACAACGGCCTCACCACGGACAGCGCCGGCGCCGTCACCGGCGTGACTCATCCCTTCAGGTTCTCCGTGCTCCCCACCACCCCGAACGGGCACATCATCCCCTTCAAGCTGACCATCACTGCCCGCAACGGCTTCGATGCCACGGACACCACCGTCTACACAGCCAGCTCATCGTTCAATCTGACCGTGACGAATGGCCGGGAGCTCCCGAGGATCATCTCGGCGGACACCGTGCTGTCGAAGGAAACCTTGTGGATCATTCCCGATGCCACCCTGATCGATGCCGGAGTCACGGTCACGGTCACCGAAGGGACCAAAATTCAGTTCTATTCCTCGGAGGCCCTGGGACCCTACGCCACCCAGCCCTTGGCGTCCCTGATCGTCAGGGGAACGCTGAACGTGATTGGGACCCAAGACAACCCGGTGCAGATGGTCTTGGCCGATGCGTACAGTGGGCGGGTCATTGAGCTCAGTAAAAATAATAGCGGCATCATCAATTTCTCTTATGTATCGGTAGAGAATCCATGTATTGTTGCAAATATTATTGATCATGCGAATTTTATCAGTACTGGTATTTTTGTTAATTCAGATAAAGTTAATGGAGCATGGATTCAATTTTCGGCAAAGCATTTTGTCGATGCACAATCTATCACAAAATCTAAATTCAGTGCTCTTGGTAGTCCCGATTCTTCCCTTGGCTCACAGTATTTATCTCAAGATGGTTTCCGTCTACGCGCAAACAGCTGGAATGATATTACTGGGACAGTCCAGGAATCATTGTTCGCGAACTGTATATTAAATTTATACTGGACTGGCTACAATAGTGCCGTCTTTGAGAACAATACTTTATTGAATAATGTAAAATTGAGCCAGTGGAGCACCTCATATGTAAAATCTAATCTGTATTTTTATACATATACAAACAATATTCAAACACTAAAATTCAATCATAATTCAGTTTTGAATCGCTACCTAGATACAAATCCAAATAACTGGAGTCAATTCATTTATTTTACAAATTATGGAACTTATGACGTTCTTGGTCAAATAGCAATTAGTGGTAACTACTG
Source organism: uncultured Holophagaceae bacterium (assembly GCA_903863195.1). Lineage (GTDB taxonomy): Bacteria > Acidobacteriota > Holophagae > Holophagales > Holophagaceae > Geothrix. The sequence continues at coordinate 2,498 of CAIPAY010000243.1, forward strand.
GGGAACCCAATCTGATACAATTATTAATGCTAGTATTTACGACGGTAATGATGATTTTTCAAGGCAAGTCATAGCTTATAAACCCATCCTCTCGATAGCACCAGAATCCACTTATCCATTTGTAGTGGATGTCTCCACGGCCAACGCCTCGGGGCAGAAAGTTTCTGTGGTCGGTGCCGAACCCGTCACCTTCACGGTGACCTTCAACCGCGACATGAACCAGACGGTTCAACCTCAGGTCTCCTTTGGCCCGGCTGAGCCCTATACCGACTACATGATGAACCCGACACCGAGCACCGCGGCCCTCTACACCAAGTTCGGCGTCACCGGCGCTTGGAAGGACGCCCGCACCTGGGTCGGCACCTACACCATGAATCCCGTCACGGGGGACGGCTACCAGTACCTCCGCGTGGCCGGGGCCCAGGCCCTCAGCGATCCCTGGCTCGTCACGGGGATCGACTCGGCCCGGTTCCGCTTCGAGATCATCACCTCGGGCACCGAGTCCATGAGCCTCCAGGCCAATGGGGGCGAGGGGCATGTGGACCTGTCCTGGACGCAGAACGACTTCGACCTGCTGGCGGGCTACTACCTGTACCGTTCCGCCACAGCAGACGGCACCTACACCCGCATCAATCCCACCATCATTGCCCCCCAGACCATCTCCTTCCGCGATACCACGGTGAATCCCGGGGCCGCCTACTTCTACAAGTTCACTGTCGTGAAGACGGACCTGTCCGAGTCCCAGTATTCCAACGTGGCCACGGCGACCCCGCTCGACACCGTCAAGCCGGTCATCCTCCACACGCCGGTGACCTCGGCCCAGCCCGGGCTGCCACTCTCCCTCACGGCGGTGGTGACCGACAACGTGGCCGTGAAGAGCGCCACGCTCTACTACCGCACCATCGGGATCTCCGCCTATGCCAGCCGGGATATGGTGAAGACCACCGGTGACACCTACGCGGTCACCATTGACGGCTCCTCCGTGGTGGCTCCGGGCGTCGAGTATTACCTCTCGGCCACCGACGGCATCAGCGTCACCCAGAACGGCCGCCCGGAATCTCCCAATCAGGTCGTGGTCCTGGATAAGCCGGTCATCACCTCCATCAGCCCGGTCAAGGGGCCGGCCTCTGGCGGGACCACCGTCACGCTGGCCGGGAGCAACTTCAAGACAGGCGCCAAGATCACGTTCGGCGGGGCCGCCGCCTCGGCGGTCACCTTCGTGAGCAGCAGCCAGCTCACCTGCGTGGCCCCTGCCCACTTCGCGGCCACCGTCGATGTGCTCGTCACCAACCCTGACAACCAGTCGGGAAGCCTGCTGCGGGGCTTCGCCTTTGAGAGCGACACCGCCTCTCTCAGCCTACCGACCCAGTCTGCCGCCCAGAACAACATCATCCAGATCCCCCTCAATGCGGCCGTGATCAACGGACTCGCCGCGGCGGACCTGACCATCACCTTTGACCCGGCCATCCTCAAGCCGAGGACCGCCGTGGCGGGCGCGCTCACCACCGGGTGGACCGTGGTCGTCAACACCGGCACCTCGGGGCAGCTGAAGATCTCCATGGCCAGTCCCGGCGGAACCGTGACGGGTTCGGGTGTCCTGGCCCTGCTCGAGTTCGAGGTCATCGGCGCCCCCGGAACTTCCTCAGCCCTGGGCCTCACGGCTGTGAAGCTCAATGGCGGGGCCATCCTGGCCAACACGGCCGCCGGCACCCTCAATGTGGCAGTGGCCTACAGTGTTTCTGGCAGCGCCCGGCACTGGAAGAACAATGCCGCCGTATCGGGCGTCCTGCTCCAGGCCACTGGGGATCGGATCTACTCCGACACCACCTCGGCCAGCGGCACCTACAGCATCACCGCCCTGCCTCCAGCGACCTACACGGTCCGCCCCTCCAAGTCCACGGAGGTGGTGGGCATCACGGCCTACGACGCTTCCCTGGTGCTGCAGCACTCGGCCGGTCTGATCACGCTGACCGGCTCTGCGGCCACAGCTGCGGATGTGGACAAGTCCGGGGCGATCAACGCCATGGATGCCTACTACATCCTGCAGAAGGCCGCGGACCTGCTCACCCTGCCCTTCCCCGGGGCCGGCGTGATCTGGGATTTCTCGCCCTCGACGCGAACCTACACGAGCCTGGGCGCCAATCAGGTCGGCCAGGACTACACAGGCATCCTGCTGGGGGACGTCAGCGGCAACTGGAGCGGCCAGGAAGCCCAGACCGGCGCTCCCGTCTACTTCCGGATGCAGGAAGCCGCCCCCGCCGCGGACGGCACCCTCACCGCCCTGGTGGCCATGAACCCGCGCAACCAGATCATCAACAGCCTGGATGCGGTCCTCAGCTACGACCCGGCCCGGGGCACACCGGTTTCCGCCACCCTCACCACTGCCGCCAGCAGCTGGGCCCTCGGTGCCAACCTGACCAAGCCGGGGGAGATCCGGATCTCCATGGCCTCGGCGGTTCCCGTCGGCAGCGACAGCGGCGTCCTGGCCCTGAAGTTCAACCTCCTGGGCACAAGCCAGGACGTGACCCTGCGCGCGAAGGGCGTGCTGGTCAATGAGCGGGCCACGGCGAACTTCACCCTGGATGATGTGGCCATCGTGTCCCGGTTCCTTTCCGGGGCCGCCACACCGACAGCCGCCGATCTGGCGAAATACGACCTCGCCCCCTTCACCGAGGGCACCTCTGCCGGGGACGGCAAGCTGGACATCGAAGACTTCGTCCTCATCCTGCGCGCCGCCCTGGGCCTGGGCCTCTAGTCCTGCCAAATCCCAGCTCCTGCATTTCCGATTCGAGGCACCCCATGAAGCGACTTCCCGCCCTCCTCCTGCTGCCCCCCCTGCTCCTGCTGCTGGCCTGTGGCGGAGGCGGCGGGGGCAGCGCCGCAACCGGCGGTACCGGAACGCCCAGCGGCCCCACCCCCCTGAGCGCCGGGGCCCACACCCTCGGAGTCTCCATCACCATGGCTGCCGCGGCCAAAGTCCCCGCCAGCGGCCTGTCGGTCATCCTGCAGCTGCCGCCAGGGGTGACGGTGGCCACCGCCGCCGGAGATCCCAGCCCCCTGGCGGCAGGGGCCTTGAGTGCGGGCAGCGCCCTCACCGGCACCATCCTGCTCAATGGCACCTACGCCGCTGCCACCCGCCAGGCGAAGCTGTTCCTGGCCCACACACCGACCACCGCCTGGAGCGGCCAGGCCATGAAGCTGGTCTTCACGGTCCCGTCTGGAAGTTCCGTCCTGGAGACTGACCTCCAGTCCCTCAATGCCACACCCAGCGGATTCAAGGTGGTCGGCGTCGACACCACCACCCACAGCACCGTGGTGCTGACGCCCCAGGCCACCCTGACCCTCAAGGTGCTCGACTAGTTCTGAAGCACTCGGACTCAGCTTTCGGCGGGGCCGCGACTCAGTCCTTCACCTTCAGCAGCTCCACGAGGTAGGGCTTCCAGACGGCGGCCTGGGTAAGGGTCTGGTGGCCGATGGTCTTGGGGCCGGCGGGCACCAGGACGCTGCGGCCCTTGGGGATCCGGGCCACGAGCTTGTCCATGACAGCCAGCTCGGCGGGGTTGATCAGGTCGTCGGCGAAGTTGACCGCCACCAGACGGGCCTGGATGTGGCCCAGGTCCGGCTCGGGGTTGTAGTCCCAGGAGGACTCGAACCAGTAGAGGGTGTCGTTGGCGTCGAGGGTCTTGAGGGCGGTGGCCGCCAGCCGGTCGTAGAGGGCGCTGGCCTCCTCGCGGGTGGGCGCCTGGCTCTGCAGCCGCACCGGGCTGTCCGTCATGAGGGTGAAGATCGGGTAGGACCGGGTCCAGAGGCTGGGCGGCTTCGGGTAGTCCCCGCCCTTCCAGTCCGGATCCTGGCGGATGGACTCCGTGAGCAGACGTCGCCACAGGAGGTTGCGCCCGGCGATCGCGGTAGGCTGGCTGGCGATGGGCAGGAGGGCGTCCATGAGGTCGGGATAGCGCTCGCCCCAGAGCCAGGTCTGCATGCCGCCCATGGAGGTGCCCAGCACCAGTCGCAGGTGGTTCACCCCCAGGCCCTCGGTGACCAGCAGGTGCTGGGCCGCGACCACGTCCTGGTAGCCATAGCGGGGGAAGCGGGCGCGCAGGCCGTCGCTGGGCTTGCTGGACCCGCCCCGGCCGATGCCGTCCGGCAGGATGACGTAGTGGTGGCTGGCGTCCAGGGGCTGGCCGGGACCGAAGAGCTCCCCGGCTAGGCTGGGCGACAGGAAGCTCTTCCCGGTGCCCGTGGTGCCGTGCAGCAGCAGGACCGCGTTGGTGACCCGTCCGGACGCGTCCCGCTCGGGGCGACCCAGGGTGGTGTAGTGCAGGCGCAGCTCCGGCAGTACCTCACCGGTCTGGAAGCGGAAGTTCCGCGCGACGAAGTCGCCCTCCCGCTGCTCCAGCGCAGGGGGCGCCGACTGGAGCGGCAGGGCCACCAGGGCCGCCAGGAAGCTGGTGAGCAGGGGCGTCTTCATGGGGGCCTCGAGGCTTGAAAACACGAAGGCGGGCAGGATCACCCTGCCCGCACCTGGGATCAGAAGCTCAGCTTAGCGCCGCCAGCCTGGACTCAGGCTGCGGCCGCCGCCGCGGGGGCCGACATGGCCGCCGCCGTAGTGCACAACGCCGTTCCAGCGCCCGCCGCCCCAGTAGCCGCGGCCCATCCAGCCCGCGTGCCCATGCGGACCGTAGAACCCATACCAGCGGCCCAGGCCGATGCCCCACCAGGCGTAGTAGCGCGGACCGAAGACCCCGAAGTAGGGCCTGGGTCCCCAGCCCCAGAGCCAGGGCGCGACAACCCAGCACCAGCCGGCCTCAGGGTAGTAGACATACATGCTGGGCGTGCCCCCTTCGGGCGGGACATGGGTGAAGCCGTCACCGTAGGGCATCCAGACCCAGCCGTACTGGTCGGTGTAGACCCACTGGCCGCCGTCCTGGCGCTTCTCAGCGGGGAGCGGAGTCGGCTGCGCGGGCGGCGCCGGACGCACGGCCGGCGGCGGGGGCGGCGGATCTTTGGGGGCGGGTGCGGGAGGCTGGGCCGCGGCGGGATCCTGGCGCTCGGCCGGCGGGGGGACGCGCTCGGGCTGCTGGGCGGCCAGAGCCAGACCACCGCCGACCAGAATCGCCAGCACCGCGAGTGCCTGTTTCAGGGGTTTCATGGGGGCACCTCCATCAACCTAGACCCCAGCCGGGGGGAAAGGTTGCGTCTGGTCCTGATTCTACTCCGACCCCCAAGGCGGGTGCTTCAGAGCGGGATCCGCAGGCTTTTGTCGCCGGTCAGGTCCAAGGTCTCGGATTTGCTGCCCTTGGGGCCGCGAACAGTGAGGGTGTGCCGCCCCAGGGCAACCTGGATGCTGCTGCCATCGCTCTCGATACCAGCGTCCTGGCCGTCCACCGACACCTTGCCGGTACCCGGGAAGGTCTCCACGGTGACCGTGGCCAGCTCCGGTACCGTAAGGTTGGCGGTCTGCCCGGCGACGATGGAGACGGTCCGGCTGTCCTTGTAGAAGTGGCGGGCGCTGGCCAGCTCCAGCTTGTGGTGGCCCGGCGGGAGCGGCACCTTGGCGCCGGGGCTGAGCTCGCCCAGGTCCTTGCCATCGGCCTTCACCCGCACGGCGAACCCGCCAGCCAGCTTGAGCGAGCCCGGGGCCGTGGGATCCAGGGACGGCTCCTGCCGGGTCTCGGCGGTGGTGGCGTCCTTCAGGTCGAAGACCCGGCCTCCCGGCACCTCGCCCGGCTTGAAATCCGAGGCGAAGCCCTGTTTGGCCTTGGTCAGCGTCAGGCGGTGCGGCGTGCCCTGGTTCCAGGTCACCTTCAGGGGAGTGGTGCCCTCCAGCAGCTTCTCGTCCAGCACCACGGTGGCGCCCTGGGGCAGCGAGTCCACCATCTCCTCCGAGATGATGGGCTGGAGCTTGAAGGCGGGCGGGACCTCGCCCGGCTTGAACTCGTAGCTGAGGGGCTGGTGCCCCTGGAGCTCGATCCGCAGCCGGTCGCCCGGACTCAGGGGCTGGCTCAGGGGCGTGGTGCCCACCTCCGCCTTCAGGTCGTTCATGAAGACCTTGGCACCGGTGGGGATGGACTCGAGCTGGAGGCGGGTGCCCTTCTTTCCCGAGAGGATGAACCAGCCGCCGCCGACCGCCACCACCAGGGCCAGGGCCGCGATCCAGGGCCAGCTCGACTTCCGGCGCGGGGCCGTGGGCACCACCATGGTCTCGTCAAAGGAGGTGGAGACGATCTCCGGAATCGGCACCTCGCCGTTCAGGTGCAGGAGGCTCATGACCTCCCGCCGATCCTCCTTGCCCAGCTCCACCACGGCATTCAGCATGTCCCGCATGAAGGCCGTGCAGGTGGGGTGGCGGTCCTCGGGCTTCTTCGCCAACACCTTCTCGAACACGCGGCGCCAGCCCTCGGGCAGGATGCCCATGACCGGCGGCTGGATGTCCACGGGCGGGTCGTTGACGATGCGGTAGAGGATGGTGTTGATGGAGGTGCCCGGGAAGGGCGACTGTCCGCTCATGAGTTCGAAGACCAGCACGCCGAAGCTGAAGATGTCCGAGCGGCTGTCCACGGTGCCCTCACGGATCTGCTCGGGGCTGGCGTAGCTGGGCGTGCCCAGGAAGGTGCCGGTCTGGGTCAGGCTGGCATCCTCGCGCTTGGCGATGCCGAAGTCCATGAGCTTGGGCCGCCCGTCCTCTCCCACCATGACGTTGCCCGGCTTGACATCCCGGTGGACGATGCCCTTGGCGTGGGCGTGGTCCAGGGCGTCTGCCAGGCCCCCGGCGATCCGGAGCTTCTCTTTGAGGCTGAGCTCCGGTCCGCCCCGGATGATCCCGTCCAGGGGCTTCCCGGGCACGAACTCCATGGCCAGGAAGGGACCGTAGCCCTCCTCCTCGCCCACGTCGTAGATGGCCACGATCCCGGGGTGGTTCAGCAGGCCCGAGACCTCCGCCTCCCGCTGGAACCGCATCAGGTACTCGTGCTGATCCGCCTGGGTCCGCACCGCATCCAGCTTCATGAGCTTGATGGCCACCTTCCGCTTGATCCGGGGATCCTCGGCCAGGACCACGCTGCCCATGGCGCCAGACCCCAGCAGACGCTGGACCTGATAGCGCCCGATCATTTTGGGGTAGTTGGGGATGTCTGGGTCGGCCATGGTGCAATCCTACCGGATGGCATCGGACATGATGCGCCTGAATGTTAGGAATTTCCTGGATTTTCCTATGACCCGTGGCACAATAAAGCTGTCCCCGAGGCGGGGACCTTGGGGGTTAATTCAGTGATGGAACTCGTCCGAACCGGCGTGCTCACCACCTACTTCGTGCTGCTCAGCATCCTGAGCATCTATGGGGCCCACCGCCTCTGGATCCTGGTGCTCTACTACCGCCACAAGAAGGACGTTCCGCAGCCCCAGGGTGACGCGAACTACCTTCCCGTGGTCACGGTGCAGCTCGCGGTGTTCAACGAGATGAACGTCATCGAGCGGCTCATGGACTACGTCGTGAAGATGGACTGGCCCAAGGAGAAGCTCGAGATCCAGGTGCTGGACGACTCCACGGACGAGACGGTGAAGGTCGCCAGCGCCGTCGTGGACCGCTACAAGGCCCTGGGCTTCGACATCCACTACCTGCACCGGACGGACCGCACGGGCTTCAAGGCCGGTGCCCTCTCCGAAGGCCTCAAGGTCGCCAAGGGCGAGCTGGTGGCCATGTTCGACGCCGACTTCCTGCCCACGGAGGACTTCCTCCGCAAGGCCGTGCCCCACTTCGCCGACAAGAAGGTGGCCTTCGTGCAGGGCTGCTGGGCCCACCTCAACCGCGAGTTCTCCCTTCTGACCCAGGTGCAGGCCATCTTGCTCGACGGACACTTCGTCTTCGAGCACACCGCCCGCAACCGCTCCAAGGCCTTCTTCAACTTCAGCGGCACCGCCGGCATGTGGCGCGTGGCTGCCATCGCCGACGCCGGGGGCTGGGAGCACGACACCATCACTGAGGATGCGGACCTGTCCTACCGTGCCCAGCTCAAGGGCTGGACCGGCATCTACCTGAAGGACCTCGTCGTCCCCGCCGAGCTGCCCGTGGAGGTCAACGCCTTCAAGAGCCAGCAGCACCGCTGGGCCAAGGGCAATGCCCAGGTCATCCGCAAGCTGATGACCACCATCTGGAAGTCCGACGAGAGCCTGCACACCAAGCTGGAGTGCTGGTTCCACCTCACGGCCAACTGCAACTACATGCTGATGGTGGTTCTCTCCATCATCATGGTGCCCGCCATGATCTTCCGCGCCGGCACGCCCGTGCCCGTGCTGCTGATGACGGACGGCCCCTTCTTCCTGCTCAACGCGGTCAGCGTGGGCCTCTACTTTGGCCTGTCCCAGAAGGAGCTCACGGACAACACTGGCTGGACCAAGCGCCTGAAGTACATCCCCGGCCTCATGGGCCTCGGCATCGGGCTGGCCCTCAACCAGGCCAAGGCCGTGCTGGAAGGCTTCTTCACCGACGACAAGGAGTTCAAGCGCACCCCGAAGTACGGCGTGGACGCCAATGGCAACTCCGCCTCCAAGCGGGCCTACAAGGTGCCCAAGAGCCTCCTGACCTTCCTGGAGCTCGGCTTCGCCCTCTACTACTTCGGCGCCCTCCTGGTGGCGGTCTACATCCGCAAGTGGGCCTCGGTGCCCTTCCTCTGGCTGTTCTTCAGCGGCTTCTCCTACATGAGCGTCCTGTCCCTCGCCGATGTGAAGCTGTTCCGGCGCCTGGCCATGGAAGAGCCCAACGACGACGCCCAGAGCGCCGCGAACTTCGTCCAGTAGGAACTCCGGCCGATAAGGGCCCATGGCCCGCCCCTCCGGAACGTCCCGTCCCCGCGCTGCCGCCTTGCGGTACCGGCCGGAGGCGCCCTTCCAGGACGCCGCCCCCCGGCTGGTGGCCAAGGGCCAGGGCCTCCTCGCGGAGCGCATCCTGGACCTGGCCAGGCAGCATGGCGTAACGGTCACCAAGGATCCGGACCTGCTCGCCGCCCTGGACCCACTGGATGTGGATCGCCTGATCCCCCCAGAGCTCTTCCAGGCCGTGGCGACCCTGCTGGCCGCACTCTACCGCGTGAACAAGAGCCTGCTCCCGCCTCCCGTCTGAGCGCCCCGTGATTGACCTGCACTGCCACACCCTCCACTCCGACGGCACTGACACGTCCGAGGGGCTGGCCCTGCTCGCGGAGGAGGCTCGGCTGACGGCCCTGTGCCTCACGGACCACGACACGCTGGGGGGCATCCCCGAGCTCCTGGCCACGCAGAGCCAGGTCAAGGTGCGGCTGCTGGTGGGCACTGAGCTGAGCTGCATGTTCCTGGGCCAGTCCCTGCATGTGCTGGGCCTGCTGGTGAATCCCGAGGATGCCGCTTTCCAGGCCCGCCTGGTGGAGCTGCGCGGGCGCCGGGAGGACCGGAACGATCGCATGCTGATCCGCCTCGCCGAGCTTGGCTACCCCATCACCAGGGAGGAGGTCCAGGCCCAGGCCGACTCCCCCCTGCTCTCCCGGGTCCACTTCGCCAAGGCCCTGGCCCGGCGCGGCTACGTGCGCCGCCCGCCCGAGGCCTTCGAGCGCCTCATCGGCGACGACTGCCCGGGCTTCGTGCCCCGCCAGGAGCTCACGCCCTACGAGGCGGCCCGCTGGATCCGCGAGGCCGGCGGCGTGCCCGTGGTCGCCCATCCCGGGCGCTTCGACGGTGGCGGCTTCCGGTGGGATGACGCCATGGCCGATCTGCAGCGGGAGGGGCTCGAGGGCCTCGAGGCCTACTACGGCGAGTACCGCGCCTCGGAGCAGAAGTATTTCCTGCGGCTGGCAGACCGCCTGGGCATGGTTGCCACCGGCGGCAGCGACTACCACGGCGGCAACAAGCCCGGCCTGCGCCTGGGCCGGGGCCGCGGCGGCCTGCAGGTGCCCGACGACCTCCTAGAGAAGCTGGAGACCCGGCAGCGGCTGGGCAGCTACCACTAGCGTCCTGACCGCAGCCGCTTTGGAAAACAGCGCATGGTGCTTGGAGTGCACGGGGAGTGCCGCTAGGCTGAGACTCCAGAGGCCCCAATGTCCAACCGGATCCTCCTCGTGGAGGACGACCCCATCAACGTGAAGTTCATCAAGACCGTGCTCGTCAAGAAGGGCGGGTATGACGTCGTCGTGTCCGAGGAAGTCGATGAGATCCTGCGTCTGGCCCGGGAGGGCGACCTTGCGGCGATCATCATGGACGTGAGCCTCTCCCGCTCCAGCTACGAGGGGAAGAAGGTGGACGGCATCTTCATCACCCAGATGCTCAAGCGGGATCCCGTAACCCAGGGGATCCCTGTGCTGCTGGCCACGGCGCACGCCATGTTCGGCGACCGCGAGAAGTACCTGGAAGTCACCGGCGCCGAGGGCTACCTGGCCAAGCCCATCCATGATCCGACCCACCTGATCGAGGCCGTCCAGGCCGTGGTCAAGGGCTGAGCATGGCTGTGAAAACCGCACCACTGGCCGCCTACCGGCTGCTGATCGAGTATGACGGCGGCAAGTTCCAGGGCTGGCAGAAGCAGGGCGCCCGCCAGACCCGGGAGGGCGTCCGCACCGTGGCGGGCAGCCTCGAGCACGTCCTCCAGCAGGCCGGCCTGCAGCTGCTGCACCTGGGCGGCGCCGGGCGCACCGACGCCGGCGTGCACGCCCTGGGCCAGGTCGCCCACCTGCACCTGGACCCCCGGGGCGCGCCCCGCCCCACGGAGCTCCGCCGCCTGCTCGACAGCGCCCTGCCCCAGGACATCGCCATCCGCGACATCCAGACCTGCTCCCCCCGCTTCCACGCCCGCCACGACGCCGCAGACCGGACCTACCTCTACCAGATCTGCCGCCGCCGCAGCGCCTTCGGCAAGCCCTGGATCTGGTGGGTGAAGCGCAACCTGGACCTGAGCCGCCTCCGGGCCGCCTGGACCAGCTTCCAGGGCGACCAGGACATCGCCGCCTTCGCGGACCTGGATCCCGAGGAGGACGGCCGCGCCCGCATCCTCACCTGCGAGGTGGCCGAGGCCGGGTCCCTCATCCTGCTGCGCGTCCGCGCCTCCCACTTCTTTCGGCGCCAGGTGCGGCGCATGGTCGGGGCCTCCGTAGCCTGTGCCCTGGGCGAGGAGGAGCCGCGGCGGATCCAGGAGGATCTGCGGAACCCCACGGATGCCGCCAACCTCTACTGGGGGGCCAAGGCCGCGCCCGCCTCGGGCCTGTTCCTGGAGGCCGTGCGCTATCAGGGCGACCCTGAGCCCGGCCCGCCTCGCGCCACCCTCGTCATCCCTTGACCGGAGCCCCCATGCCCACCCGCGACGAAGCCTGGCAGCTGCTCTGCGCCTGGACGCCCTCTGAGAAGCTGCGGACCCACGCCCGCTCCGTGGAGCTGGTCATGCGCGACTTCGCCGTGCAGCACGGCCAGGATGCCGAGCTCTTCGGCCTCGCGGGCCTGCTCCACGACGCGGACTACGACACCTGGCCCGAGGAGCACCCTCGGCGCATCGTCGCCTGGCTGCGGGAGCGCGAGGAAGAGGCCCTGGCCCACGCCATCAGCGCCCACTACACCCACTGGGGCGTCTCCTACGACAACCTGCTGGACATGGCCCTGCTGGCCTCGGACGAGATCACCGGCTTCGTCATGGCCTGCGCCCTGGTGCGCCCCACCCGCACCGAGGGGCTGGAGCCGAAGAGCGTCAAGAAGAAGCTGAAGGACAAGGCCTTCGCCGCGGGTGTGGACCGCGCCGAAGTGGCCGAGGGCCTGCGCATGCTCATCGCCGAAGTCGGCGGCACCGAAGACGACCACCTCGCCCGCGTCATCGCCGTCCTGCACGAGCATCGCGGCGAGCTGGGGCTGTAAAGAAAAAGGCCCACCACGAAGGGCCCAAAGAAAAGCCGGGACGGAATCAAGAAGTCCCTTTTTGTGTTCTTTGTGTTCTTTGTGTTCTTTGTGGTTAGAGCTCTTTTCTATTTCCCGCTGACGAAGCTCTCGCCGATGGTCTCGGCGATGCGGCGGCGGCGGAGGATGAGGGTACGGAGGCGCTCCTGGGCGACGAGGATGGCCCGGGTGCGGACCGCGGGCTCGGGGTGGGTCTTGGGGCCTTCCACGGGGTCCGTGAGGCGGTCCAGCTCCGCGCGGGTGTGGGCCTCGGCGGCGACCACGCGGATGACGCGGAGCTCCCGGCGCGACGCGCCGGAGCCCCAGTTGTTCTCGGTCCAGAGGGGCTCCACCCGGGCCTCTGCCAGGGCCACGCCCTCGGGCCGCCGCTCGAAGCGGACCTTCAGGGCCGCGCCGTCACGGTTGTCGCCCTCGGCCACGGGAAAGTGGTCCGCCCGGTACATGCGGTCCTGGTTGCTGATGAAGTTGCCCAGGGAGTAGGCCACCACCGCCTTCCGGCCCTCGGCCTCGACCAACTCCACGGGCTGGAGGACATGGGGATGGTGGCCCAGCAGCAGGTCGCAGCCCGCGCCCACCAGCGCCCGAGCGATGTCCCGCTGCCGCTTCGTGGGCAGGTGCTGGTACTCGTTGCCCCAGTGGACGCTGACCACCACCACCTCGGCCCGGCCCCGGGCCTCGCGCACGGCCTGGATTGCGGGCTCGAACTCGAGGGGGCGCACCCAGGGCTCCGTGGCCCGCTGGTTCAGGTCCAGGTTGAAGAGGTCCGTGAAGCCCAGGAAGGCCACGCGAATGCCCTGGCGCTCGAGGACCTGCGTTGCCTCCGCTTGGGCCCGGTCCTCCCCGCTGCCCAGGGCCACCAGCCGCTCCGCCCGCAGGCGCTGCAGGGTCTCCCGCACGCCCTTCGCGCCCTGGTCGTAGGCGTGGTTGTTGGCCGTGGACAGCACCGTGAAGCCGCTGGCGCGGAGAGCCGCCGGCAGGGTGGCCGGAGCGTTGAACTGGAAGGGCACGCCTGGCCGTCCCGTGGTGGGGGCGATGGGTGTCTCCAGGTTCCCGAAGGCCAGGTCCGCCCCCTGGAAGAGCGGCACCAGGTCCGCCCAGAGCGCGGGAAAGCCGCCCGGATCCTGGCTGGCAGCGGTCTTCACGTCCTCGTGCATGAGGATGTCGCCCACGGCCACGAGGCTCACGCTCACAGGCGCCGGGGGCACTGGCCCAGGCACCTGGCGGGAGCGGCAGGCGGGGCCGCCGAACAGCAGCAGCGCCAGGGCGCCCGGCAGCAGGCTGCGCATCAGGCCTGGCCCTCTGGCCCGTAGTAGACCTCCATGGGCAGGGTCGGGAAGCGGTCCTTGAGGCGTGCGGCGATGGCGTCCAGTTCTCGGTGGCCCAGAGGGCGCGCCTTGGGCTCGGGGGTGGGGCGCGCCACGGTGTAGAGCTGCAGGCCCTGGAGCTGGCCGCCCTGGTCCAGGAGGTGCTGGAGGCGCTGGCCGTAGGCGTCCAGCTCGGCCTCGGCGGGGCCCTGGCCCTGCCAGCTCAGGAACAGCGTCTGGATGAGGATCGGCCAGCGGCGGGCGGTAACCAGGAGGTTGTCGAGGATGCGCTGGAAGGGCACCTGGCTGCGGCAGATCTCGCGGTAGAAGGCCTCGGTGCCCGCGTCCAGCTTGGCCCAGATCTCACCCTGGTGCGCCATGAGCAGCTCCAGCCCTCGCACCACCGCGGGCGCCTGGAGGCGGCTGGAGTCCGTGATCAGCACCAGCTTCACGTCCTCGAGGCCCCGCTGGGCCTTCAGCCGGGCGATGCGGCTGATCACCTCGGCGAACTCCCGCGCCGTGGTGGGCTCCCCATCCCCGCTGAAGGCGATGTCATTGAGGCGCCGCTGCGCCGGAGCGGCGGTGTCGAAGGGGGGCACCTGGTAGATCTCCCCGCTGGCCGCGAGGTCCAGCAGCAGGCCCAGCTCCCGCTCCAGCTGGGTCAGGTCCAGGTCCCGGCGCCGGGCCGGGGTCTGGTGGTCCACCTCGCAGTAGACGCAGTCGAAGTTGCACACCTTGTCGGGGTTCAGGTTCACCCCGAGGCTCAGGCCGTGGCTGCGCCGCGAGATCACCGGGTAGCAGTAGTCAAAGTCCCGCCAGATGCGCCGGTGATCCAGGTGGGCTTTGATGAGTTCCGTCATGCCCCCAGGATAGCCGGGCCGGGGGGCCTACCAGGCGCGGGAGGCGATCAGCGTCAGCACCAGGGCCCCGCCCAGGGCCAGGCCCGCGCTGAGCACGCGCGGCCCGGAGAGCCGGGTCCAGAGCAGGGTGCCGCTCAGGATCAGGAAGAGCAGGCTGCCCGCGAAGGCATCCGCCAGCAGGATCCAGCCCACCTGCCCCACCTCGGCCCGGTGCAGGCGCTGCAGGGCCGCCAGGGGGCTCGCGTCGCTCTGCTCCAGGTCCAGGGTGCGGTTGCCCGGCAGATAGGTGGCCCGGGCGAAGTGGGCGTGGCCCAGCACCTGCACAGACCACGCGGGGGCCGCCGTCACCGCCTGGCCCCCGAAGCGCGCAGGCCGGGGCGGCTGCACCCGCCAGCGCAGGCGCGACAGAGGCAGGCCGAAGCGGCTGGCGAGGCTGGCAGCCAGTTCCTCGATGGTGGCCGGCGCCTGCGCCAGCTCGATCTGGACCTTGAGTTCTTCTGTGTGCCCCGCCTGGATCTTCAGCGTGGACCGGTGGCTCATCAGAAAGCCCGTCAGGCCGAACAGCAGGCCCAGGCTGGCACCCGAGAGCCCCACCCAGGCGTGGGCCTTGCGGAGGAGGCGCAGGAAGCTGCCGCGGGATCCGGAGGGGATTTCTGTCGGGACAGCCATGAGGCAGTATGGCCGGAGCGGGACTGGCCGGGAAGGCACCGCGGAGGTACAAGACAGGCGGCCCGGTTCGGGCCGCCTGTCTTGTGTCTTTCGAAAAGCCTAGCCCTTGAGGCGCTCGGCCAGGGCCTTGCCCATGTCGGCGGGGCTCTGCACCACGGTGATGCCGGCGGCGGTGAGGGCCTTCATCTTCTCGGCGGCGGTCCCCTTGCCCCCGGAGATGATGGCGCCGGCGTGGCCCATGCGGCGGCCCGGAGGGGCCGTCTGGCCGGCGATGAAGGCGACGACGGGCTTCGTCACGTACTGCTTCACGAACTCGGCGGCCTCTTCCTCGGCGCTGCCACCGATCTCGCCGATCATGATGATGGCGTGGGTGTCCGGGTCGTCCTGGAACATGCGCAGGGTGTCGATGTGGCTGGTGCCGTTGACGGGATCGCCGCCGATGCCGATGCAGGTGCTCTGGCCGATGCCCAGGGCGGTGAGCTGGCCCACGGCCTCATAGGTCAGGGTGCCGGAGCGGCTGACCACGCCGACGTTGCCCTTGAGGTGGATGCGGCCGGGCATGATGCCGATCTTGGCGATGCCGGGGCTGATGATGCCGGGGCAGTTGGGGCCGATGAGCCGGCTGTTGGGGTAGTCGGCCAGGACGCGCTTGACCTTGACCATGTCGAGGACGGGGATGCCCTCGGTGATGCAGACGATGAGCTCGATGCCCGCTTCCAGGGCCTCGAGGATGCCGTCCGCTGCGCCGCCGGGGGGAACGAAGATCATGGTGGCGTTGGCGCCGGTCTTGGCGACGGCTTCCTTGACGGTGTTGAAGACGGGGAAGCCGTCAACCTCGGTGCCGCCCTTGCCGGGGGTCACGCCGCCGACCACGTTGGTGCCGTAGTCCCGGCAGCCCTTGGCATGGAAGAGCCCTTCGCGGCCCGTGATGCCCTGGACGATGAGTTTGGTGTGGTTGCCCACGAGAACAGCCATGTCATACCTCGCAAAATGAATTCAGTCGGATTCCGTGGAGGAGCTACTTGATGGAGGCGACGACCTTCTCGGCGGCGTCCTTCAGGTCGGCTGCAACGATCAGGTTCAGGCCGCTGGCGGCCAGGATGGCCTTGCCTTCCTCGACGTTGGTGCCCTCAAGGCGCACCACCACCGGCACCTTGATGCCGATCTCCTTCGCGGCCTTCACGATGCCGCCGGCGACGATGTCGCAGCGCATGATGCCGCCGAAGATGTTCACCAGCACGGCCTTCACGGCGGAGTCGTTGAGGATGATGCGGAAGGCGTTCTTCACCGCGTCCTCGGTGGCGCTGCCGCCCACATCGAGGAAGTTGGCGGGGGAGCCCCCGTGGTACTTGATGATGTCCATGGTGCCCATGGCCAGACCCGCGCCATTCACCATGCAGCCGATCTCACCATCCAGCTTGATGAAGTTCAGGTTGTACTTGCTGGCGTCGATCTCCTCCTCGGCCTCTTCGTTGAGGTCGCGGAAGGCGAGGACATCGGGGTGCCGGAAGAGGCCGTTGTCATCGAAGCCGATCTTGGCGTCCAGGGCCGTGACATCCCCCGTCTTGGTGACCACCAGCGGGTTGATCTCCACCATGGAGCAGTCCTTGTCCACGAAGAGCTTGTAGAGGTTCTGCAGGAAGACCACGCCCTGCTTGAAGGCGTCGCCTTCGAGGCCCAGCGCGAAGGCGACCTGGCGGGCCTGGAAGCCGCAGAGGCCCAGGGCCGGATCCACGGCGACCTTGACGATCTTCTCGGGGGTCTTCTCGGCGACTTCCTCGATCTCCACGCCACCCTCGGTGGAGGCCAGGATGGTGATGCGGCTGGAGGAGCGGTCCACCAGGAAGCTCAGGTAGAGCTCCCGGGCGATGTCCACGGGCTTGGAGAGGAACACGGTGCGGACCTTGCGGCCCTCAGGGCCGGTCTGCTTGGTGACCAGCTGCATGCCGGCCATGGCCTTGAACAGCTCCGCGGCCTTGTCGGGGTCCGTGGCGAACTTGACGCCGCCGCCCTTTCCGCGGCCACCGGCGTGGATCTGGGCCTTCACGACGCTGGCGCCGCCGAAGCCCTTCGTGATCATGCGTGCCTCTTCGGCATCCTGGGCCACCTGCCCATCGGGCGTGGCCACCTTGTACTGCCGGAGCAGTTCTTTGGCTTGGTATTCATGGATGTTCATGCGGGCTCCGTTGAGTTAGCTCCAGTCTAGCGGCCGAACGCCCCGCGCCGAACCACGAAGGCTGTGACCCATGGCATCCTTTGAGTGTCCCGGAGTCCTCTCATGGCCCAGCTGGATCGACTGCTCTCCCACGTCATCGCGAAAGCAGGCCTCCGGCTGGAGGTAAAAGCCGACCGGAAACCCCGGCTGGAGCTGAAATCGGGCGAGACCGTTGACCTGCTGCCCAACCCGCTGCCCGGCGTGATGGTGGAGGTGCTGGCAGGGGATGTCGTCCCCCCGGCCCTGAAGGCCGCCTGGCAGAACGAGGGCCAGGCCGAGTTCGACTATGAGCAGGGCGGTCAGACTTTCCGGATCCGCCTGAGCCGCTTCCAGGACACCCCTCAGATCCTGGCGGTCCACCTGGGCCCCTCCCAGCGGCTCCTTCCCGGGGAAGCCCCCGAAGCCACGCCGCCGCCCAAGGCCGGTGCGGTCCAGCCCGCAGGCCAGGAGGCCCCCCGACCCCCGGCCGCCCCCCGGCCCAGCCGCAAGGCCCAGGGCCATCCCCTGGCGGAGCGCCTCCTGTCCATGCTGCTGGAGAAGAAGGGCTCCGACCTGCACTGCACCGCCCATGAGCCACCCCTGGCCCGCGTCAACGGCGACATGCTGGAGCTCGAGGGCTTCGGCCCGCTCGATCCTGCCACCCTGCTGGAGCTGATGGAGGCCCTGGCCACCGCCCCGGCCTGGCAGCGCTTCCAGGAGCACCACGACGCGGACTTCGCCTATCCCTACGAGGCCGGCGGCTGCCGTCTGCGTGTGAACTACTTCCAGGACCGGGTGGGACCCGGGTTCGTGTGCCGAGTCATCCCCAACCAGCTGCCGGATCCCGACAAGCTGGGCCTACCGGACCCAGTGCGCCGGCTGGCGGGCCTGTCCAAGGGGCTCGTGCTGGTGACCGGCCCCACGGGCAGCGGCAAGTCCACCACCCTGGCAGCCATCGTGGACCTGGCCAACCAGAAGCGGCGGGACCACATCCTCACCATCGAGGATCCCATCGAGTTCGTGCACCCCCGCAAGGGCTGCCTGGTGAACCAGCGCGAGGTGGGCACCCACACGGACAGCTTCAAGAGCGGCCTCCGGGCGGCCCTCCGCGAGGATCCGGACATCGTGATGGTGGGCGAGATGCGGGACCTGGAGACCATCGCCATCGCCCTGGAGACCGCCGTGACCGGCCACCTGGTGTTCGGCACCCTGCACACCAGCAGCGCCATCGGCACCGTGGACCGCATCGTGGACCAGTTCCCGGCAGACCGGCAGCAGCAGATCCGGGTCATGCTCGCGGACGCCCTCAAGTGCGTGGTCAGCCAGACCCTGCTGAAGCGCGTGGGGGGCGGCCGCATCGCGGCCCTGGAGACCCTCTTCATCACCCCGGCCATCGCCAACCTGATCCGCGAGGGCAAGAACTTCCAGATCGCCAGCGCCATGCAGACCGGACGGAGCTACGGCCAACGCCTGATGAACGACGCCCTGGTGGAACTCATCAAGGACAAGCGGGTCGAGGCCATGGAAGCCTACATCAAGTGCCCGGACAAGGAGTCCTTCATCGCCGCCTGCAAGCGGTCCGGCGTCCCCTTCGACCTCCGGCTGGGCGAGCCCGAAGCCTAAACCCACCAGGGTTTTCTCCGAATCCCGACCAGGAGGCCACCCTTGCGCCGCCGGGGGGTCTTCCCATGCTGTACCTTGCGGGAGGTGGGAAATGTCCGTTCCATCAGGCAAGTCCTCTCAGACCCAGCAGATCCCCGCCCGGGCGAGGAAACCCCTGCCCCCCCGGTCCCGGCGGGGCCTCCCGGTGGTGGCCGTGCTGCCTTTCCTGGACCTGCGGCCCGAGGGCGGCGAGGAGCCGCTCACGGAGGGGCTCGCCGAGGAGATCCTTCAGGCCCTGAACCAGCTGGACGGACTCCAGGTGATCTCGCGGACCACCTCGTTCCTGTATGGAGGGTCAGGCCTCGCCCTGGCCGAAGTGGGCCGCCGGCTCCAGGCGGACGCCATCCTGGGAGGTTCCCTCCTGCCCCAGGGTGAGCTGTTGAGCGTCAAGGCGGAGCTGGTCGCCGTGGCCACGGACCAGGTGCTGTGGACCCGGACCTTCGTCTTCGACCGGAAGGATCTCTTCCCGACCCTGGAGGAGCTCATCCAGGACGTCGCCAGGGCCCTCAAGAACAGCGCCTCGCCCCGGCCCCGGCGGGCCGTGGACCTCCGGGCCTACGAGTACTATCTGCGGGGCCGCAGCTACTACTACCGCTTCAACCGCCACGGGATGGCCTTCGCCGCCCAGATGTTCCAGCAGGCCCTGGACCTCGACCCGGACTACGCCTCGGCCTGGGCAGGGCTCGCCAACTGCGCGGCCTACGCCCACATCTACATCGAGCGCACCGAGACCCAGCGGGAGCTCGCCGAGGCCTGCAGCCGGAAGGCCCTGGAGCTGGATCCCACCCTCGCCGAGGCCCATGCCTCCCGGGGCTCGGCCCTGTCTGCGGCAGGCCAGGCCGAGGAGGCCGAGGCCGCCTTCGAGGCCGCGCTGCGGCTGGATCCCAACCTCTACGAGGCCGCCTACTTCTACGCCCGGCACTGCTTTGCCGCCGGGAAGCTCGAGCGCGCCATCGAGTATTTCGAGTGGGCCGCGGCCCTGCGCCCCGAGGACTTCCAGGCCATCCTGCTCGTGGCCCAGGCCTATCACAGCCTGGGGGTCGAGGACGAGGCAGAGCGGGCCCGGCGGCAGGGGCTGGCCCTGGTGGAGCAGCGGCTGGAGCGCGCCCCGGACGATGTGCGGGCCCGCTACCTCGGCGCCAACGCCCTGGTGGCCCTGGGCGAGCGGGAGAAGGGCCTCGCCTGGGCCCGGCTGGCCCGCAGCATGGACCCGGTCGACCCCATGCTGCTCTACAACCTGGGCTGCATCAACGCCCTGGCGGGCGAGCCTGTGGAGGCCCTGGCGTGCCTGGGACAGGCCGTAACCGCAGGGCTCACCCAGAAGGACTGGCTGATCCACGACGGGGACCTGGACGCTCTCCGGGAGCTCCCGGACTTCCAGCGCCTGCTCGAGAGCCTCTAGGCCGCTACTTGCTGCGCGACAGCAGGGCCTCGGGGATCTCGCGCAGCAGCTCGCCGGTGGCCGGGTCGCCGGCCACGGAGGCCAGGTGCGCCACGGCGTTGCGGGAGGCGCTCAGGGCCAGGATCCGGGTCTCGGCCAGGGCATCGTGCCGGGCGATGAGCTCCCGCAGGCGGGCCTCCTCGTCGGCGGGAATGGGCACCTCCTCGCCCCGGTCCCAGATGGTGCGGACCAGATCGCGGACCTCGTCCGGCGCCAGCTCCAGCAGCGTCAGCATGGGCAGCGTGAGCTTGCCCTCGCGCAGGTCGCTGAAGGCGGGCTTGCCCAGCTCGGCGCTGGTGGCGGTATAGTCCAGCAGGTCATCCACCAGCTGGAAGGCGCGGCCCACTTCCAGGCCGTACTGGCGCATGGCCAAGCACTCCTCCGCGCTCCGAGCCGTGAGGACCGCCCCGCTCTCGGTGCAGCCGCTGAACAGCAGCGCGGTCTTGCGCTCCTGGATGTCGAAGTAGTCCTTGCGGCTGGTGTCCAGCTTGAAGAGCACATCGTTCTGGATGAGCTCACCCTCGATCATGCGGGTGGTCACTTCCGCAAAGATCTCCATCATCCGCCAGCTGCGCCCGGCAATGGCCTCGCCCATGGCCACCAGGTAGAGCAGGTCTCCGAACAGCACCGTCAGGGTATTGCCCCAGAGCCGGTTCAGCGTGGGCATGCCCCGCCGGAGCTGGGCGTGGTCGATGACATCGTCGTGGACCAGGGTCGCCGTGTGGATGAGCTCGAAGACTGCCCCGAAGCGCACATCCTCCTCGCTCTGCACGCCGCAGAACCGCGACGAGAGCATGACCAGCGCGGGCCGGAGCCGCTTGCCCTGCCCGCCCCGGACGTGGGCGGCCAGCTTCTGGACCACCTCCACATCGCTCTGCAGGATGCGCTGCAGCTCAGCCTCCACCCCGGCCAGCTTGGGGGCGATGGGGAGGAAGTAGTGCGAGAGGTCGAGGCGCGCCACCTTAGCCCCGGTAGTTGGTGAACTGCAGGTCGAGGCCCTGGTCGTCCCGCTTGAACAGGGCGATGACCTCCTGCAGGTCGTCGCGGCTCTTGCCGCTGACCCGCAGCTGATCGCCCTGAATGCTGGCCTGGACCTTGATCTTGGCGTCCTTGACGGCCTTGATCAGGCCCTTCGCCTTCTCGATGGGGATGCCCTGCTGGATGGTGACTTCCTGGCGCACGCTGCCCTTGGACGCCGGCTCGACCTTGCCGTAGACCATGCTGCGGATGCTGACGCCGCGCTTGTGCAGCTTGGTCTGCAGCACGTCGATCACCGCCTTCAGCTTCACCTCGTCGTCACTGTTCAGCACCAGCACCTTGTCGTCCTTCAGCTCAATCTTGGAGACCGAGCCCTTGAAGTCATAGCGCTGGCCGATCTCCTTCATGGCCTGGGAGACCGCATTCTTGACCTCGTCCAGATCGACTTTGCAGACGACGTCGAAAGAGCACTCGCTGGCCATGGGAACTCCTCGGGGTGATCAGGCTTCCAGACTAACGCCCACAGCGGCCTTGGAAAAGATGAAGACCGAGGGATCGACTTTTCCAAGCCCCGCCTCAGGGCTTCGCAGGCCCGCCCAGGCTCCGGAAGAAGGCCAGGGTGCTGAGCCGGAAGCCAACCAGGACCACGGCCTCGTCCTTCCCGTGGCGGCCCTTGTTCACGGAGCCCTCCATGTAGAAGTCGCCGCTCGCGCCCTGGGAGCCAAACTGAGTCAGGACCACCCGGCCTCGCATGTAGAGGCGGTCCTGGTAGCGGAAAAGGGGGTCGCGCAGGTAGGACCACTCGGCGAAGGAGCCCTTGAACGAGCCCTCCTCCTGCCGCGTGGTGAGGCCGAGCTTGAAGCGGTTGCGGAACTCGTCCCGGGCCGTGCCGGTCAGGTCCTCCTGGACCACAGGCTGGCTGAAGCCCACCACCCCGGCGGTGCCGACCACGCCCCAGCTGACGCGCTCGGTGAGGGTCTGCATCCACCAGAGGCCCACCTCGCCCCGAAAGTGGCCGCTGCTGGTGATCACGTTCAGGGTCTCCGAGGTCTCGAAGCTGGAGGACTGGAAGGCGAGGGTGCTGAAGACCTCCCACCAGGTGTCCTGGGCGGGCCGGCGGAAGGTCTGCCGGATGTCCAGGGCCACGAAGGGACGCGACTTGGAGAAGAAGGAGCCCCGGTCGGCCTGCCCCTCGCTGAACAGGCTGGAGAACTGGAAGCCGCCGTAGAGGTCCACCTTCAGCTCGTCTGCGTCCAGCTTGAGCGGATCCTCGACCCAGCGCTTGCGGGCGATGACCCGGTCCAGTTCCCGGAATGCCACCAGCATCCGGGACTGGCCGTCGACCAGGGCCTGGGCCTGGGGCAGGTTCGGCGAGCCCTCGCGCTCGAGGGTGTTCCGGAGCGACTGGGCCTGCTGCAGACCGCGCTCGACCTCGAGGATCCGGTAGAGCAGCTCGCGCTGCTTGGTCCGCAGCTCCTTGAAGAAGGCTCGCCGGTCCGCCGGCGCGAGGGCCTGGATGGCCGCGTCCAGCTCCGCCTCGAAGCGGGGGTTCGGGGCTCCGGCCACCTGGCAGAAGGGCACCGCGGGCTGGGCCGCCAGGACCGCGCAGCAGACGGGGACGAGGAGGGCGGGTCGGAGCATCTCAGGCCTCCAGCTTCTGCCGCAGCCCCGGCCAGCCTTCCCAGAGGCTCAGCAGCTGGAAGGCTGTCAGGACCAGCGCGTGGTGGATCTCGCCCCGCCGCATGCGGGTTTCCCACTCGGCCCAGGCGCAGGCCCAGACCTGGAGCTCCTCGGCGGGATCCAGCTCCAGCCCGCCCTCGGGCTCGCAGTCCAGGGCCAGGAAGGTGTGGCAGCGGTTGGTCTGGGTGGCGGGGTTGGGGGTGCAGGAGCCCAGGGACACCCAGTTCCGGGAGACGAAGCCTGTCTCTTCCCGCAGCTCCCGGCGGGCCGCTCCTTCTGGGTCCTCGCCCAGGTCGCAGCCGCCCCCGGGGATCTCCAGGGTCGAGGCGTCGATGCCGTGGCGGAACTGCTCGACCACCAGCAGTTCCCTGGTGCGCGTGAAGGCCACCACGTTCACCCAGTCCGGCCCCTCGAGGCGGTAGAACGCGTGCTGGCGGCCCGTGTGCGGGCTGCGGCGCTGGGCCACGATCTGCCGAAAGATGCGCGAGTCCTGCCGGACGCTTTCGGACTCCTGCGTCCAGGGGACGGCGGGATCGAAGCCTTCGGGCTGCTGGTGCAGGAGGCGCATCAGTACCTCGGCACGGTGGGATCCAGCCGGCTGTAGGCGTTGATGCCGCCGGCCAGGTGGGCGATGTCCCGGAAGCCTGCCGAGAGGAGGATCCGCAGCGCCTGCATGCTCCGTCCGCCGTGGTGGCAATAGGCGGCCACGGGCCGGGCCGGATCCAGCTCGTCCAGCCTGGCGGACAGCTCGCCCAGGGGGATCAGGAGGGCCCCGGGGAGGTGCGCCAGGTCGTGTTCCCAGGGCTCCCGCACGTCAATGCGCTGGACGCTCTCCGGCAGGTCCCGATAGGCCTCGGCGGTGAGGTTGTGGCCGCTCTCAAACATGCTGGGGCTCTCCCTGGCCGAGCACCCGGCTGCAGATGTGGTGGGTGATGACATCCAGGGCCGTGCGGTTCTCCACGCCCGTGGGGACGATCAGGTCCGCCCAGCGCTTGCTGGGTTCCACGAACTCCAGATGCATGGGGCGCACGCTCTTCTCGTACTGGTCCATGACGCTCTCGAGGCTGCGGCCGCGCTCCTGGGTGTCGCGCCGGATGCGCCGGAGGATCCGGATGTCCGCGTCCGTGTCCACGAAGATCTTGATGTCCAGCTGCTCGCGCAGCTCCGGCAGGGCGAAGAGCAGCAGGCCTTCGAGGATGACCACCTTGCCCGGAGGCACGGGCTCTTCCCAGCCGGTGCGGTCAGAGAGCGTGAAGTCGTAGCGGGGCTTGCGGATGCTCTCGCCCCGATGGAGCGCCATCAGGTGGGCCGCCATCAGTTCCAGGTCAAAGGCGTGGGGGTGGTCCCAGTTCACGGTCCGGCCACCGAACCGTCCTTTCACCACCTCGAGGGGGGCATAGTAGGCGTCCATGTCCAGCAGCATGGTGGCCACAGCCTTCTTCCGCAGCCGCTTCACCAGCTCGGCGGCCACCGAGGTCTTGCCGCTCCCGGAGCCTCCCACGATGCCCACCAGCATCGGCCTGTCCGTCATCACGCCCCCTTTGCTGCCTCCATCCTACTTCAAGGCGGCCTCCGGTCCTGCTATGGTTCGGTCCATGCTCCGCCCGCGTGTCCTTCCCTTCCTGCTGCCCCTCCTGCTGCTGGTGGGCTGCGCCTCCGAGGATCCCCGCCTGCCCGGCAACCTCTACGAGGAGGCCCGGAAGCTGAACCTGGAGGGCCGCAGCGCCGAGGCGCGGACCATGATGAAGCAGCTGGCCGAGCGGTATCCGGACTCCGAGGCCGCCCGCCAGGCCAAGCGGGACCTCTTCCTCATCGAAGCCTTCCTGAGCCGGGATGTCGCCGACCGCCAGAAGCAGGTCCGGGCTGCCGTCAAGCGGGTCACCGACGCCCTCATCCGATACAAGGGCAAGCGCGGGGAATACCCCTCGGCCCTGGCCGACCTGGTGCCGGAGTATGTGGACCGCCTGCCCGAGACCCCCTGGGGACATCCCTTCTTCTACCGCCCCTACGTGACCCGGCCCATCGAGGACCTGCCCACCAAGCGCGGCCCGGCCCGGCAGCGCTTCAACACCAAATTCGACGGCTACTACCTGGCCTGCCTGGGCACCGACCTCGCGCCCGGTGGCACGGGCCTGGCCGCGGACACCCTCATCAAGGACGGGGCCCCCCTGGGCGAGAGCAGCTTCCCCCCCCTGCCCCAGCCCCAGCCGTTGCGCTGAGGTTCCAACCAGCCTTGAGACCTGCTGCGCACCCTGTGCGCAGCTATCAGAATGCGGCCGAACGGCCGCATTCTGCAAAGGACGGAAGGCGAACCGGCTACTTCACGCCCCAGTCGAGGATCACCTTGCCGCTCTGGCCGCTGCGCATGGCGTCGAAGCCCTGCTGGAAGTCGTCGATGCCGAAGCGGTGGGTAATCACGGGGCTGATGTCCAGGCCGCTCTGGATCATGGCGGCCATCTTGTACCAGGTCTCGAACATCTCCCGGCCGTAGATCCCCTTCAGGATCAGCCCCTTGAAGATCACCTGGCTCCAGTCCACGGCGCAGTCCCCGGGCAGGATGCCCAGCAGGGCGACGCGGCCGCCGTGGTGCATGGCCTCCAGCATCGACTCGAAGGCGTTGCGGTTGCCGCTCATCTCCAGGCCCACGTCGAAGCCCTCGGTCATGCCCAGCTGCACCATGACTTCTGGCAGGGTGGTCTTGGCGGCGTTCACGGCCAAAGTCGCGCCCATCTTGCGGGCCAGGTCCAGGCGGTACTCGTTCACATCCGTGATGACCACGTGCCGAGCGCCCACGTGCTTGGCGATGGCGACGGCCATGATGCCGATGGGTCCGGCGCCGGTGATGAGCACGTCCTCGCCCACCATGTCGAAGCTGAGGGCCGTGTGCGCGGCGTTGCCATAGGGATCGAAGATGGCGGCGGCCTCGTCCGAGACGTTGTCCGGCACCTTGAACACGTTGAAGGCCGGGATGCTCAGATATTCCGCGAAGGAGCCTGTGCGGTTCACGCCCACACCCACGGTGTTGCGGCAGAGGTGCCGCTTGCCGGCCCGGCAGTTGCGGCAGTGCCCGCAGGTGATGTGCCCCTCGCCGCTGACCCGGTCGCCGGGCTTGTAGCCCTCGACCTCGCCGCCCACCCGCTCGATGATGCCGTAGTACTCGTGGCCCACCACCATGGGCACGGGAATGGTCTTCTGGGCCCACTCGTCCCAGTTGTAGATGTGGACGTCGGTGCCGCAGATGGCGCTCTTGTGGACGCGGATCAGCACGTCGTTGTGGCCCACTTCGGGCAGGGGAACCTCCCCCATCCAGATGCCTTCCTCGCGCTTGGACTTGAGCAGTGCCTTCATGGAGTCCTCCACTGCCTCCATTTCACCACCACCGCCAAGGAACCGGGTCCGGACTTGACGATCTGTGAACCCAGCCGATAAAGTGAACCCAGGCGATTCAATGACTACTCCCCTCCCGCGGCCCAACCGCAACAATAATCGGCTCCCTCGCGCGGATCGTGCGTGGGCCGGTGAGGGCATCTCCTAGATTCCTGCTTCCCCGGACCACCCCGATTCGCGCAAGCGGATCGGGGCTTTTTCTTTTGGAGTTTCCATGTGCGGCATCCTCACCATCCTCGGCATCGACCCGGCCCGTTCGAACCCCGCGGAGCTTCGGCGCCAGGCCCTGGCCATGGCCCGGAAGATCCGGCACCGGGGACCGGACTGGAGCGGCATCTACAGCGATGAGCGGGCCATCCTCGTCCACGAGCGGCTCTCCATCGTGGACGTGGAGCACGGCGCCCAGCCTCTGCTGGACACCCTCAAGGGCACGGTGCTGGCGGTCAACGGGGAGATCTACAACCACAAGGAGCTCCGCGAGGGGCTGACCGGGGTCCACGACTTCCAGACCAAGTCGGACTGCGAGGTCATCCTCTACCTCTACGACGAGCTGGAGCCCCGGGACTTCCTGAACCGCATGAACGGCATCTTCGCCTTCGTGCTCTACGACCCCAAGCGCGAGACCTACCTCATCGCCCGGGATCCCATCGGCGTCATCCCCCTCTATGTGGGCTGGGACAAGCACGAGAACCTCATCGTCGCCTCGGAGATGAAGGCCCTGGTGGGCCACTGCGAGCGCATCCGCGAGGTGCCGCCCGGCACCTACTTCCTGGGCCACGAGGCGGACCAGGGCTTCCAGCGCTACTACCAGCCGGACTGGGCGGAGCCGGGCTACGTCCCCACGGAGCCCTACGATCCCGTCGCCCTGCGCGAGTCCCTGGAGGCCGCCGTCCACCGCCAGCTCATGTGTGACGTCCCCTATGGCGTGCTCATCTCCGGCGGTGTGGACTCCTCCATCATCTCGTCCGTCGCAGCCAAGTTCCGGGACAACCGCGTGGAAGAGGGCGATTCGGGCCCCGCCTGGTGGCCCCGCATCCACAGCTTTGCCGTGGGCCTGGTGGGCGCCCCGGACCTGGCCCCGGCCCGCAAGGTGGCCGACTACATCGGCGCCATCCACCATGAGATCCACTTCACGGTGCAGGAGGGCCTGGATGCCCTGTCCGACGTGATCCACCACATCGAGACCTTCGACGTCACCACCATCCGGGCCTCGACCCCCATGTATCTCCTCATGCGGAAGATCCGGGCCATGGGCATCAAGATGGTGCTGTCCGGCGAGGGCGCGGATGAGATCTTCGGCGGCTACCTCTACTTCCACAAGGCCCCCAACGGCCAGGAGCTGCACGAGGAGCTGGTCCGCAAGCTCCAGAAGCTGCACCTCTATGACTGCGCCCGGGCCAACAAGTCCAGCGCCGCCTGGGGTGTGGAGGCCCGCGTGCCCTTCCTGGACCGGGAGTTCCTGGACGTGGCCATGCGCATGAACCCGGACGTCAAGCTGCCCCGCAACGCCCCCCGGCCCAGGCCCATGGAGAAGTGGCCGCTGCGCCAGGCCTTCGTGGGGGCCATCCCCGATGAGGTGCTGTGGCGCCAGAAGGAGCAGTTCTCGGACGGCGTCGGCTACTCCTGGATCGACTCCCTGAAGGCCCACGCGGAGAAAGAGGTCAGCGACCGCATGCTGGCCGGCGCCGCGGAGCGCTTCCCGGTGAAGACCCCCGAGACCAAGGAGGCCTACCTCTACCGCCAGCTCTTCGAGCACCACTTCCCCAGCGCCACCGCCATCAACTGCGTCCCCTTCGAGCGCAGCGTCGCCTGCAGCACCGAGACCGCCCTGCGCTGGGATGCCGCGTTCGCGAACATGGCTGACCCCTCCGGCCGCGCCGTCATGGACATCCATGATGAGGGCTACAAGGCCGACAATGCCTGATCCCGAAGCCGGACTCGCGCTGCTGATGGACCGGATCAAGCCCGGCTCGGGGCGGCAGGTGCGGGTGCCGGAGCCCTGGGAGCCACCGGTCTTCGCGTGCTACGAGGACATCCGGCCCTGGCTGAAGGAGTCGGTCCTCACGGCGGAGATGTATGAGCGCTTTCCGGACGGGCGGTGGACCCTCCAGCTCCTGTTGAAGGAACAGAACCCGGGCACGTATCGCTACATCGTCCTCTGAGCAAAGCCGGACCATGCGACCGCCCTGGCACTCGACCACCTTCCGCGTCCTGACCCTGGGGGCGATCTCCCTGCTGGTGGCCGTCCTCGCCCACCGGGTTGCGGCTCCGTCCCGCCGCCTGGCTTGGCGGAGCACCCTGGCGCCGAGTCCCGCTCCCGCGAACCCGCCCGGCCTGCCGGAGCGCCGAGACCAGCCCCTGCCCAGCCCTTCCAGCCCGGAAGCCCCTCCCCAGGGCACCAAGCCCGCAGCCCCGGCGCCCAGGGCCAAGCCCACACCGACCCCCGCGCCGGCGCAGCCCGCCCCGACCCCGGCGCCCATCACCGAGATCAGCAGCCAGGAGGCCTGGCAGGCCTTCCTGGCCGGGCGGCCCTTCCTGGACGCCCGCCGCAGCGGGGAGTTCACCGAAGGTCACCTCCCGGGCGCCTGGAACACCCCGGTCTGGGAGGCCGATCTGGACGACCGGCTGCTGGACTTCAAGGCCCAGCGCCGCCCCGGCGCCGGCGATGCCATCGTCATCTACTGCAGCGGCGGCGACTGCCGGGACTCCCACCTGCTTGCCGAGAAGCTCCTGGCCCAGGGCTACTTCCACCTTCTCGTCTACCGCGCTGGCTACCCGGACTGGGTGGCCCAGGGGCACCCGGTCGAGAAGGGCGGACGATGAGCCGCTGGCTGCTGCATCCCCGCCTGACGCTGCTGTTCCGGCTCATCCTCGGCGTGACCTTCGTGCTGGCGGCCCTGCCCAAGCTGGCGGATCCGCCGAGTCTGGCCAAGGCCATCTGGGCCTACCAGCTGGTGCCGGCCCTGGTCCTGAACCCCATGGCCCTGGTGCTGCCCTGGCTGGAGCTGGTCTGCGGGCTGGCGTTGCTGGCGGGCATCTGGGTCCGGGCCGCGGCCCTGTGGGTGGGGGCCCTGCTCCTCGCCTTCAGCCTGGCCCTGGCGGTCAACCTCGC
Source organism: uncultured Holophagaceae bacterium (assembly GCA_903863195.1). Taxonomy (GTDB): domain Bacteria; phylum Acidobacteriota; class Holophagae; order Holophagales; family Holophagaceae; genus Geothrix. Next base: position 31,686 of record CAIPAY010000243.1, read on the forward strand.
CCAGCACCGCCCCATCGACTGCGGCTGCTTCGGGGCCGCCGGCCCCCGCACCGAAGTCGAGCGCCTGACCGACATGCGCCGGGATCTCCTCCGGGACCTGGGCCTGCTGCTCCTGGTCGCCCAGGTGCTGGCGGCCACGGCACCGAGAAAGCCCTAGGACGGAAGGACACCCAGCTCGCGACCTACTTTGGTAAAGGCGGCGATGGCGTGGTCGATGTCCTCGGGGGTGTGGGCCGCTGACAGCTGGGTGCGGATGCGGGCCAGGCCCTTGGGCACTACCGGGAAGAAGAAGCCGATGACATAGACACCCTCGTCCAGCAGGCGGCGGGCGAACTCCTGGGCCAGGGGCGCCTCGTAGAGCATGACGGGCACGATGGGATGCTCGCCCGGCAGCAGGTTGAAGCCCGCGGCTTCCATGCCGGCGCGGAACCGGCGGGCGTTGGCATGGACCTTCTGGATGAGGTCCCCGCTGTCCGCCAGCAGGTCCAGCACCTGCAGGGTCGCCGCCACGATGGAGGGCGCCACGGAATTGGAGAACAGGTAGGGCCGGGCTTTCTGGCGCAGCCACTCGATGGCCTCGCGCTTGCCGGCGATGTAGCCGCCAGAGGCGCCACCCAGGGCCTTGCCGAAGGTGCCCGTCATGAAGTCCACGCGGCCCATGACCCCGCAGTGCTCGTGGGTGCCGCGCCCGTGCTCACCCATGAAGCCCACCGCATGGCTGTCGTCCACCATCACCATGGCGCCGTACTGCTCGGCCAGGTCGCAGATCGCGCCCAGCTTGGCGATGTACCCATCCATGCTGAAGACCCCATCCGTGACCACCAGCTTGAATCGGGCGCCGGCGGCGTCCGCGGCCTGGAGCTGGGCCTCCAGGTCCGCCATGTCCGAGTTGGCATAGCGGAACCGCTGGGCCTTGCAGAGCCGGATGCCGTCGATGATCGACGCGTGGTTCAGGGCGTCACTGATGACCGCGTCCTCCTCGCCCAGGAGGCCCTCGAAGATGGCGCCATTCGCGTCAAAGCAGGATGAGTAGAGCTGGGTGTCCTCGAAGCCCAGGAAGGCCGCGAGCTTCAACTCCAGCTCCCGGTGGATGTCCTGGGTGCCGCAGATGAAGCGGACCGAGGCCATGCCGAAGCCGTGGCCGTCCATGACCCCCTTGGCTGCCGCGATCACCGCCGGGTGGTTGGCCAGGCCCAGGTAGTTGTTGGCGCAGAGGCAGACCACCTGCCGGCCGTTGGCCGTCAGCCGGGGCTGCTGGGGGGTCGTGATGACCCGCTCGGTCTTGTAGAGCCCCGCCTCCTTCAGCAGCTCGAGCTCGCGGTTCAGGTGGGCCAGATAGCCAGGATTCATGGGAAAACTCCAGCAGGGTCGGGCCATAGGATACTCCGGGGTTTCCAGGCAGACCCCCAGTTGTGTCACCATCCTTTTCGAACCGACAAGGAATCTGCCGATGCGACCACTCTTCCTCCTCCCCGTCCTCCTCGCCACCCTGGCCTGCAGCTCGAAGCTCGACAAAGGAAAAGCCGAAGACGCGATCCGCAAGAGCTATCCGGTGGTCATCCCCATCACCATTCCAGAACAGGTCACCGCCGAGCGGGGTACGCCCGACCACCTGCGCCAGAAGACCCTCCGGGAGAATCTTGAGCAGAGCGGTGGGTTCGAGACGGCCGTGCTGCTGGACGGCAACCGCGAGACCTGTGTCTTCCGCCTGAAGCCCGGCGCCTCCAAGGGCATCAAGCCCACCGCCAGGGGGCTCAAGGCCGGCTTTCTGCTCCCGGTGGCCGAGGGGGGATTCGTCCGGGTGCTCAAGGTTGACGCTAGCACGGAGACCGCCAAGGTGACCTACGAGATCCGCCTCCAGAACCCCACCAGCCACTTCCCGCTCTTCCTGTCCATGCACCCGGAGAGCAAGGTGGGGGATCTCAAGGAGCGCCACGCGACGTTCCGGAAGCGGGGCGGCAGCTGGGAGCTGTCTGGTACGGACGAAGCCTTCCACAAGGCCGAGTAGCCGGATTCCCTCCGGCGGCAGGACTCCGAAGGGCCCTTCCCTCCAGAAGACACTGAGGACCGAGTGAACCACACCCCTGCCTTCCGCCTGCGCCGCTTCCTGAACTGGTTCCCCCTAGGCCTGACCTACGCGGCCATGTACATGGGCCGCTACAACTTCAACATCGTGAAGAACGACATCGGCGCCTGGTACCACCTGGACAAGGGTCAGATGGGCATCATCGCCACCGCGGGCTTCTGGACCTACGGCCTGTCCGTGGCCCTCAACGGCCCCCTGGCGGACTACTTCGGGGGCCGCAAGGCCATCCTGGTGGGCGCCCTGGGCGCCGCCGCGGTGAACGTGGGCATCGGGTTCATGTTCCTGGACAACCACGTCAGCCAGATCCTGCTCAGCATGAGCCTGCTCTGGAGCCTGAACATGTACTTCCAGAGCTTCGGGGCCCTCTCCGTGGTGAAGGTCAACAGCACCTGGTTCCACGTCAAGGAACGGGGCGTCTTCGGCGGCATCTTCGGCACCATGATCAGCTCCGGGTATTTCCTGGCCACCACCATCGGCGCCTGGCTGCTGGCCAGCTTCCACAGCTGGACGGTCATCTGGTTCGTGCCCGCCGCTGCCATGGCCTTCATGTTCGGGGTGGACTGGCTGCTGGTGCGCAACCGCCCCAGCCACGCGGGCCTGGCGGACTTCGACACCGGGGACGGCTCCAACGCCCACCTCGCCGAGGACGCCCCCCTGCCCCTGCGCGACCTGATCCGCCGGGTGTTCCGGAACCCGATCATCGTGGCCCTGATCTTCGCGGAGTTCTGCACGGGCTTCGTGCGCCAGGGCGTGATGCTCTACTTCACGGAGTACCTGCAGGAGATCTACCACCTGGGCAAGAAGGAGCACCTGTTCTGGTGGACGGGCATCGCCTTCATGGGCGGCGGCATCCTGGGCGGCCTGCTCTGCGGCTGGATGAGCGACCGGCTGTTCCAGTCCCGGCGCCCCCCCGTGGCCTTCGTGTTCTACCTGATCCAGGTGGTCATGCTGGTCCTGCTGGGCCTCACCCTGGGCCAGGGCACGCGCGGCGGCCAGATCTGGGCCGTGGTCCTGCTGGGCCTCACGGCCATGTTCATCTTCGGCGTGCACGGCATGCTCAGCGGCACGGCCAGCATGGACTTCGGCGGGCGCAAGGCCGCCGCCACGGTCACCGGCGCCCTGGACGGCATCCAGTACATCGGCTCGGGCCTGACGGGCTTCGGCCTGGGCTGGATCCTCAAGACCTACGGCTGGGACGGCACGCCCCTCGTGGCGGGGGCGGGCCTCCACAGCCACCAGCCCACCCACGCCTGGGTCTGGGTCGGCGCCATCATCCCCTTCAGCCTCATCGGCGCCTTCATCATGACCCGCATCTGGGGCGCCAAGGCGGGGTCAGGCGCGCACTGACTCGGGCTCTCAGCTATCAGCTGTCGGCTATCTGGCTGGTATCGACCCACACTGGCGCTTCCGTCTAAACCATTGGCCCTTTGCTGCCAGCACGCAATCAAGTCAGTTCATGCCGATCGGACCTGCCAGGCCCTTCTTTCACCGAGAGCTGACAGCTGACAGCTGACAGCCGACAGCCGACAGCTACAGCTGATCGAACGCCGCTTTCAGCCCGCCATGGATGGCAGCCACGTCGGCAGGCTGCCACAGCTTTCGGTCCTCGCGGACGAAGGTGGTGAGGTCCTGCCGGTTGTCGAAGCGGGCCACGGGCAGGTAGTAGGTGCGGGCCTCGTAGCGGTCGGCGGTGGGGATGATCCGGTCCACGCGGATGGTGCCGGGACGGTCACTCTGCTCCAGGAGCCAGGCCATGTCATCGCAGCCGTACTGACCGAGCATGACCTCCATGGGCACGCTGTGGTGGAGGATGCTGCCCTGGCCGTCGGGCCGGCCGCGCTCGATGTTCTTGCGGCGGCTCTCGGCGGGGTCCACCCAGACATAGAGCACCGACGCCTGCTCCAGGATGGCGGGGGCCAGGGTCTGGAAGGCGGTCTCGTAGCCGTGGGGCGGCTTCAGCGGGAAGGCCGAGCCATTGGGGCCGCCGCGGGCCGCCTCGATCACCAGGGTCCGGCCCGTCTTGTCCTGGGCGTTCTGGCGGTTGAGGACGTCCAGCTCGGCCCGGCACTCGGCCTCCAGGGCGGCGGCCAGGCGCTTGCGGAGCCGGTGCGGCAGCTCGCCCAGGGGCTCGCTCAGGCCCACCCGGGCGTGGGCCGCGTCCAGGCGGTCGAAGAGGTGCTCCGCGGCGCTGGCGACTTCCACCTGGCGGCTGGCCATGAGGTCCGCGTAGTCGTCGTTCAGCAGCTCGATGAGGACGGCCCAGGTCCACTCGTCCCGGAAGGGCCGGTTGGGCCCGTGGTAGTAGGCATAGCCGAGTCCTGCCGCCTGCAGCTCATCGTCGATGCGGTGCATGAGGTGGACGTAGGGGTAGTCGTCCAGCTGGAGCGTGGGGCCGATGTGGAAGTCCTCACGACACTGCACATCTGTGAGACTCGCCAGGTACCGGCGCACCTCCGACTTGCCCGAGGCGGGCAGCGAAAAGAGGAGAAGGGTAGGAATAAACTTGTCCATGGGAAACCGAACTTACCACATAACCCGATAGACTGATCGGATGACCCGAAAGACCGCCGCCAAAAGCACGGCCCTCCTGGCTCTCGGGCTGGCGCTCCTGGTCCTGCTGACCCTGTTCCGGCTGGCCTTCCTGCAGCACTTCCACAGCCCCGGCGAGGGCCTCACGGCCGAGGTCCGCCACGCGCTCTACCTGGGCCTGAAGTTCGACGCCCGCTGGGTGGCCATCCTGCTGGTGCCCGGCTGGCTGCTGCTGAAGAACGGCACCGGCGGGAACGTCTCCGGTTGGCGGGACCGCCTCGCCACCCCCTGGCTGGCCCTCACCCTGGCGGTCTACGCGGTCATGGTCGTCATCGCCATGGTGGACGACCTCAAGGCGCGGCCCTGGCTGCTGGTCTTCCTGACGCTCACCGGGTGCTACCGGGGCCTGTTCAAGGCCCATGGCCTGCAGACCAGCCGCGGCGCGCTGCGGACCTGGCTGACCTTCGCCCTGCTGGCCTTCGCCGCCACGGTGCTGGTCTACTTCTTCGACTTCGGCACCTTCGCCTACATCCACACGCGCCTGAACGGCACCATGCTGATGTTCCTGCAGAACGCGAGCCTCAGCCTGCAGATGATCTGGCAGAGCTACCCGGTGGTCTGGCTGACGGTGCTGCTGCTGGCGCTGCTGGCCCTGGCCCTTGGCGGTCTGGCGGCGCTGTTCCGGGGCGGGCTGGCCGCGGTCCCCGAGCACCGGTCCCGCCGCGTGCTGGCGCGGGTCCTGGTCAGCGTCTTCCTGCTCGCCTGCATGTGGGGCAAGTGGAGCCGCTACCCCCTGCGCTGGGGCGAGGCCTTCGAGGCCCGGAACGGCTTCCACGCCCAGCTCGCCCTGAATCCCGTGCTCTTTTTCCTGGAGAACCTGGAGGAGATGGACGAGGGCTTCGACCTCGCCGCGGTGAAGGCCAGCCACGCCGTGCTGGCCGAGCACTTCGGCATCGCCCCCGCCTTCGACGCCCAGGGCAATCCCACCCTGAAGCGGCACATCCAGGCCCGGCCGCAGGTGAGCGGACGCCCGAACCTGGTGTTCATCCAGCTCGAGAGCCTCGCGGCCTTCAAGACCTCGCCCGGCGGGAACGCCCTGGACCCCACGCCCTTCCTGGGCAGCCTGGCCAAGGGCGGCGTTTACTTCGAGAACTTCAACGTGGTGATGGAGAACACCAGCCGCTCCATGTTCGCGACCCTGTTCGGCACCCCCGATGTCAGCAGCACGCAGAACGCCACCCGCAACCCGCTCATGGTCAACCAGCACACGCCGCTGTCGGCGCTGGCCGACTACGAGAAGGACTACTTCCTGGGCGGCAGCGCCAACTGGGCCCAGATCCGGGCCGCCCTCAAGAACAACCTGAAGGACCTCCACCTGCACGAGGAGGGCGAGTTCAAGAGCCCCGTCGTGGACGTGTGGGGCATCTCGGATGTGGACCTGCTGCAGGAGGCCCACGACGTCCTGGCCACCCGGAAGGCGCCCTTCCTGGCCTACGTGCAGACCAGCGGCAACCACCCGCCCTTCACCATTCCGAAGCACCACACGGACTTCCACCTCGCCACCGTGGACTCGGCGACCCTCAAGGCCAACGGCTTCGAGGGCCTGGAAGAGTTCAACGCGGTGCGCCTCATGGACCACGCCCTGGAGCGCTACTTCGAGCAGGCCCGGAAGTCCCCCTACTTCGCCAACACGATCTTCGTGCTGTGGGCCGACCACGGCATCCCCCGCGGGAGCACCGACCCCCGGTTCGGCGACCTGACCCTGGCGATCCACCACATCCCCTTCATCCTCTTCGCCCCGACCCTGCTGCCGCCCCGACGGGTCAGCACCGTGGGCTCCCAGACGGACATCCTGCCGACGGTGCTGAGCCTCATGGGCCAGTCCTTCTGGACCCAGACCCTGGGCCATGACCTGCTCGATCCCCGCTTCGCCGCCGACAGCGCCGCCTTCACCTTCACGACCTTCCGGCGACCGCCCCGCACGGGTCTCCTCCAGGGCGACCGCTACCTGAACGTCGAGACCGATGGCCGCGCCAGGCTCTTCGACGTCCAGGCGAAGACCCCCGTGGACCTGTCCGCCCAGGAGCAGGCACGCGCCCGGCACATGACGGCCCTGACTCGGGCCTACCTGGTCTGGAGCCACTACCTGCTGTCCCACAACCCCCCCCTCCGGGAGCAGCCTTGATCCCCTGGCTCCGGGCCTACCTGCTGGCCTTCCTCGCCCTGCTGGCGGTGGGCCTGCCCCTCCGCGTGCGAGAGGACCGGCCCCGCACCGGGCACCCCATGTCCACGGCACCGGGCTCCAGCCCCACGCGGGAAGTGACCTCGAGCCTGCCCTGGCTGCTGCCCAGCGCCACCCGGCAGGCCTGGCTGGCCACCCCCGGCGCGACCATCACCTGGCAGCTGAACCGGGCGACCCTGCACCTCCCGGCCCTGCTCCCGCTGCCCCTGGCCCCGGCCTTCCGCGTGGTGTTCGTGGCGGACCTGGCGCCCCCGGACTACGCCGAAATCCTCGAGCAGTTCATCGGCGAGATGGAGGCGCTCCACCCGGACCTGGTGCTGGTGGGCGGCGACCTGGCCTACGCCGAGACCGAGCTGTGGTACGCCGCCGTCGCGGCGCAGTTCCTGCGGCTCGAGCGCCAGGGCATCCCGGTCATCGTGGCCGCCGGCAACCACGAGCGGAAGGGTTGGCCGCTGTTCCTGCGCCACTTCGGCCACAACCCCACCTTCCGGGTGGACATCGGCCCCCTGGCCGTCCTCACCCTGGACTCCGCCCACGGCCGCGACCAGCTCACGCCTTCGCAGTTCGCCTGGCTGGAGGACAACCTCAACCACCTGGAGGGGCGGACGCCTCTGATCCAGATCCACCACCCCATCTTTCCCCCGGGAGCTGCCCTGAAGGGCGAAGGGGATGGCAGCGGCGGCTCGCTCTTAGGCTTCCAGCAGGCCTTCCTGCGCCTCTGCCGGGACCATGCCATCCCGGCGGTGCTGAGCGGCCACTGGCACTCGGATGCGGTCTTCGATGGCGCGGGGCAGCTGCGGGATGACGTCGCGGAGTTCCCCGGCACCAAGTTCATCGTCACGACGGCGCTGGGCAACGAGCTCCGCCAGGTGACCCGCTGGCCCCACACCTACCACGGCTACCGGGTCCTCGACTTCGACCGGGGGCGTCTGGTCCGCTACACCTACGACGAGGCCGGGAACGGGAACCCGGGCCCCATCGCCAGCACCCCGCTGGGCCTGCCCAACGCCCTGGTGAGGACCGCCCGATGATCGCCATCTGGATCTTCCTCTACCTCGAGGGCCTCTGCCGCCTGCTGGCCATGAACGGCTTCACCATCCGCCGGGCCGTGACGTGCATCATCCTGCTCCCGATCCTGGCCCTCCTCGTCGGAGGCCCGGTCCGGCGCCGGCTTCCGGCGCTGTTCGGTGCCAACGTAGTCCGCATCGCCGGTACCCTGGGCTTCGCAGCGCTGCTGCTTCTCGCCCGCCACCTACACCTGGCGGGCTGGGACGTCCGGGACGCCTGGCCCAACTTCCTCGTCGCCACGGGGGGGCTTGGCTCCTTCTGGGTGCTGCTGGGCTCGGCCGAGGAGGCTTCTCCCACCGTGGGCCACTGGCTCTGGATCGCCTTCTGGCTGCTGACGGGGTTCCTGGATCCCGCGCTCCCCTTGGTGGGCGCGGGCCTCGCGGGTTTCCTCACGGCCTGGGGCCTGCTGCCGCGCCAGCCCGTGACTGGCGCGCGCCCGGCCATGCGCCAGATCGCCCTGACGTTTTTCCTCTTGGGGCTGACCTTCTCCAAGGCCGGCTGGGACTTCGGTCCCCGCCCCGACTGGGCCTTCGCGGGCGCCGCCCTGGGCCTCGGCGCGGCCCTGGCTCAGCTGAGTCCCCTCCAGAGCCGCCTGGCACGGCTTCCGGATGGGGTCCTGCCCCTCGGCATCGGCCTCCTGGCCATCGCCTACGCACCGGGTCTGCTGCTGCCCTGGGGTGCGCTGCTCGGGATCCTGGTCTCCCTGGCCTGGGCTCGCGCCCCCCGGCCCTTCGCCATCGCCCGCCTCGGCGGCGCGCTGCTGCTGGGCATGGTCTGCTCCTTCGCGCTGCACTCGAACCTGTGGCTACCGGGGCTGCGCCACCTGCTCTGGCTGGGGAATTAAGTGAGCTCGGACCGGGAGATCGTCGAGCGCGTGCGGGAGGCCACGGACCTGCTGGCCCTGGTGGGGCAGGCCGTGAAGCTGCGGAAGGCGGGCTCAGCTCACGTGGGGCTCTGCCCCTTCCACGCCGAGCGCAGCCCCAGCTTCCAGGTGATCCCGGCCCGGAACTTCTACCACTGCTTCGGCTGCGGCAAGAACGGCGACGCCTTCACCTGGCTCATGGAGCGCGAAGGCATGACCTTCCCCGAGGCCCTGGAGCAGCTGGCCCGGGCCGCGGGCATTGACCTGCCGCAGCGCCGCGAGCGGCCCTCGGCCGAAGTGGACCTGGAGACCCGCATGCGCTCGGCTCTGGAGGCGGCCCAGGCCTTCTTCGAGGCGCAGCTCCAGCGCCACGAGGGGGCCCGCGCCTACCTGCGGGACCGGGGCTACACCGGACCCTTCCTGGCCGAAGCCGGCTTCGGCATGGCGCCGGACGGCTGGGACGCCCTGGTGAACCACCTGCGCGGCCTGAACTTCTCCGCGGAGCTGCTGGAGCAGGCGGGGCTGGTCAGCCGCAGCGACCGCGGCACCCTCATCGACTTCCTCCGCAACCGCCTGACCATCCCCATCCATGACGCCCGGGGCCGGGTGGTGGCCTTTGGAGGCCGTGTGATGGGTGATGGACAACCCAAATACCTGAACACCCGCGACACGCCCCTCTTCCACAAGGGCGGCACCCTGTTCGGCTTCCACCGGGCCAAGGGGGCCATGCGCGACGGCGCCCTGGTGGTGGAGGGCTACTTCGACGTGCTGCAGCTGCACCAGAACGGCATCCACCAGGCCGTGGCCCCCCTGGGCACGGCTCTCACGGACGAGCACCTCAAGGCCCTGCTGCGCTTCACCCGCCGGGTCATCCTCTGCTTCGACGGTGACGCCGCAGGCCGCCGGGCCATGGAGAAGAGCCTCCGGCTGGCCCTGCCCCTGGGCTTCGAGGTGCGGCTGCTGGAGCTGCCCCAGGGCGAGGATCCGGACACCTGGTGTCTCAAGCTGGGCGGCGAAGCCTTCCGCGAGCTGCTCCACACCGCGCCGGACTGGACCGCGTTCATGGTGGACCGGTCCATGGAGGGCAAGGACCTGCGCCGCATCACCGACCGCATGGGGGCCTTCAAGGACCTGCTGGACTTCCTGCCCTACCTGCCGCGCACGCCCGAGAGCCGCGAGCTGTTCACCAGCCTGGCCCACCAGCTCCAGGTGCCCCTGCAGGAGCTGGACCGCGCCGTAAAGAGCCGCCAGGCCGCCCGTCCCACGGAGGAGCCGGAGCTCGCGCCCCAGGGGACCCTCGACCTGGACGACCTCATCCGGGGCCTCCTGCTGCTGAGCACCGCCGGCCACTGGCGCCGGGTCCAGGAGCTGCCGGCGGCCTGGTGGGAGAGCCTCACCGGGGCGCCCCTGCTCCAGGCCCTGCTGGACGCCGAGGGGGATCCCACCCAGCTGCCCGAGGGCGCCACCGCGGCCCTGCGCCGCCTGGAGGCCAAGGCCAGCAGCACCGACGAGGCCGGCCGGGACGCCGAGGGCCTCATCGCCCGGCTCGAGGGCGGCTACATCGACCGCGAGCTCCAGGCCAATAGCCGCCTCCTGCAGGATCCCCGCACCCTGGTGGATGGTCCGCTCACCACCCGGCTCATGGCCCGGCAGAACGACCTGATCACGCGCCAGAAGCAGCTCTCCAAGCGGCGCCGAGGCCCCCGCTGAGCCCTTCTCAGCAGAACCCTTGCCGGATCCGGAAGATCTCTTATACTGAAAGGTCCGCTTTCGGCCAGTAACAGCGGTCGGATTCTGCATTTCCCTCCACCGCCGAGTCCTATTTTCTTGCTGGATCGATGCCCGAAACGCTCTTTGAGGTACGAATGGTTCCGACGCCGCCCCGCGACACCTACTACCCCCTCACCAAAGCTCTGATTTCCATCGGAAGGAAAAACGGTTTCCTGCTGGTTGACCAGCTCAATGACTTTCTTCCGAGCACCGCCTCCAGCCCCGCGGATCTCGAGCTGCTCCTGAGCCTGTTCTCGCGGCTGGGTGTGGGGATTGGCGCCACGGAGGAGGAGGCCCAGGCCGCCCGTGAAGCCATCGAGCCCGAGTTTGTTCTGACCGAGGGGATTCCCAAGGGCGACAAGGACTCTGAAGTCGAGATCGACAGCCCGGACAGCGACAAGTTCAACGATCCGGTCCGCATGTATCTCAAGGAGATGGGCACGGTCCCCCTCCTCAAGCGCGAGGACGAAGTCGAGATCGCCAAGCGCATCGAGGTCGGCGTGCGCAGCGTCATGCGCGCCATCTCGCGCTCCCGCCTCGCCGCCAGCCTGCTCATCGACATCGGCAAGATGCTGAAGGAGAATCCCGGCAAGATCCGCGAGGTCGTGGGCCTGTCCGACGAGGTGGATGACGACGAGGATGCCGAGAGCACCTCCGCCACCCAGCACGTGCACCACCAGTTCGAGAAGCTGCTGGTCTTCGACCAGGCGCTGCAGGACCTGCTGGAGCTGAAGGTCCAGGTGGACGCCGGCACCAAGACCCTGCCCAAGCGCCGCAAGCTGGACCGGGAGATCCTCCAGGCCCGGGGCCGCCTCTCCCGCCAGATCCGCAAGCTGGGCCTCAACAGCCTCGCCGTGACCCGGCTCATCGACCGCATCACCCACCAGCACAGCCAGGTGCTGACCGGTGAGCGCAAGTGCCGCGAGCTGCGGGACCGCATCAAGAATCCCGCCTTCTCCAAGATGAAGGACAAATACAAGGACGAGCTGGCCCACATCGAAAAGACCCTGGCCGAGTTCTTCATCAAGTACGAGACCACCAGCGAAGTCTTCCACAAGGACTTCAACGGGCTGAAGGCCGCCGAGAGCGTCAGCCGCGGCGCCAAGGCCGAGCTCATCGAGGCCAACCTTCGCCTCGTGGTCAGCATCGCCAAGCGCTACACCAACCGTGGCCTGCAGTTCCTGGACCTCATCCAGGAAGGCAACATCGGGCTCATGAAGGCCGTGGACAAGTTCGAATACAGCCGCGGCTTCAAGTTCTCGACCTACGCCACCTGGTGGATCCGGCAGGCCATCACCCGCGCCATCGCGGACCAGGCCCGCACCATCCGCATCCCCGTGCACATGATCGAGACCATCAACAAGCTCATCCGCACCCAGCGCGAGCTGGTCCAGAAGCTGGGCCGGGAACCCTCCAGCGAAGAGATCGCGCATGCCATGGACATGCCCGTGGGCAAGGTCCGCAAGGTGATGAAGATCGCCCAGGAGCCCATCTCCCTGGAGACGCCCATCG
>CAIPAY010000244.1 GCA_903863195.1 uncultured Holophagaceae bacterium
GTGGCGGAGGTGGCGGAAGACGGAACCGCGCGGCACCTCCGACGGGGCGCCTGACACCTTCCCGCCGCCCTCGGTCAGGGGCGTGGGTTCTGCGTCGGGAGCGTGGTCTTGGTCGAGTTCAGGCGTGGCCATCACGTCCCATGATCGGATGAATCGGCTGGTTTGTCTCCGGGAGCGCCCGGGCGGCCCAACCCTGTGTAGACGAGGATGAACTCGGCGACGGCGCCCGGGTCATTCAGATCCAGACAGGGAATGCTCAGGTTCGAGAGGGGGGCGTCGCTGGCCACGGCCACGATCCCGGAGTCCTCCGGGCAGAGCAGGGCCTTGCCTTCGGACTCCCGGTAGATCTCGATCTTGGGGTGCTGGTGGGTCTTGAAGCCCTCGATGAGGAGCAGGTCCAAGGGGGTCATGCGCTCGATCAGGGCTTCGATGCTGGGCTCGGGCTCCTCCCGGGACTCGTGCATCAGGACCCAGCGCGAGGAGGTGACCACCAGGACTTCCGAGGCCCCGGCCTCCCGGTGGCGGAAGGAGTCCTTGCCCGGCTTGTCCACGTCAAAGCGGTGGTGGGCATGCTTCATGGTCGAGACCCGGAGCCCGCGCGCCTTCAGGATCGGCAGGACCTGGACCACCAGGCTGGTCTTCCCGCTGCCGCTCCAGCCGACGATGCCCATGACCTTCATGATCCTTCTCCTCGTTGCAGCGCATAAGCCCTGGGAAGGCTTCATGATCCGCCGAAAGGCTGTCGTTGTCTCTGGGGCCCCTGCCCGGGGGAGCCTTTGCCTGCGCGGTAGAATTCCTGGTGGTGGGGGCAACCCCTGACGGGGATTCACGCCTGCCTCAGCACCTTCCGCCCAGGAGCAAGCCATGTCCGACGCCACGCCCAACGTTCCCCAGAAAGCGCCCATCAAGGTCGCCGTCGAAGCCGGGAAGACCTACTACTGGTGCACCTGCGGCCACAGCAAGAGCCAGCCCATGTGCGACGGTGGCCACAAGGGCAGCACCTTCGTGCCCCAGGCCTACACGGCTGACGTGACCGGCGACAAGTGGTTCTGCGCCTGCAAGCACAGCGGCAACAAGCCCATGTGCGACGGCGCCCACAAGCAGCTGTAAGGGGCTTCGCCCCCGCGGCCGGTGGACCTAGACTTCAAGCCGCAGCCGGTAGCCCACGCCGGGCTCGGTCTGCAGGTAGCGGGGGCGGGATGGATCCTCCTCCAGCTTGTGCCGGAGCTGGGCCATGTAGACCCGCAGATAGAGCGGCTGCGCGCCCGCCACGCCGCCCCAGACTTCCTTGAGCAGCTGCCGGTGGGTCACGACCTTGCCCGCGTGGCGGATCAGGGTGGTGAATAGCCCGTATTCAAGGGGCGTGAGATGCACTTCCTGGCCCGCGACCAGCACCTGGCGCCGAGCCAGGTCCACCTGCCAGTGCCCCAGCTTGAAGACGGGTTCCTCAGCGGCTCCGGGTTCGGCGTGACGCAGGGCCACCCGGATGCGGGCCAGCAGTTCCCCCGTGCCGAAGGGCTTGGTGAGGTAGTCATCCGCGCCCACGTCCAGAGCCCCGATCTTGTCGGTCTCCTGGCCCCTCGCCGAGATCACGATCACCGGCGTCTGGCTCCAGGCGCGGAGGCGGGTCATGAGCTCGAGCCCGTCCATGTCGGGCAGGCCCAGGTCGAGCAGGATCACGTCGGGCCGGTGCTGAACGGCCAGGGTAAGGCCCTCCTCGCCGGTGCTGGCCTCCAGGTAGCGGTAGCCACTGCCCTCCAGGGCCACCCGGAGGAAGCGGCGCATCTGGGGCTCGTCCTCGACAAGCAGAACATGGAGCGGCGCGCGGGTCATGGGCCCTCCTCGGGAATGGCCGGGGCCGTGCCCAGGGGCAGGCTGACCAGGAATTGGGCTCCGCCCTGGGGTCGGTTCACGGCCCTGATCTGGCCGCCGTGGGCGGTGACAATGCCCTTGCAGATGGCCAGGCCCAGACCCGCGCCGGGTCGGCTAGTGCCCGCCTCGCCCCGGGTGAGCTTCTCGAAGATCCGCTCCTCCTCGCCGGGCGCGATGCCTGGCCCCTGATCGGTCACCGAGAGGGTGAGGGACTTCCAGGCGGCCCAGGCCTTGATCTCCACGGGGGAGCCGGGCGGCGAATACTTCAGGGCGTTGTCGAGGAGGTTCACGAGCACCTGCTCCATCAGCACGGCGTCCATGGCCACCAGGGGCAGGTCCTCCGGGAGCTGGGTGTGCACCCGCGCGGCTTCGGCCCCCAACTCGCGGCGGTTCAGGACGGCACCCACCACTTCCTCCACGGGCATCCACTCCGTGCGCAGGTCCAGGCTGCCGGACTCGAGTCGCGTGATGTCCAGCAGGTTGTTCACGAGGCGCTGCAGTCGCTGGGCCTCTTCCTGGGCGGAAAGCAGGAGGTCGCGGCGCACCGACTCGGACAGGTCGGGGGTCTCGAGCGCGGTGCTCACCGCGCCGGTGATGACCCCCAGCGGCGTTCGCAGGTCGTGGGAGACCGAGCTGAGCAGGGCATTGCGGAGGCGTTCCTCATCAACCCGGCGGCGGTCCACAGCGCCCTGCTCCGCCAGCAGGGAGCGCTCGAGGGCAAGGGCTGTCTGGTTGGCAAAGGCCTCCAGAAGCTGCCGCTGGTCCGGGTCGAGCCAGGTGGGGATGCCTTCGGGATAGAGGCCCAGGACACCCAGGTTGCCCCGGGCACCCCGGAGGGGAAGGTAGGTTGCGCGGGCCTCTGGAAGGGTGGGTGTGCCCAGTCCTGCAGCGTCATCGTGCTCCTGGACCCACTTGGCCACTTCCTGCTCCCGCTCATCCAGGAGGAACGCCAGCGGGTGGCTGGGCGCCGTCAGGCGGCCGGTGGCGTCCGGCAGCAGCACCACCGCCCGGCCCTGGAACCGCGTGGCCACGTTCTGGATGGCCGAAGCCACCAGGGCCGAGGTGCCGGCGTTGCGGGCCAAGTCCTGGCCCAGGAGGAAGAGGGCCTGGCTGCGCTGCTCCCGGGCCCGGGCCAGGCGGGCCTGGGCGCGGATGCGCTCGGTGAGGTTGCCGATGACCACTCCCACCAGCAGCATCACGGAGAACGTGCCCACATGGCGGAAGTCCGCCACGGCGAAGGTGAAGTAGGGGGGCACGAAGATGAAGTCGAAGGCGGCGACGCTGAGCAGGGAGGCCAGCAGGGAAGGGCCCCGCCCGAAGCGGGTGGCGACGATGAGGATGCCCAGCAGGTAGATCATCACGATGTCGGCGGTTTCCGTGCGCTGGAAGGCCAGGCCCGCGAAGGCGGTCGAGATAGCCACCGCCGTGGCGGCCAGGAGGTAGTTCCGCAGCGGACTGGTGATGCGGGCGCGGAAGGTCCGGGGGGCGGCCTCCCTGGAGGCCTCGCCGGTGATGACGTAGATGTCGATGTCGCCGCTGTTGCGGATGAGGTCATCCACCGGGGAGTTCGCGAAGAGGTCCATCCACCTGGGGCGGGAGGGCTTGCCCAGGACGATCTTGGTGATGTTGCGGTCCCGGGCGAAGGCCAGGATGTCCTCGTCGGTGCGTCCCGCCCCCTCGATGACGGCGGTCTCTCCACCCAGCTTCTCCGCCAGCCGGAGGTTCTCCTCTAACCGGTTCCGTTCCCCCTCGCTGAACTTGAAGTGCTTGGCGGACTCCACGTAGAGCGCGACCCACGGTGCGCCCAGGGAGCCGGCCATGCGGCGGGTGGCGCGGATCAGCCGCTCTGAGAGGGCATCAGCGGCCACACACACCAACAGCTGATCCCCGGCGGCCCAGGTCTTCCGGATGCCCACCGAGGCCATGTAGCGGCGCATCTGGGCGTCCACATTTTCCGCCGTCTGCCGCAGCGCCAGCTCCCGCAGGGCCAGCAGGTTGCCTTTTCGGAAGAACTGACCATGGGCGTGGCGGATGCTGTCCGGGAAGTGGACCTTGCCCTCCTTGAGGCGCACCAGCAGGTCATCCGGTGCCAGGTCCACGAGCTCGACCTCGTCGGCCCGCTGCAAGATCGTGTCTGGCACGGTGTCCCTGACCACGAGCCCCGTGATCTGGGTGACCACGTCTTTGAGGCTTTCCAGGTGATGGACATTCAAGGTGGTATAGACGTCAATGCCAGCATCGAGCAGTTCCAGAACGTCCTGCCAGCGGCGGGCGTGGTGGGAACCCCGCACGTTCACGTGAGCCAGGTCGTCAAGGAGGATCAGACGGGGGCGCCTGGCCAGGGCCGCGCCCAGGTCGAACTCGGGGAGGAACTCGCCCATGGAGGCCAGGGACCGGCAGGGCAGAACCTCCAGGCCCTCGGCCAGTGTGGCCGTCTCGGGCTGGCCATGGGTGTCCACCATGCCGAGCAGCAGGTCGAGCCCTCCGGCTTGACGGGCCCGGGCTTCCGAGAGCATGGCGCAGGTCTTCCCGACTCCCGGCGCAGCCCCGAAGAAGACTTTCAGCTTCGCGCGCTGGGAGGCAGGTCCCGCCTCCAGCCGGGGCTGCGGAGCTGAATGGTTCCGATGGGGTTCACGCACGGGGCAAGCCTAGCGCAGCTGAGACCGCTCGGGAGGGACTTAACCAGGCGGCCGTGAATCCTAACGGCGCCTTAACGCCCCTCATGAGCATCCTTTGGGGACGCCCGTGCTCCGGTGAATACATGACCGGCGGGTCCAGAGCGACTCAGGACCCCTCTCTCAGGAAGCCCACCCATGCCCAACTTCCGAACCCTGCTCCTTGGCCGCCGCCTCGCCAGCGAAGAGAGCCACGAGACCCGGATCAGCAACCCCATCGCCCTGGCGGTGTTCAGCTCCGACGCGCTGTCCTCCGTCGCCTACGGCACCCAGGAGATCATGGCGCCCCTCACGGCGGCCATCGCGATCTTCGGCGCTGGGGTCCTCGGCTGGTCCTGGTGGGTGGCCATCGGCATCGTGGGCCTGCTGCTGGTTCTGAACGTGAGCTACCGCCAGACTATCCACGCCTACCCCAGCGGGGGCGGTGCCTACCTGGTCGCCAAGGACAACCTGGGTGAGGTCGCGGCCCAGACCGCGGGGGCCTCGCTCCTCATCGACTACATCCTGACCGTGGCCGTGTCCGTATCCGCTGGCGTGTCCGCCATCGTCTCCGCCTTCCCGGGCCTGGAAGCCCACCGGGTGTTCCTGGCCGAGGCCATCATCGGCTTCATCGGCCTCATGAACCTCCGGGGCGTGAAGGAGAGCGGCCTCGTCTTCAGCCTGCCCACCTACGGCTTCGTGATCTGCATCCTGGGCCTGCTGGCCAAGGGCTTCTGGAATGTTGCCACCGGCCACGAGGTGGTCGTTGCCCACGCGGCCCCGGTCCACCTGGAGGGCACCTCGAAGCTGGCCGCCCTCTGGCTGCTGGCCCGGGCCTACAGCGCTGGCTGCACGGCCCTGACCGGTGTGGAGGCCATCAGCAACGGCGTGACAGCCTTCAAGGAACCGGTCTCCCACAACGCCTCCAAGACCATGACCTGGATGGTGGTGCTGCTGGGCACCATGTTCCTCGGCATCACTTACCTGACCAACCACTACGGCCTCACCTACCAGCCGGACTCACCGGAGACCCTACTGTCCCAGCTGACCCGAATCATCCTGGGTGGCGCCGAACATGGCCTGCCGAAGTTCATCTACCTCACCAGCACGGGCTTCACCATGGCTATCCTGGCCCTCGCGGCCAACACGGCCTATGCCGACTTCCCCCGACTGGCGGCGCTCCACGCCCGGGACGGCTTCCTGCCCCGGCAGTTCACCAGCCAGGGAGACCGTCTGGTGTTCTCCAATGGCATCTTCATCCTCTCCCTGGCGGCGGGCTTCCTCGTCCTGCTCTTCGGGGCGAAGGAGGACCACCTGCTGCCCCTCTACGCCGTGGGGGTCTTCCTGGGCTTCACCATCAGCCAGAGCGGCATGGTCCTGCGCTGGTTCCGCCTCAAGGGCAAGGGCTGGCAGCTGAAGGCCGCAGTCAACGGCATCGGCGCTGTGACGACCCTGATCGTCATGCTGGTCATCGCCGTGACGCGATTCGCCCACGGGGCCTGGATCGTCATCGTGCTCGTGCCGGTGCTGGTGTTCACCTTCTTCACCATCCACCGGCACTACATCCGCATCAAGTCGCTCCTGGCTGCCAGCCGCGTGGACTACTTCGGCCCCCGCCGGAACCGCGTGGTGGTGCTGGTGTCCGGCATCCACGCCGGAGTGGTGCAGGCCCTCAACTACGCCAAGGTGATCGCCGAGCACGGCGAGGTGGAGGCCCTGACCATCGACTTTCCGGATGAGCACGGCCGGGACAGCGCCGCCCTGGAAAAGCTGCGGGCCGACTGGCCCCGCTATTGCGAGGGCATTCCCCTCCGCTCGCTGCGCAGCCCCTTCCGCAAGGTCGTCGAGCCCATCGTGCAGGAGCTGGACCGCATGCGCATGGTGGAGCCGGAATACACCCTCACCGTGATCCTGCCCGAGTTCGTGACCGGCCACTGGATGGAGAACGTCCTGCACAACCAGACGGCCTGGCGCCTCAAGGGAACCCTGCTGCGCAAGCCCAAGATCATCGTCATTTCCGTGCCCTACCACGTGGAACCCCTTGCGGAGTAGGTTCAGGCCCCCAGGAACTTCCTGCTGACGGCCGGGGCAGGGGATCCTATCCTGGGAGATTGACCATGAGAGGTGGACCATGACCCGAGCCCTGCTGCAGACCGACAAAGGCGACATCAACATCGAGCTGTTCTCCAAGGAGGCCCCGGGCACCGTGGCCAACTTCGTGAAGCTCATCGAGGCCGGCTTCTACGACGGCCTGGCCTTCCACCGCGTGATCCCGGACTTCATGATCCAGGGTGGCTGCCCCAACAGCCGCGAGGGCGCCTCCGGCATGGCCGGGACCGGCGGCCCGGGCTGGAAGATCCCCTGCGAGACCGCGGGCAACCCCCACCAGCACCAGCTGGGCGCGCTCTCCATGGCCCACGCCGGCAAGAACACCGGTGGCAGCCAGTTCTTCGTGGTGAACGGTGACCGCCGCAATGTGGCTCACCTGGACGGCGTCCACACGGTCTTCGGCCAGTGCGTGGGCGAGGCGGACATCGCCGTGGTGAAGGCCATCCGGGGCAACGACCGGATCATCAAGGCGACGGTCGTAGAGGCCTAACCGGGCGTGAGCCCGTTGCAGAATTCGGGCGGCTTGGCCGCCCGAATTCTGTTTTGGAAAGATCGAAGGAGGGTTGGGCCATGACCCTGGTGCGGTGTGGGTGGTGCGGGAGTGATCCGGCCTACGTGGCCTACCACGACGAGGAGTGGGGCGTTCCGGTCCACGACGACCGGCGGCTCTTCGAGAAACTCGTGCTGGAAGGGGCCCAGGCGGGCCTCAGCTGGCTCACCATCCTCCGGAAGCGGGAGGCCTACCGCAGGCTCTTCCACGGCTTCGACGTCCAGCGGGTGGCGGCCATGACGGATGCGGAGCTGGAAGTGGTCCTGCTGGATCCGGGCATCGTGCGGAACCGGCTGAAGGTCTTCGGGGCGCGGAAGAACGCCCGGGCCTTCCTGGCGGTGCAGGCCGAGTTCGGCAGCTTCGACGCCTTCCTCTGGTCCTTCGTGGGTGGCCGGACCCTGGTCCACCATCCGGAGCAACTGGCGGACATCCCCACGGTGTCGACGGAGGCGGAGGCCCTGAGCCGGGCCTTGAAGAAGCGGGGCTTCACCTTCGTGGGGCCCACGATCCTGTATGCCTATCTCCAGTCCATGGGCCTGGTGGATGACCACGTGGCCACCTGCTGGAAGCGGACCGGGCGCGGCCTCGCGGAACCGCCGCCGGGCCGGTAGACTGGAAGGTCCGGAGCTCCCGTGTCCAAGCCCTTCTACGTCACCACGCCCATCTACTACGTGAACGACCGCCCCCACATCGGCCACACCTACACCACGGTGCTGGCGGACGTGGTCGCCCGGTTCCACCGCATGCGCGGGGAGGAGGTGTATTTCCTCACGGGTACCGACGAGCACGGCCAGAAGGTGGAGAAGGCCGCGGCGGCCCGGGGCATCACGCCCAAGGCCCTGGCCGACGAGGTCGTGGCTAACTACACGGACCTCTGGCAGCGCATGGGCATGACCCACTTCCGGCTCATCCGCACCACGGACCAGGACCACAAAGACCAGGTGCAGCGTCTCTTCAAGCGCCTGCTCGACAAGGGCGACATCTACAAGGCCACCTACAAGGGGCTCTACTCGGTCAGCGACGAGGCCTATGTCACGGAGCTGCAGGCCAAGGAACTCCAGGCCCAGGGGCTGGCGCACCAGCTGGTGGAGCTTGAAGAGGAGACCTACTTCTTCCGCCTCAGCGCCTACCAGGACCGCCTGCTGGCCTACTTCGAGGCGCACCCCGGCTTCGTGCAGCCCGACTTCCGCTTCAACGAGGTCAAGCGCTTCGTGGAAGGCGGCCTCCAGGACCTGTCCATCAGCCGGACCAGCATCAGCTGGGGCATCCCCGTGCCCGGCGACGAGAAGCACGTCATCTACGTGTGGTTCGATGCGCTGCTGAACTACCTCTCGGCCTGCCCGGCCAACTGCTGGCCCCCGGACCTGCAGCTGGTGGGCAAGGACATCCTCCGCTTCCATGCGGTCTACTGGCCGGCCTTCCTCATGTCTGCGGGCATGTTCCTGCCGGAGACCATCCTGGCCCACGGCTGGTGGCTCATGGGCGACGACAAGATGTCCAAGAGCAAGGGCAACGTCGTGCGCCCGGATACCTTGCTGCGCTTCGGCAACGATGCGCTCCGCTTCTTCTTCATGCGCGAGATGCAGGTCGGCCACGACCGCGGCTTCTCCTACGAGGGCTTCATGGACCGACTCAACGCCGACCTGGCCAATGGGCTGGGCAACCTGGCCTCGCGGACCCTCAGCATGATCCAGCGCTACCGCGGCGGGCAGGTGCCCATGCCTTCGGTTCTGGACGAGCAGGACCAGGAAATGGCGACCCGGCTGCTGGCGGTCTTCCCCGAGTACCTGGAGAAGGCCCGCGCCAACGACTTCCACGCGGCCCTGGATGCCCTCTGGTCCTACCTGCGGGCCCTGGACGGCTACATCGTCAAGGCCGAGCCCTGGAAGCTGGCCAAGGACCCCGCCAACGATCCCAAGCTGGACGCGGTGCTGGCGAACCTCTACCGGGCCCTGCGCGCCACGGCCCTGCTGGTGGCGCCGGTGATGCCGGGCCTGGCCCAGAGCCTCTGGGAGAGCCTGGGCCACAGCGATCAGGTCGCCGCGCGGACCTTCCACGGCTTTGCCCTGGATGGCCCCGCCATCGGTCCCATCGGCGAGTCCAAGCCCCTGTTCCAGCGCATCGACAAGGAGAAGGAAATGAGCGAACTCGAGGCCGCCGCGGCCCCCGTTGAAACGAAGCCCACCCTGGACGTGCCCGAGATCCGCGAGACCGTGGACGCCGAGAGCTTCTTCAAGGTGGACCTGCGCGTGGGCCGGATCCTCGAGGCCGAGCGTGTCCCAAAGAGCGACAAGCTGATCAAGATGAAGGTGGACCTGGGCATCGAGCAGCGCACCATCGTGGGCGGCATCGGCAAGGCCTACGAGCCCGACCAGCTGCTGAACCGGCTGGTGGTGGTGGTGGCCAACCTCGCGCCCCGGAAGCTCATGGGCATCGAGAGCCACGGCATGCTCCTGGCCGCCAGCGACAATGCCAGCAAGCCCTACCTGGTGGCGCCGCCGGACGACGCCCAGCCTGGCTTCCTGGTCAAGTGAGGCAGCCGGTCTTCACCTTCGAGGCGGAGGTTCTCACGGACGCCCCCTTCGAGCAGGTCGCCGCCCGGCTGCAGGCCCTGGCTTTCCCCGCCGAGCTGCGCAGCCTGAAGCCGTTCCGCCATTGGCTGCCCGTGGAGGTCGCCGCCGAGGCGCTCAGCCTGCGCTGGGAGCGCACCCGGGCCGGCGCCCTCGAGCAGGGGCACATCCTGATCCGGCCCGACGACCGGGGCGCGCACCTGCGCCTGGAGGGCCGCCTGAAGGGCTGGGGCGGCTTCCTGCTGCTGGGCTTGCTGCGCTGGCGCACGGACCGCCTGCTCGACCGCTTCGTGGAGGACCTGTGAAGTTCTACAGCTGGAACGTTAACGGCTTCCGGTCGGTGCTCAAGAAGGGCTTCATGGACTGGCTGGAGGAGGCGGAGCCGGACGTGCTCTCGCTCCAGGAGATCCGCTCCGAGTGGGAGGAGATCGACCTGGAGGTGCGCCGCCAGCTGGAGAGCGCCTACGACGTCTGCTGGTTCCCCGCCACCAGCAAGAAGGGCTACGCCGGCTCGGCCACCCTCACCAAGAAGGAGCTGGGCTTCACCCACGCCAAGGGCCTGGGCATCGCCGCCTACGACGCCGAGGGCCGCATCATCGTGTCCCGGAAGGACCGTCTGGTCTTCATCGCGGGCTACTTCCCGAACGCCTCTTCGGGCCTGGTGCGCCTGCCGTTCAAGCGGCAGTTCGCCCAGGACCTGGCGGCCCTGGTGGCGCAGCACCATTCCGCGGGCGACGAAGTGATCCTGGTGGGCGACATGAACGTGGCCCCCGAGGAGCTCGACCTGGCCCGGCCCAAGGACAACACCAAGAATCCCGGCTTCACGCCTGAGGAGCGGGAGGACTTCAAGCTCTACCTGGAGGCGGGCCTGGGGGATGTGCTGCGGGAGCGGCACCCCGGCGAGCCCGGCCTCTACACCTGGTGGACCGCCCGCGGCGGCGCCCGGGAGCGGAACGTGGGCTGGCGCATCGACCTCTTCCTGGCCAGCCGCCCCCTCCTGGCCCGCGTGACCGACGCCCGCATCCACGCCGACGTCCTGGGCTCCGATCACTGCCCCATCAGCCTCGAGCTCAGTTGATTTTTTACGAATCCCAATAGCAAGGGCCCCGATCGGGGCCCTTGCTATTGGGATAGCGCTCGCCTACTTGATCTTCTTCAGCGACGGATCCTTGAGCATCTCCTTGGCGGTGGCGGCGTTCTTGCCGGTGGGGGCCAGCTCGATGTACTTCTCGAGGTGCTGCTTGGTCCCGCGCAGGTTGTTGTCGCCGAACTCCACCATGGCCAGCAGGAAGTGCGCCTCGGCGTAGGTGGCGGAGATCTCGAGGGCCTTCAGGAAGAAGGTCTTGGCCTCCTTGGTCTGCCCGTTGTTGAAGGCCTCCACGCCCTTGTTGTAGACCACGTCCGGGTTGGGCCCTTGAATGGCCTCCAGGGCCGCTGTGTATTTCTGCTCGGCCACCTTGTCCTGCTTCGCCTTGCTGGTCGCGATCAGAGCCGTCAGGACCCGCTCATCCTTGGGATTGCGCTCGAGGGCCTTCAGGAGGTAGGGCTCACCAGCCTCCTTGACGGCGCCAGCCTGGGCCAGGCAGATGCCCAGCACCCGCTCGATCTTCAGGAACTCGGGGGCCAGCTCTGCCTTGGACTCCTCGTTCTTCAGCTTGGTCATGGCCTCGCTGAGGGCCTTGTGGGCCTTCTCGACCAGGGGCAG
Source organism: uncultured Holophagaceae bacterium (assembly GCA_903863195.1). Taxonomy (GTDB): domain Bacteria; phylum Acidobacteriota; class Holophagae; order Holophagales; family Holophagaceae; genus Geothrix. Next base: position 11,461 of record CAIPAY010000244.1, read on the forward strand.
GGCGTCCTCGTACTTGCCCTCGTTGTAGAAGGGGATGGCCTGGTTGAAGGCTTCCCGGCCCTCCGCATCCAGGGCCGCTCCGGGATCCTCGACGACCGCCAGGGTGCCGCCGGTGGCCAGGACCTTGGTGCGGGCTTCGGCAGGCGTCAGCATGGTGACATTCTTGACTAGGACATCAGCAAGGGGGATCTTGATGATTTCTTTATAATCTGTAAAGCCTTGGGCGGAGATGGTTAGCTCGAATTCCCTGGGCTCCAGGCCCACCTGGAGGTATTTCCCGCTCTTGTCGATGGAGAGATCCTTGCTCCAGTTGCGGTCGGTGCGCTTCAGGTTGATCTTGACGCCGGGCACGGGTTTCCCGTCCTTGGTGAGAATTTGTCCGGAGATCCGGCCGGTCTGTTCGGCCTGTAAAGACAGGCAGGCCACCGGGAGCATGAGGGCGAAAACAAGGCGTCGCATGGGTCTTCCTCCAAACCCATCCATGGTTTCACAGGGCCCGGTTCTCGCCGAGTGCTTTTCGTCAAAAGACGGCTTTGCCTTGGCGTCGAGGCCCCGGAGATCCCGTATTCACGAGGAGGATGCAGGAAAATTCGGGCTGTGGTAGGCTTCCCGCCAGACAACTCCTGAAAGTGTTTGAGGTATCCCATGACCCCAGCCATGCCCGAGGCATCCTTGACAGCCCTGATGCACCTGCTGACCGAGCAGGCGCTGCTTGCCATGGGCGTACCGCACCCGATGATGAAGGAAGTGCCGCCCGCGAATCCTGCCGCCGCTAGGTTTTACGTAGATCTGCTCGGTGTGCTCAAGGAAAAAACGGAGGGGGCACGCAGCGAGAGCGAGTCGGCGGAGCTGCAGGAGATTCTCTACCAGCTGAGGATGCGCGCCATGGACCTGAAGCCCGCGCCCGAAGCCTCCGTGGGCCCCAAATCATGAAGCAGCTGTCAGGCAGGAGGATCGGCATGGGACTCAAGCGGGGCATCCGGATCACCCTCCTGGTGGCTGCTGCGTTCCTCATTCCCTTGGCGGATCTGGTGGCCGCCGGAACCTCGGCCTCCACCCAGGTGGAAACCCTTCCTGCGGTCGCACTCAGCCATCGGACCCGACACCTCATGGATGCGGTGGCCGCCGCGGACCCTGAAGCCATCCGCGCCGCCCAGCTGGAAGTGGAAGCGCTGCGCCGCACCTACTCGACCATGGACATGTCGCCCCTGGTGGAGGCCATGGCTTTCTGGGCGCGCCAGCAGGGCCTGGCAGGCAAGACTGCCATCGGCCTGGAGGGACTGCAGGCCGTGGAGCGCTGGGCGCCGGATCACCCCACCTTGCTGGGCACCCGCATCACCCTCATGCGGCGACAGGGCATCCAGGGCTGGCTCTGGAGCTTCCCGGACCTGCTCCGCCTCACGCGGCTCCGGGTCGAGCACCCGGTGCACCGCTGGCTCTGGTTGGTCCAGCACCTGGGCATGCTGCGCCTTACCGCGACGCTGCTGCTGTGGGGCTGGGCCCTCACCATGGGTCTCCGCTACCGCAACGTCCTCCGGCACCTCTGGGAAGACGCCCTGAAGCGTCGGCGGATTCCAGCTCCCCTCGCCGCCCTGGCGGGGGCCGCCATCCTGGCGGGGCCGGTGCTCTTGGGCCTCGACCCGATGGTCGCCGCCTTCCTCTGGCTGTTCCTCCTCGCCCCGTTCCTGCTGCCGGGGGAAGTCCGCGTCACCGCCTTCATCCTGGTGCTCCAGTTGGTGCATCCCGCCCTCGCTGCCCTCGAACCCTGGGCAGCTCGGGAGCCCCAGCCCAGCCTGCTCACCCTGCAGCTGCAGCCCCAGGTCTATCCCATTCCCCCGGCGGCCCTCCGCTACCTGGCGCCGACGGACCAGGTGTTCCTCGCGGGCTGGGCCCAGCTGCAGAATCAGGAGTGGGCGGCCGCCGAAGCGAGCTTCCGCAGCCTGGTGGGCCGCCATCCCGAGCAGGCCGAGGTGCTGAACAACCTGGGAGTCGCGAAGTTCCAGACCGGGGATGTGGCCGGCGCCCAGCAGGCCTTCGAGCAGGCCCAGACCGTGGCCCCGAAGATGGAGGTGCTCCTGAACCAGAGCATCCTCGCCTTCAACCGGCTGGACACCGCGCTGGGGTCCTCCAAGCGTGATGAGGCCCAGGCCGCTGCTCCGGAGGCCTATGCCCTCCTGATCACTCTCAACGACGCGCGCAAGGAAGCCCGCACCTATCCTGTGCCGCTGCCGGACACTCCGGAGCGGGTGCAGGCGCTGAGGGATGCCATGGGCGCCGGCCCTGGGGAGGAGCTGCAGCACCTCACCCAGCCTGCCTTCATCATCACTCTGCTGCTGCCCCTCCTTGGGCTGGGCCTCTTCCTGGCGCGGGTCCGGGCCAGCATCCGCATGGCCCATCCGACCCAGTGCATCCGCTGCGGCGAGCCCTTCCACACCACCGACAGCCCCGATGCGGAGGTCTGCCCCAAGTGCCACCACCTCTTTGTGCTGCGCGACGGGCTCCACCAGGAGAACCGCCGCAAGAAGCTCGATGAAGTGGCGGCCCATCAGACAGCCACCCGCTGGCTGCACAAGAGCCTCATCCTGTTGCTGCCGGGCTGCGACCTGGCCTTCCTGGGCGAGACCCGTGAGGGGCTGATGGAGTTCCTGTCCTTCAGTCTGGCCGTGGGCATGGTCCTCGCCACGGGCAGGTCCGTGCGCTACCCCGGCGAGATCCTGGCCGACCCCGTCTCCACCTGGCTGGCCGTCGGCACAGCGCTGCTGGTGCTGTTCTATGGCCGCTCCTGGCTGAAGCTGTTTCTGGGGAGGTCCTGAGATGGCACTGGAAGGCTCCCTCCGGGATTTCGACCTGTTCTCCCTGTTCAACATGATCAAGATCCAGGGGAAGAACGGCACCCTGGTGCTCTCCCAGGGTCAGGAGTTCGTGAAGGTCTTCTTCGAGAACGGGGAGATCGTCGGCTGCGACTCCAACCAGGTGCGCCTGGAGGACCGGCTGGGCACCATGCTCGTGCGCCTCGGGCGCCTCACGGGCGAGGAACTGCTGGCCATGGTCCAGATGCAGCGCCAGACCCTGAAGCGCATGGGCACACTGCTCCTGGAGGCCGGCAAGGTCACCCCCTCGGACCTGCAGGACGCCCTGTTCAATCAGGCCACGGCCATCCTGCATCGAACCTTCCGCTGGGTGGAGGGGGACTACCGGTTCGACTCCATGCTGCCCCAGGACCTGGACCGGGATCACTTCGTGCCCATTCCCGTCGACACAGTTCTGATGGAGGCCGCGCGCATCCAGGACGAGTGGCCCGAGGTGGAGCGGCGGATTCCGGGCTTGGACACACCCCTGGGCAAGTCACCAGGTGCCCAGGCGCTCCAGCTCGACATCGACCGCGACGTGTCCTCCCTGCTGGATGGCCGGGGCCAGATGCAGCATGGCTCCTCCGGCCTGACCCATGAGCAGGAAGTGGTGCTGTCCTACTTCGGCCAGGCCCAGACCACCACGGAGGTCACCCAGATCAGCCGCTACGAGGAGCTGGATACCTGCAAGGCGGTAGCCGACCTCCTCGAGGCCGGGCTGCTGGTTCCCCTCACGGGTCGGACCCCCAAGCAGGCCCAGCTCCGGGCCAAGGCGATCGCAGAGGACCAGCCGCTCAAGGACTGGGATCCGAGTCCGCTGCTCTGGCCCCTGGTGGCCGTGGCGTTCCTCGTGCCCCTGGTCCTGTATGTCCCGCACCACCGCGGCTCCATGAACCTGGGCCTGGCCAGCCTGCAGCCGGTGGATGTGCGGGTGGTGCCCGAGGGGCCGACGCGGCTCCGCCAGGCCTGGGCCCTGCGCATGGCCTCGCCCAAGGACGGGGGCGTCGCCTTGGCCGCGGCGCTGGGGCGCCCCCTGGACGGGAAGAATCCAGTGCCGGATATGATGAGGCTTCCTGATCCCATGATGCCTCAGGCCCGTCAGGCCCCTGAGCCCGCCGCTACCCCCAACAAGAAGTAAGGATTTCCGATGTTCGTGCACCAGCGCCAGGGTTCCCTGGAGGTGATCTGCGGCCCCATGTTCTCAGGCAAGTCCGAGGAGCTCATCCGGCGGATCAAGCGGGCCGTCATTGCCCGGCAGAAGGTCCAGGTGTTCAAGCCCGCTCTGGATGACCGCTACGACGTGGCGGCCATTGCCAGCCACAGCCAGCGCAAGCACGAGGCCATCCCGGTGAAGGACACCGTGGAGCTGGCCCGGCAGCTGGATCCCGAGGCCCAGGTGGTGGCCCTGGACGAGGTCCAGTTCATGGACGAGGGGCTGATCCCCATCATCGAGGACCTCGCCAACCGCGGGGTGCGTGTCATCGCCGGAGGCCTCGACCAGGACTCCAATGGCGAGCCCTTCGGCATCATGCCGATCCTGCTGGCGAAGGCAGACTACGTCACCAAGCTCCAGGCCATCTGCATGGTCTGCGGCGCCCTCGCGAGCCGCACCCAGCGCATGGTGCACACCGGCGGCCAGGTGCTGGTGGGCGCCGCCGAGGCCTACGAGGCCCGCTGCCGACACTGCCATGAGGTGCCCCACGCCGCCGGGCAGCGGCTGCTGGAAGGGGAGTGACTTTCCACTTCGTCAAGAGGATGGGCGCCATGACACCCATTGGCGGCCCCGTCCACCTGAAGCCAGCGGGTCCCGGGGCAGGGCGGAGTTAGACTGGCCGCGGCGCGCTGCTGCAGCGCCGTGTCACTTCACTTCGCCCGAGGCTTCAGGGCAACCCAGGAGAATCCCATGGCCGGCGCCTACGCCACCTTCACCCACCTCACGGACTACATGGGCTTCGAGGGCCTGCTGACCGACGAAGAGCGGATGATCCGCGAGACGGCCCGCAAGTTCATCAACGCCGAAGTGCTGCCCATCATCGAGCAGCACGCCCAGGCGCAGACCTTCCCCCGGCACCTCATCCCCATGATGGGCGAGCTGGGCTTCTACGGACCGTCCCTGCCCGAGGAATACGGCTGCATGGGCGTCTCCAACGTGGCCTACGGCCTGCTGATGTACGAGCTCGAGCGCGGCGACTCGGGGCTGCGCTCCTTCGCCTCGGTGCAGGGCAGCCTCGTCATGTGGCCCATCTACGCCTACGGCAGCGAGGCCCAGAAGCGCCGCTGGCTGCCCAAGCTCGCTACGGGCGAGGTGGTGGGCTGCTTCGGTCTCACCGAGCCGGACTTCGGTTCCAATCCCGGGGGCATGCTCACCCGCGCCGTGCGCGAGCCTGGCGGCAAGTGGCGCCTCAATGGCACCAAGATGTGGATCACCAACGGCACCGTGGCGGATGTGGCCGTGGTCTGGGCCCAGACCCCCGAGGGCATCCGCGGCTTCCTGGTGGAGAAGGGCACCCCCGGCTTCAGCGCCCCGGAGATGAAGGGCAAGTGGAGCCTGCGGGCCAGCACCACCTCGGAGCTGGTGCTCGAGGACGTCCTCGTGGACGAAGAGGCCTCCATGCTGCCCAACGTGAAGGGCCTGAAGGGCCCCCTGGGCTGCCTCACCCAGGCCCGCTACGGCATCGCCTGGGGCGTCCTGGGCGCTGCGGACGCCTGCTACCAGTGCGCCCTGGACTACGCCAAGACCCGCATCCAGTTCGACAAGCCCATCGCCAGCTACCAGCTCCAGCAGGAGAAGCTGGCCTGGATGGTCACCGAGATCACCAAGGGCCAGCTCCTGGTGCATCAGCTGGGGCGCCTCAAGGACGCCAAGACCTACACCACTGCCCAGGTCTCCATGGCCAAGATGAACAACGTGCACATCGCCCTGGAGGTCTGCCGCAAGGCCCGCACCATCCTCGGCGCCAACGGCATCCTCGACGAGTACCCCGTGATGCGGCACATGGCCAACCTCGAGAGCGTCTACACCTACGAGGGCACGCATGACATGCACACCCTCATCATCGGCCAGGAAGTCACGGGGATACCGGCCTACCGGTAACCAGTCCTTGCCAGAGGAGAAACGGCCCGTTCCGGGCCGTTTCTCATGGGTGGAAAGACTGGTCCGGCCCGCGGTCAAACGACCGCGGACCGGACCAGGATGAGGTCGCGCTGGGGGTCGGTGCCCAGAGGGAAGACGTGGTCGCCGACCTGCTGGAAGCCGAACTTCCGGTAGAACGCGATGGCGCGGGGGTTGTGCTCCCAGACGCCCAGCCAGACCTGGTCAGCGCCCTCCGCCTCGGCCTGGGCGAGGCACCGGCGCATGAGCTCCTGGGCTAGGCCCTTGCCGTGCCAGGCGCTGGCGACATAGAGCCTCTGGAGCTCCAGGGGCCGGGCCGCGCGGACGCAGGGAGGCGCCGGGTCCCGCCGCAGTTGGGCGAAGGCGACGAGCTGGCCGTCGTGCTCGCAGACCAGGGTGGTCAGGCCGGGGTCCAGGATCTCCTGGCTCTGGAGCGCCTCGCTGTAGTGCCCCTGGCAGTGCAGGGCCATGTCCTCAGGGGTGTTAGAGGCTTCGAAGGTCTCCCGGAAGGTCTGTTCCGCCAGGGCCGCGAGGGGGGCCGCATCGCGCAGCTCCGCGTCTCTGATGATGGGCACGGGGGGACTCCAGGGAGCGCCAGGGGCGGGCACAGGAAGAGGTCGCTGGCTCACTTGCCGGCGCGGGGCGTGAGGACTGCGAGGGTCACCGTGGCCTTCGACACCAGGCGGGGCTCCCCGGCCGGGCCGCAGAAGACTTCGGACTCCACCACGGTCAGTGCGGACCCGGGCTTGAGCACCTTGGCCGAGCAGGTGAGCAGGCTGCCCTTGGCGGGTCGGAGCAGGTTGATCTTGAACTCGGCGGAGAGCACGAACTGACCGGGCTCGATCAGGGTGGCGCCGGCGGCGCCCGCGGTGTGGTCCGCGAGGGTGGCCTGGACGCCCGCGTGCACGTAGCCGTCCTGCTGCAGGTGGCGCGGCTCCAGGGTCAGGGACGAGCGGCACTCCCCGGGGCCGACGGAGACCAGCTGCGCCCCCAGGTCGCGGATGAAGGGCGCGGACAGGAAGATCCGTTCAACTTCGGCCTGGTTGATCTCGCCCATGTCGGCTCCGTCGCGCTTGTATCGGTTGGTGGATCCAGCCTATCAGAGCGCTGCCCGGCCCGGCCCAGGGGTGACCCCGGGCCGCGTCCACGCTGCCGTGAGGACCTCAGCCCACCTTCACCACATGGGTGTCCGCGACTCCTCCCATCGGTGGGGAGGCGGCCCCCCTTGAATCAGGCTGGCCCGAACCGTCTGGCCTCGGCGGGGGGCTCACTCCCTCGCGGGCCAGGCGGCGCCAGGCGGGTCTGCAGCTCCTCGATGCCAAAGGGCTTCGGCAGCAGCGTGACGCCGGGATTCGCCGCCACGAGGTCCAGGGCGCTCTGATCCGGCCGCCCCGTTACCAGCAGGACGGGCACCACGGGCAGCAGGCGGCGCAGCTGCGGGAGCGTCCCGCGGGCACCCAGGCCCGGCATGTTCATGTCCAGGATCACCACCTCTGGCTGGAAGCCGGCCTCGATCTGGAGGAGAGCCTCCTCACCACTGGCTGCGGTGAGGGTCGGGTGCCCCAGGACCTCCAATACGGTCTGGATGGCCACCTGGGCCAGCTCATCATCGTCCACCAGCAGCACCCGCAGGGGCTGTCCCTGGGGTTTCGGCGTTGCGGGGTAGGCAGGCCCTTCCACCTTGGCCGTCTCCCTGCTGGCCGGGAAGCGCAGGCTGACGCAGGTTCCTGAACCGGGCTCACTCTGGATCTGGATCTGCCCCCGGTGGGCCTTCACGCTGCTGTGGACCAGGGCGAGCCCCAGGCCAGTGCCCTTGCCGTGGACCTTGGTGGTGAAGAAGGGATCCATGGCCTTGTCCAGCACCTCCCGGGTCATTCCGGTCCCCGTGTCCCGCACCTGGACCTCGATCCAGTCGTGGTCCACATTCAGGGTGCGGAGGCGGAGGGTGCCGCTCTCGGGCATGGCATCCACGGCGTTCACGCACAGGTTCATGACGGCGTGGGTCAGGCTGCTGCCGTCGCCGCGGATGGGGCGCAGGTCAGCCGCCAGGTCCAGGTCGAGGTGGACCTTGGCCAGGGTGGTGGCGCCCAGCAGGCGGGTCTCCTCGCGGATGAGCTCGTTCATGTCCAGCTCCTGAATCTCGACGGGGCTGGTGCGGGCGAAGTTCAGCAGGGTCCGGACCATCTTGCCGCCGCGCTCGGCCGCCTTGATGATGGTCTGCAGGCCTGCCCTGAGGGAACTCCCCTCGGGCTGGGCTGGGAGGTGGGCGGAAGCCAGGCCGAGAATGGCCGCGAGCACATTGTTCATGTCGTGGGCGACGCCGCCCGCGAGGTTGCCCAGGCTTTCCATCTTCTGGACCTGGTGCAGGTGGGCCTGGAGATGTTCTCGCTCAGCCTCCGCCTGCCTGCGTTCGCTGATGTCCTGGATCAGGGCCACGAAGTAATCGACGGTCCCATCCGCAGCCCGCACGCAGCGCACCGCCATCTCTGTAGGGAGGTAGTCCCCCTGCTTCCGGCGGAAGCGCTTCTCCAGGGAGTAGCCTTCGCTCTCCCTGTCCAGCACCCGTTGGAACTGGACGAGATCCGCGTCCAGGTCCGCGGGGTGGGTCAAGTCGGCCCAGGAGGTTTGGACCAGTTCCCTCCGCGTGTACCCAAGCAGGTCGCAGAGGTGGTCGTTGACCTCCAGCCAGTCCTTGCCGGGCGCCGTGATGCAGATCCCGACGAGGGGCAGCTCGAACCAGGCCCGGAACCGGGCCTCCGACGCCTGGTGCTCCGCCAGCAGCAGGCGCCTGGAGATCTCCTCTCCCAGCCGCCGGGTGGAGGCCTGGAGCTTCCGGGTCATGGTGTTGAAGGCCTGGGCGAACTCGGCGAATTCATCGCTGCCGCTGCTCTCCAGCTGGAGCTCCAGGTCTCCTTCCGCCACGGCCTTCACGCCGCCCAGGATGGGCCGCAGGCGCCGGTGGATCAGCCGGTGGAGGTTCATGGAGGTGAGGATGGTGAGCGCCGCCAGCCCCGCCGCGATGAGGCTGGTGAGGATGGCCACCCGCCGGAAGGCCTGGCTGATCCGGGCTTCGCATACCTGCACCAGGGTGGAGCTCGCATCGCGGACCGCCATGGCCTTCAGCAGGAGCTGGCTGACCAGCCTCCGGTCCAGCTCCTCATAGGCGGGGTGGGTCGCCTGGTGCGAGTCGAGTCTGGCTGTGTTCTCGATGATGCGGTGGAAGATCGCCGCGTTGTCCTGGAGATTCCGGCCCAGCCGTTCCAGCTGGACCTGTTCCTCCCCAGCAGGGAAGCGGCGCCGGGCCTCCTTCACCAGCTCGTCTGCCCGGTCCTTGCGCTCCTCCCACATGGCCTGGGCCCGAGCCTCGCGGTAGAGGAGGTAGTGGTCGCGGATGGAGGTGCGCTCGAAGAAGAGATCCTGGAGCTCGGTGGCGAGCATGAGATCGGCCTTGGCCTCGCCGAAGCTCAGGAAGGAGGAGACGAGCACAGGCAGAAGCAGGAGCAGGGTGGCGAGGGCGCCCGCCGAGGTCCAGGTCAGTCGGGTGGTGACGCGCATCGGAGGCTACCTTGTGCTCTTGACCGCTGCGGCCTTGATGGCCAGGAGGCTGTCTTCGTGGATGATCTTCCGGTAGTCGGGCATGACCGCCTGCTCGGTCAGCTTCTGCTTGATCGCCCAGCGGGTCTCGTCCTCCAGGGTGATCAGGAGGGTCTGGTCCAGCCGGACCGAGTAGTTGAAGGCATCCCAGACCTCGCGGATGAGATTCTGGTCCACCGCTGTTGCGGAGGCCACGATGACCTGGGCTTCTTCGGGCTGCCTGGCCACGAACTGCTCCGCCTTGATCAAGGCGCGGAGAAAGGCCTGGACGGCCTCGGGCCTCCCATCCAGGACCTCCCGGGCCACGGCGATGTTGAAGGTCTCTGTGTAGATCTCCCGGTCGTAGAAGACGGCGCCCGTGATGCCCAGGTCGCGCTCGATCTGGGACAGCGGGTAGTTCCAGGTGCAGACCGCGTCGACCGACCGGTCCCGGATGGCCTGCCGCATCTCCTCGGGCTTCAGTGGCACCGTCCGGAGCTCCCGCCGGGCGAGGCCCTGGGCCACGACATCGGTAAGGACGCCCGTGAAGGTCTCCCGGGCGATGCCGAAGAGCCGGTACATCTCCTCTGACCAGTCCAGTCGGTTGGATTTGATGTGCCAGGTCCAGCTGCCGACCTTGGCGAAGCGCTGGGCCTTGTTGAGGGCCGCTTCAGAGCGTCGCAGGCCGGTCTCCAGCTGCTTGCTCCGGGTGATGTCGAGGAGCGAGCCGAAGAGGCGCACGGCCTTGCCATCGGGCCCAGCCTCCGTGTGCCCTCGGGCCAGACAGGTCTTCGTCTCGCCCTCGGGCAGGAGGACGCGCAGCTCGAGCTCAAAGGGGGTGCCCTCCTGCACGGCGACA
>CAIPAY010000245.1 GCA_903863195.1 uncultured Holophagaceae bacterium
CGGCCACGGCGCGCTGCTGCTTGGTGCGCCCGTAGATGGGCAGGGAGATGCTGATGCCCACCTGCCACATGGGATCGAAGGCGCCCCGGGGCATGATGCCTGCCGTAAGGGCGAAGTCGGGCCGGCGGTCCAGCTTGGCCAGCTCCAGCTGTTTCTCCGTCTGCTTCACGGTGGCGCGGGCCGAGGCCAGCTCGGGGCTGCGGGCCTCCACGGCCTCGGGGGCCAGGGTGGCGGGCTCCGGCAGGTCCGCCAGCACCGCGGTGGTGGGGATGGGGTCCGCGGGCTCGTGCTGCCGCAGGCGGTTGAGGCCCGCCACGGCGGAGCGCTCCTCGGCCTCCAGGGACCAGACCGCCTGCTGCAGCCGCGTGCGCTCCAGCTGGGCCCGCAGCAGGTCGCCCTGGCTGCCCTGCCCCACTTCGTAGCGGGTGCGGGCCAGCTGCTCGGCCTGTTCCAGGAAGAGGGCCTGCTGCCCCTGCAGGTGCCGCTGCTCGCGGATCAGCAGCAGGGCCGCGTAGCCCCGCCGCACGTCGGCCTCCAGGCCCAGCTGCACCCGGACGCGGGTGGCATCCGAGAAGTCCACGGCCAGGGCTGCCACCTCCTTGCGGAGGGCGCGCTTGCCGGGCCAGGGCAGCGGCTGGGTGAAGGCCACGCTGTAGAAGCTGGTCTCCATGCGACCGATCTGCAGCTTCTGGAAGCCGTCGTTCTGCAGCCCCAGAGAGATCGAGGGATCCGGCAGCACCCCCGCCTGGGGCACGCGCTCCTCGTCCATGCGCACGGCTGCGTCGGCCCGCCGCAGGTCCGGGTGCTCCGCCAGGGCCTCGCGGATGAGGCCGGACAGCACCGGGTCGGGAGAGAAGGGATCGGGTTGGGGAACCTGGGCCAGGCCCGATGCGGTGAGCACCAGGGCCGGAACCAGACGCGAAAAAGCGCGCATGGGCATCTCCGGAACAAAGAGGTCAGACCCGCCCGGACGGGCAGGCAGGGCTACGCCAGGGCGGCCCTCAGATCCGGATCGTGCTCAAGCGGGCCAGGTGTCGGCCCAGGTCCGGGTCGCGGCCACGGGAGAAGGACACCAGCTCCGGCAGGTTCCGCAGGAGGGGCTGCGTGGTGGCCCAGCCCGTGGGCGCCGGCGCGGCTTCCACGCGCCGTTTCGCCTGCTCGCCCCGGCGCGGGGCCTGGAGGGCGACCGCGCCAGCGCGCTGCTGACAGGAGTTCGGCTGCGGGCCCCGGTTGCTCTCGGGCTTAGGGCAGGGGCAGGTGTCCTCAACCCCGGCAGCTTCGCCGCAGCAGCAGCTGTGCGGGGAGGTGGCGTCACCTGGCGTCCAATCCGAGACCCCGCCGCCCAGGAGCAGCGCGAAAGCCAGGATGACTCGCAGGATGGACCGCAGAGGAAACCTCCGAAGCTCCCATCATAGGGCCGCCCCCCTGTGGCGACAACAAAGGACCTGTCGCGGCATCATCCAGGCAGGAAAAAGTGGAACCGCAGATGACGCAGATTGCGTAGACGGGCGCCGGCTCGCCCTGAGTCACCGGCTGGGACTCTTCAAATGAAAAAGGCAAATCAGCCACCGATTAACACCGATAAAGGCCTGAAAAGAATCAAAGCAGGCCATTTTCAGCCCTTTCTTGATCAGCTTTTGATCGGTGTTCATCGGTGGCTAAATTATTTTTGGTTCATCGCGCTTTACCGGGGGCGGTTTCAAGTTCCAAGTGCAACAGGCTTGGGTGGGTTTGACCAGAAGGCCTGGAAATCAAAAGCGCCTTCTGGAAGGAAAAGCTCTGCGGGGCATTTCCAGCC
>CAIPAY010000246.1 GCA_903863195.1 uncultured Holophagaceae bacterium
CGGCGGGCCAGGCGGGCGAAGCGGCGGGGGTTGCCGAAGGTCTCCAGGTAGAGCAGGGCCACATCCGTGTCCGGGTCCTCTTCCCAGTACTGAAGGAGGTCATTGCCGGAGACATCCGCCCGGTTGCCCGCGGAGACAAAGGTGGAAAAGCCCAGGCCGCGCTCGGCGGCGTATTTCAGGATCACGACGCCCAGGGCGGCGGAGTGGCTGAAGAACCCGACGCGCCCCCGGGGGGGCATGGCCGAGGCGAGGCTGGCGTTGAGCTGCACGGCGGGATTGGTGTTCAGGAGGCCCAGGCAGTTGGGTCCCACCAGCCGCGCCCCCCGGCTGCGCGCCAGGTGCAGCAGGCGCTCCTGGCGCCGGGCGCCGTCGGGGCCGGACTCTGCGAAGCCCGCGGCCAGGGCCAGGAGGCCCCGGGCGCCTTTGTCCAGGGCGGCCTTGGCCATGGGGACCACCTTGGTGGCCGGGACCGCCAGGACCACCAGGTCCGGCGCCTCCGGCAGGGAGTCCAGGGAGGGATAGGCCCGCACGCCCTCGATGGCCCGGGCATGGGGATTGACGGGGTAGACCACCCCTTTGAAGTGGCCCTGCAGGATGTGGCGGAAGATGGCGTTGCCCACAGAGCCGGGATCCCGCGAGGCCCCCACCACAGCCACAGTCTCCGGGCGCAGCAGGGGCACCAGCGAGTTCGCGGCGGCCACGCGCTCGCGGATGTCCGCCCGCTCCCGCTGGGCCTGCGGGGCATTGAGGGGGAAGTGCACGTGGATGATGCCGCCTTCCATGGCCCGGCGGGTCTCGAAGCCGGAGTCCCGGAAGACGTTGCTCATCTTCTCGTTCTCGTAGAGCACGTCTGCCTCGAAGCCCAGGTAGCCAGCCCCGGCGGCAAGGCCCGCCAGCCGCTCGAGGATGAGGCTGCTGATCCCCCGGCCCTGGTGTTCGTCCGCGACCATGAAGCTGACCTCGGCGTTGGCGCCGCCCTCGCCCACATAGTTGCCCAGGCCCAGGACGCGCTCCTCGGTGCCTTCGCCTTCCACCGCCAGGAGGCAGGCCCGCACATGGGGATTTTCCATGCAGAGCTCTTCCACGAACTTGCGGGCGATGCGGGAGATGCCGCCCATGAAGCGCATGGACAGAGCTTCCTGGGAGAGGCCCCGGATGAACGTCTCGACCCGGTCCACGTCCTCGGGGGTGGCGATCCGAAGATAGATCCCCTGACCATCCTTTAGGAGGACGAACTCCCGGTAACCGGCGCCGTCAGGAATGATGCTGAACAAAGGGGAGCCCCACGAAAATCGGTCGCGACGCGACCACCCTATCACGCCTTCCAGTCGACTGTTCTCATTCAGGGTGCTTTCTTGTCCATTGTGTCATCTTTCGTTCTGGACGGTGGCAGCTCATCATCATAAATTGGATGAATCACCCCTTTTCAGGAGAGCTGTATGAACGAACGAGAGGCCTTTCTCAGTGCCCGGCAGTTCATGTTCGACAACAGCGGGGACCGCGTCGCGGCCTGCAAGGGGTTCAAGTGGCCCGTGCTGGAGCACTTCAACTGGGCGCTCGATCACTTCGATGTGATGGCGGCCGGGAACGAGAAGCCCGCCCTCTGGATCGTGGAGGAGGGCGGCGGTGAGACCAAGGTCTCCTTCCAGGAGATGAGCCAGCGCAGCAACCAGGTGGCCAACGCCCTCCGCGACTTGGGCGTCAAGCGCGGCGACGGCGTGCTCGTCATGCTCGACAACGTGCGCCCCCTCTGGGAAGTGCTGCTGGCCTGCATCAAGCTCGGCGCCGTGCTGGTGCCCTCCACCCTGCTGCTGAGCCCGGCGGACCTGACTGACCGCCTCGAGCGGGGCGGCATCCGCCACCTGGTGGTGGACTCCGCCCAGACCGCCAAGTTCGACGGCATGGACGCCTCCCTCACCCGCATCTGCGTGGGCGACGCTGTTCCCGGCTGGCACGACGTGTCTGTGCTCTACAGCGGCTCCACCACCTACGTTCCGGATGCCATCACCAAGGCCACGGACCCCCTGCTGCTCTACTTCACCAGCGGCACCACCGCCAAGCCCAAGCTGGTGCTGCACACCCACCAGTCCTACCCGGTGGGCCACCTCACCACCATGTTCTGGATCGGGCTGCGCGAGGGCGACATCCACTTCAACATCAGCTCCCCGGGCTGGGCCAAGCACGCCTGGAGCAACTTCTTCGCCCCCTGGATCGCCGGCGCCTGCATCTTCATCTACCGGTCCACCCGGTTCAGCGCTTCGGCCGCCCTCAAGGTGATCGCCGACAAGGGCGTCACCAACCTGTGCGCCCCGCCCACGGTGTGGCGCCTGTTCATCCAGGAGGACCTGGCCGCCTACAAGGTGAAGCTGCGCGGCGTCATCGGCGCCGGCGAGCCCCTCAACCCCGAGGTCATCAGCCAGGTGGAGAAGGCCTGGGGCCTCACCATCCGCGACGGCTTCGGCCAGACCGAGACCACCTGCGTGGTGGGCAACTCCCCCGGCGTGCCGGTGAAGCCGGGCTCCATGGGCCTGCCCATGCCGGGCTACGACGTGGTCCTGCTGGACCTGGACGGCAAGGAGACGGACGAGGGCGAGATCGCCCTGCGGCTCAGCCCCCGCCCCCTGGGCCTCATGGAGGGCTACAAGGACGATCCCTCCAAGATGGAGAAGGCCCTGAAGGAGGGCTACTACCGGACCGGCGACGTGGCCACCCGCGACTCGGAAGGCTACCTCTTCTTCGTGGGCCGCGCCGACGACGTCTTCAAGAGCTCGGACTACCGCATCAGCCCCTTCGAGCTGGAGTCCTTCCTGATTGAGCACGACTTCGTGGCCGAGGCCGCCGTGGTGCCGAGCCCCGATCCCGTGAAGCTGGCCGTGCCCAAGGCCTACGTCATCCTCCGGGCGGGCGTGGAGCCCAGCCGCGAGACCGCCCTGGCGCTGTTCAAGTTCATCCGCGAGCGCCTCAGCGCCTATAAGCGCATCCGCATCATCGAGTTCAGCGAGCTGCCCAAGACCATCTCCGGGAAGATCCGCCGCGTGGAGCTCCGCAAGCGTGCCGCCGACCAGGGCGCCTCCGCCACCGAGTGGCGCGAAGATCAGTTCCCTGAGCTGAAGTAGCCACCTCTCAGACTCCAGATTCCTTTCACACCACCCCCAGCCGGAGGTCCCATGCTCTTCCTCGACGACCATCGTGATATCCACTTCAACCTCCTCGAGTGGCTGGACCTGGATGCGGTCCTGAAGGGCGAACCCTACCAGGACGTGGACCGCGAGCAGCTGGGCATGGTGCTGGACGAGGCCCTGAAGGTCTCGAAGGGCAGCGTGGCGGCCTGCAACGAGGTGGGCGACCGCGTCGGCGCGAAGTACGCGAACGGCAAGGTGGAGCTGCCCGAGGGCTTCGCCGAGGCCTTCGAGGACCTGGCCTCCGGCGGCTGGATCAGCGCCACCATGAACCCCGAGTTCGGCGGCATGGGCCTTCCTGAGGTCGTGGGCACGGGGATCAGCGAGTACCTCATGGGGGCGAACACGGCCCTGGCTCTCAAGACCATGCTCACCCGCGGGTCGGCCCACCTCATTGAGACCTTCGGCAGTGATGAGCTGAAGGCCACCTACGTCGAGAAGATGTACAGCGGCGAGTGGTGCGGCACCATGTGCCTCACCGAGGCCGGCGCGGGCAGCGACCTGGGCGCCCTCACCACCAAGGCCACCAAGCAGGCCGATGGCACCTACCTGGTCACCGGCGAGAAGATCTTCATCACCAGCGGCGACCACGAGCTGGTGCCCAACATCATCCACGCGGTGCTGGCCCGCACGCCGGACGCGCCCGCGGGACCGAAGGGTCTCAGCCTCTTCGTGGTGCCGAAGTTCCGGGTCAAGGCCGACGGCGGCCTGGGCGAGCGCAACGACGTCACCTGCGCGGGCATCGAGCACAAGCTGGGCATCCACGGCTCGCCCACCTGCACCCTGGTGTTCGGCATGGACAACGCCTGCCAGGGCTTCCTCCTGGGTCAGGAAGGGCACGGGCTGGTCTACATGTTCCAGATGATGAACGCCGCGCGCTACGAGGTCGGCGTCCAGGGCCTGGGCAACGCCTCTGCCGCCCACCAGGCCGCCATCGCCTTCGCCAAGGAGCGGCTGCAGGGCCGCGCGGGCAAGGGGGTCGGCCAGTCGCCCATCATCCAGCACCCTGACGTCCGCCGCATGCTGCTCATGCAGTCGTCCTACGTGCAGGCCATGCGGGCCCTGGTGTCCTACACCGCCTGGTGCATGGACATGGCCCATGTCTCCTCCGGCGATGACAAGAACCGCTGGCAGGGTCTCGTCGAGCTGTTCACCCCCGTCTGCAAGGCCTGGTGCTCGGACTGGGGCTTCCGGGTGACCGAGTGGGCGCTGCAGACCTACGGCGGCTACGGCTACACCATGGAGTATCCCGCCGAGCAGTACCTGCGCGACTGCAAGATCGCCTCCATCTATGAAGGCACCAACGGCATCCAGGCCCTGGACCTGGTGGGCCGCAAGTTCCGCATGCAGGACGGTCGGCCCATGCAGGACCTGCTCCAGCTCGTCGGCGCCACCGTTCAGACCCTGGCCGCGGACCCGGTGCTGGGCCCCTCCGCCCAGCAGCTGGGCGCGGCCCTGAAGACCCTGACCGCGGTGCTCCAGGAGGTCCCGGCCAAGCCCAACGGCGGCCAGCTGACGGTGCTCAACGCCGTGCCGGTGCTCGACATGCTGGGCCACGTGGTGTCCGGCCACCTGCTCCTCCAGCAGGCCACCCTGGCCCTCAAGAAGGGCGAGGAGCTGCAGCGGGCCCGGGGCGTGGATCCCACGGACCGCGCCGCCGTCCAGGCCCTCCTCAAGGACAGCCCCGAGGCCGCTTTCTACCACAACAAGGTGCAGGCCACGATCCACTTCGCCCACCGCGGCCTGCCTCTGGTGGCGGCTCTGGCCGTGGCCCTGCAGGCCGGCGAGATCGCGCCCATCGAAGCGGTCTTCTAGGTCACCAGGTCCCACCGGACGGAGTGTGCAGAGAACCTCAAGCGGCACGCCCAAGCGTGCCGCTTGAGCTTTGAGCCGCCGGAGCCAAGCAGCCGGATGGATTGAGGACGCCCCCCGCTCTGATCGGGGCGCGGTCGGCTAGGAAAAAAGTCAGCACCTGGAACTGTCCTGCCTCGGCAGCCCGGGCCGCTCCATTCTCTGGAAGGAAGCCGCTTGCCCGAGAGCGGGTTGGGTTGGTGGAGGGGGGCGTCCTTATACCCTGTTCATGTCATTTTAGAAGGTGACTCCGGGCGGCTGACCCCTCTCTCGTCGTTTGCAAGCGTGCTGGAATTTACCTAGTCCAATCGACGTAAAAACTTGCTGCGTGAAGACCGACCGGGCAGTCGGTTTTTGGTGCAGTAGCTTCGTCTTAACACTATTGTTTCCATAATTTCACATGGCCTGCGGAACACCCATGTGCCTTCTGTCACATCATGGGGAACTTTCCTAGGATTTTGATGGACTTGCTCCCGGGGCGCGCTTAGCTTGAATCGAACTGATGTCCCGGCAGAGCCTGACTGTGCGCTCTTCAGAGCCTGGCGGATTTCCTCCTGAAGTTCCCCCCACCCTCCCTCTTAGGAGAAAGAATATGAAGATCTCTCGCCTCGCTGGTGTCGCCGCGCTGCTCGCAGCCGGGGCTGCCCAGGCCCAGGAAGCCATCAAGGTCAACGCCCTCATCGAAATCTGGTACACCCAGATGGCGGACAACAACCTGCGCCTCGACTCGGCCGCCAAGCCCGGTGGGGTCTCCACCTACTACGACGGCATGAGCTCGGGCCGCTTCGCGGAGAACGGCTTCACGGTCAAGCGGTCCGAGGTCTACCTCAGCCAGACCATCTCGGATTCCATCAGCTGGAACCTGATGTTCGATCCCAACAACGCGGTCAACACGACGACGACCCTCAACCCCGTCCTGCACGACGCAGTCATCACCTGGAATCTTGGCAAGGGCTTCGTCCTGAAGGCCGGCCAGTTCAAGATGCCCACCACCTATGAAGCCACCATCGTGGCCGCCAAGGACATCTACTTCTTCGACCGCAACCAGCTCAACCGCGCCTTCGGCGACAAGCGGGACCGCGGTGCGTGGCTGAGCTACGGCTACGGCGATGCCAAGGGCTGGCAGGGCAAGCTGAGTGTCGCCGTCTCTAACGGCACCACGGATGACGGCAGCGGCGGCAAGACGGCGGTTGATGCCAACGCCCAGAAGGACTTCACCGTTCGCTACGAGGGTGCTTTCGGAAGCGCGCACAAGTTTGGCGCCTACTACCGCGAGGGCGTGACGAACCTGAAGGATTCCACCTTCGCCACCCCCACCACGATTCCTGCCGGCCTGACCGCGCAGCAGATCAAGGACAACAAGGACAAGACCACCCTCCAGGGCGCGTTCTACGTCTATGACACCAGCAAGTGGCACTTCGACTTCGAGTACGCGACTGGCCTCCTGGGCCGCCGCTTCCCCAGCCTCTTCGCGACCGCCCCGACTGGCCTGTCCCGCGAGAACCTCGACCAGAAGTTCGCTGGCTACACCGGCACCTTCATCTACAAGATGGGTCAGCACCAGCTCGCGCTGCGCTATGACAGCCTGAACTACAACTCCGGGAACAACTGGTACACCGCGACCAGCCCCTACGTTGTGACGGTCAACGGCGCCCCTGCGGACTACTCGCCCAAGTACACGGAGACCACGGTTGGCTACAACTACCTGTTCGTCCCCAACAAGTACAGCGTGGCGAAGCTGAAGATCGACTACATCATGCGCAGCAAGAACTTCCTGGCTCCCCGCGCTGGCCAGACTGGCGAGCAGGGCGGCAACAGCCTCATCGCCTCCCTTGGCATCGGCTTCTAAAGCCGCTCCAGAGAGTAAGTCTTTTTACTGAACAACCACGGGACTGCTGAGTAATTCTCACCAGTCCCGTGATTTTTTTTACCTGTATCTCGGCTAATATTGGTTAACTCACCCCACCATCCCTTTTCATTCGGAGCAGACATGCGCAAGCACCTCCTCGCCTTGGGCGCCACCCTGGTTCTCACCCCCTGTCTCATGGCGCAGAAGATCGGCGTCATCAACTCCATGAGCGGCCCCGAGGCGCCCATCGGCGAGAACATCACCAACGGCATCAAGCTGGCCGAGGAGGACCTCAAGAAGAAGGGCGTCAACCTCCAGCTCGTGTGGGAGGACGACACGGGCAAGCCCCAGATCTCCATGAGCGCCATGGAGAAGCTGGCGACCCGCGAGAACGTGGTGGGCGTGGTGGGTCCCTACACCTCGGCCTGCTCCAACGCCGTGGCCAAGCTGGCGGAGAAATACAAGGTGCCCCTGCTGATTCCCGCCGCCGCCAAAGAGGAGATCACGCGGCAGGGCCTTGCGCATGTCTTCCGCATGAACGCCCCCGCCGACAAGTACGCCTCCAGCCTCATCGATGCCGCCGCGTCCCTGGGCAAGCCCAAGACCATCGCCTTCATCTACGAGAACACGGACTTCGGCACCTCCACCTCCAAGACGGCCAAGGACTACGTGGCAACCAAGGGCATCCAGGTGGTGGCCGATGTCTCCTATCCCAAGGGCTCCGCCGACTACCGCTCGACCCTCGCCCAGATCAAGTCGAAGAACCCGGATCTGGTGTTCATGGTCTCCTACGTGGCCGACGCCATCCTGCTCATGCGGCAGTCCCGCGAAGTCGGGCTCCAGCCCCAGGCCTTCCTCGGCGCCGGGGCCGGGTTCACCACGGTCGAGTTCGCCAAAGAGCGGGCAATCTCCGACAACGTCATCTCCTGCACCCAGTGGACAGACGATGTCAACTGGCCCGGCGCGAAGGACTTCGGCGCCCGCTACAAGGCCAAGTTCGGCAAGGAACCCACCTACCACGCCGCCTGTGCCTATGCCTCGATGATCATCATGGCCGAGACCGCCAAGGCCTCCGGTGGCGACCGCACCAAGACGCGGGCCGCCCTGAAGTCGGGCAAGTGGAATGGTGTCATGGGTGAGGTGAAGTTCGCCGACTACGACGGGTTCACCAACCAGAATAACCACCAGATGCTCGTCCAGCAGATCATCGCCGGGAAGTACGAGACGGTGCTCCCCGCCCAGTTCGCGACCAAGAAAGCTATCTATCCCTTCCCCAAGTGGAAGTGATCGAGCCCTGTCCGGGGGCGCCCACATGCGCCCCCGTCTGAAACTCTGGAGGGTTACGCGCCCATGGCTGTCTTTCTGCAATCCCTTATCAGCGGCATCCTCATCGGCGGGGTGTACGCGCTCATCGGCATCGGCCTGACGCTGATCTTCGGCGTGATGCGGGTGATCAACTTCGCCCACGGCGACATCCTGATGGTGGGGATGTACCTCACCTACATGATCTTCACGCTCCTCGGGATCGACCCCTTCGTGTCTGTGCTGATCACGTTCCCCCTGATGTTCCTGTTCGGGGGCTTCCTCCAGAAGGTGTTCATCAACCGGGTGCTGGACGCGCTGGCGCAGAACCAGATCCTGCTGACCATCGGCCTGGGCCTGATCATGAGCAACACAGTGATGCTCATCTTCACCTCCGACTACAAGATCCTTAGCACCAGCTACTCCTCGGCCACCATCAAGGTGGGCGGCGGGGTCTCGGTCTCCACGCCGCTCCTGATCTCCTTCCTGATCACTGCGGCGATCACGGCGGCCCTCTACTGGTTCCTGCTGAAGACAGACACTGGCCAGGCCATCCGCGCCACGGCCCAGGATCGCGATGCGGCCCAACTCATGGGCATCAACGTCAAGCGCATGTCCATCATCGCCTTCGGCCTCGGCTCGGCCCTGGCGGGCACCGCTGGCGCGCTGATCTCACCGACCTATTACATCTTTCCCCAGGTGGGCAGCGTCTTCACGCTGAAGGCCTTCGTCATCACGGTGCTGGGCGGCATGGGCAGCGTGGTGGGCGCCACGCTCGGCGGGGTGCTTATCGGCATCACCGAGTCCATGAGCGCGGTCTATATCTCCTCCGGCTGGAAGGACGTGGTGGTCTTCGTGCTCTTCCTGCTGGTATTGCTCTTCAAGCCCTCGGGCCTGATGGGCAAGTCGCGGACCTGAGGAGAACACCATGAACAAGACCATCCTCAAGAGCGCCTTCGGCATCCTCCTCCTGACCGGCCTGCTGATCATCCCCCGCTTCGTGGAGAGCCCCTACGCCCTCCACATGATGATCCTGCTCTTCCTGAGCGTGGCTCAGGGCCAGAGCTGGAACATCCTCGGCGGCTACGCGGGGCAGCACTCCGTGGGCCACGCCGCCTACTTCGGAGTCGGCGCCTACACCACCATGATGCTCATGCACTCCAAGAACATCGTCCCCTGGGTCGGTGTCTGGGCAGGCATAGCCGCGGTCATCGTGGTGGCGCTCATCATTGGCAGCATCTGCTTCCGCCTCCGCGGCCCCTACTTCGTCCTTGCCTCCATTGCAGTGGCTGAGATCATGCGCCTGTCGGCCATCAACCTCACCACCCTGACCAACGGGGCCGAGGGCATCCTGGCCACGGAGCTGCCCGCCTTCAAGCTCGGGGCCACGGTCGTGACGGACTTCGTGACGAAGGTGCCCTTCTACTACATCGGGCTCTTCCTGGTGCTGCTGACCATCGGCGTCACCTACTGGGTGCAGCATTCCAAGCTCGGCTACTTCTTCCAGGCCATCCGTGAGGACCAGGACGCGGCCCACTCCCTGGGCATCAACATCGCGCTCTACAAGAACATCGCCCTGGTCATTTCCGCGGTCCTGACCTCCCTGGCCGGCAGCTTCTATGGCATCTACGTGGGCTTCGTGGATCCCCCCACGGTGCTGGGCCTGGATGTCTCTGTCCAGATCATGCTCATCTGCATCATCGGCGGCATGGGCACCCTCTGGGGCCCCGTGCTGGGTTCCCTGATCCTGGTGCCGCTGTCCGAGGCCTTGCGCAGCAACATGGTCACCGACCTGCTGGTGAAGATCGGCATAGTCAACGCCGATTCGAAGGTCGGGATCTTCCTCAAGGAGAACCTCTCCCACGCCCACGTCCTGCTCTACGGCATCCTCGTGGTGCTGGTGATCCTGTTCATGCCGGACGGCCTCATGGGGTTCGTCAAGAAGCTGGCCCTGCGCCGGAAGCGGGAGGCGGTCTGATGGCCATCCTGGAAATCAAGAACGTCAGCAAGTTCTTCGGTGGTCTCGCGGCCAACTCGGATGTCAGCTTCGACGTCCACGAGGGCACGATCATGGGCCTCATCGGCCCCAACGGCGCCGGGAAGACAACTCTGTTCAACTGCATCACCGGCTACTACCCGCCCTCCAAGGGCGAGGTGATCTTCAACGGCCGGAAGTTGAATGGGCTCGATCCTGACAAGGTCTGCATGCTCGGCATGGTGCGCACCTGGCAGAAGGTGAGGCCCCTGGCCAAGCTCTCCGTGGTCGACAACGTGATGGTGGGCGCCCTGGCGCGAACCGGTTCGCTGAAGCTCGCTCGCGAGATGGCCATGGAACAGATCAAGGTGGTCCGCATGGAGCACCGGACCAACTTCCTGGCGGGCGGGCTGCCCATCGGCGAGCGCAAGAAACTGGAAGTGGCGCGGGCACTGGCCACCCAGCCGAAGATCCTGCTGCTGGACGAGGTCATGGGCGGTCTCAACCCCGCTGAGAGCGAGGAGATCATCCAGCTCATCCTGGACATCAAGCAGCGCGGCCTCACGCAGATGGTCATCGAGCACGACATGAAGGCGATCATGCGGATCTCCGATCGCATCGTGGTCCTGACCTCGGGCGAGAAGCTCACCGAGGGCTCGCCCCAGGAAGTCGTCAGCAACCCCGATGTGATCAGCGCCTACCTGGGTGAGCCCCATGCTTAAAATCGACAAGCTCAACTTCGCCTACGGCGACCTCAAGGTGCTCTGGGATGTGGACTTGGAAGTCCACCAGGGTGAGATCGTGACCGTGGTGGGCGCCAACGGCGCCGGCAAGTCCACGACGCTCAAGAACATCTCCCGCCTGGTCAAGCCTGCCTCGGGCACCATCACCTTCAACGGGCAGGACCTCAGCAAGCTGCAGTCCCACCACGTGGTGGAAGCGGGGCTCATCCAGGTTCCCGAGGGTCGGCGGATCTTCCCCGAGATGACCGTGATGGAGAACCTCCGCATGGGTTCCTACGTCAAGTCGACCCGGGGTGACCGCCAGAAGAACATCGACTGGGTCTTCGAGCTGTTCCCCCGCCTCAAGGAACGCGAGAAGCAGCTGGGCGGCACCATGTCTGGCGGCGAGCAGCAGATGCTGGCCATCGCCCGGGGTCTCATGGCCAACCCCAAGGTGCTGCTGTTGGATGAGCCCTCGCTCGGCCTTTCCCCGCTGCTGGTGAAGAACATCTTCGACATCATCACCGGCATCAACAAGGAAGGCGTTACCATCCTGCTGGTGGAGCAGAACGTCTACCAGTCCCTCCGCATCTCCCACCGGGCCTACGTGATGGAAACCGGACGGGTTGTGCTCACGGGCAAGGGCGAAGAACTGCTCAACAATGACCACATCAAGAAAGCCTTCCTGGGCATGTGAGGAGAAGCCAATGACCAACGTTGAAAAGTGGATGACCAAGAATCCCTACACCATTGATCAGGACGCCTCGATCATCGAGGCCATCCACCTGATGAAGGAGAAGGGCGTGCGGCGGCTGCCCGTCATGAGCGGTGGCCGCTTCGTGGGCCTCATCACGGACCGCATGATCAAGGACTACAGCCCCGGCAAGGCCACCAGCCTGGACACCTGGGAAGTCCACTACCTCCTCTCCAAGACGCCGGTGAAGGACCTGATGAATGCGGCGCCCATGACCGTGAGCCCGGAGACGGACCTGAGCACCGCCGCCCAGGCGATCCTGGACCACAAGCTCTACGGCCTGTGCGTGGTGGACGCCAAGGGCGACCTGGTGGGCATCATGTCCGTGGGCGACATGCTCAAGGCCGTGGTGGAGTTCACCAAGCCCCAGTAGGGGAAGGTTCCGCGCGGTTTGGATTGACCTCGACTCGAGTCTCCCGGGAAGATCGGGGGGAAGCTTGTGTCTAGGGAGGTCCTTTGAGTGCAGCTCAGCGCTTGCGCGAGATCCGTGATGGCTTTGAGCGCCCGTTCTGGGTGGCGAACGTCAGTGAGCTGTTCGAGCGCCTCTCCTACTACGCGGCCTTCGCCTCCCTGGCTCGGTACCTTAACGAATCGCTGGGTTTCCCGACGCAGGATGCCAGCAGCCTGGCCGGGCTGTTCGGTGGCCTGGTTTGGTTCCTGGCGGCCTTCGGGGGCGCCGTGGCGGATCGCCTCGGGTTCCGGCGGGCGCTCTCCCTGGCCTACCTGATCCTTAGCGGCTCCTACTTCCTGCTGGGCTCGCTCGGCTCCTCCTGGATGGCGCCGATCCGCGGCATGGTGCCCCTGAGCGTGCTCGTGGCCTTCCTGCTGATGCTGCCGGCCCTGGGCATAGCGCTGGTGAAGCCGGCGGTGGTGGGGACGACGGCGCGGGCCTCCAAGGGCAACGTCCGCACCCTCGGCTACTCGATCTACTACACGCTGGTGAACATCGGCGGGGCCGCCGGTCCCTACGCCGCGTCCTACGTCCACCGCCACATGAGCGTCGAGAACGTCTTCCGCGTGGCGGCGGTCAGCGTGTTCCTGATGTTCTTCGCGGTGCTGCTGCTGTTCAAGGAGCCGCGCAAGGAGGGGGACGCGCCGCCGCCCTCCCTGGTCCAGACCGGGAAGAACTTCCTCACGGTGGTGTCGAATCCCAAGTTCATGCTCTTCCTGCTGATCTTCACCGGCTATTGGGTGGTGTACTGGCAGGAGTTCATCACGCTGCCCCTCTACGTGGTGAAGTACATCGACCCCAAGGCGGACACGGAGCTGCTGCTGGTCACTGGCCCCCTGGCTGTGATCTGCCTGACGGTGCTCATCAGCCTGGCCACCCAGAAGATCGCCTCCGTGAAGGCGGTCACCCTGGGCACGCTGATGTCCTCCCTGGCCTGGATCGTGCTGATCTTCATGCCCACCGTGACTGGCGTGATCATCACCCTGGTCTGCGTGGCGCTGGGAGAGATCGTCCAGTCGCCGCGGTACTACGAGTACATCTCGCGGCTGGCTCCCCCGGGGCAGCAGGGGACCTACATGGGCTTCGCCTTCCTGCCGATCGGGCTCGGGTCTCTCATCGGCGGCTGGTTCGGGGGCAAGCTGATGCACCACTTCGGCGAGGTGGCCCACCGGCCGACCGGCATGCTCTGGACCATCACCGGGGTGGGCGTGCTCACCGCCCTGCTGCTCTGGGCCTACGATCGCCTGCTGCCTGCCAAGCCGGAGGAGCCGGTCCCGGCGGATTGAGCATTCTTCCTAACCCGCAGTGAAAGGAAACTAATAAAACTGCATTTATTTGTAATTTTAGTTCTTGGTGTCTTGGTGTCTTGGTGGTGAATATTTTTCTTTGAGTGCAAATCAGGCTCAGAGGTTCCGGGACAGAAACTCCCACATGGCCTGGTAGCGCGCCCAGCGGTGCTGGGGCGCCCGGGGGCTGTGGTCGGAGCCCGGCAGCAGCACCATCTGGACAGAGTGTCCGGCCTTCTGCAGCGCGTCGATGAGCATGACGCTGTTCTGCGGATGCACGTTGTCGTCCAGGGTGCCGTGCAGCAGCAGCAGCTTGCCGGAGAGGTTCGCGGCGGCCTTCAGCACCGAGCTGGACTCGTAGCCGGCCTTGTTGTCCGCAGGCAGGCCCATGTAGCGCTCGGTGTAGATGCTGTCGTAGAGCTTCCAGTCCACCACCGGCGCCCCGGCAATGCCCAGCTTCCAGGCCTTGCTGTGGGTGAGGGCGAAGGTGACCATGAAGCCGCCGTAGCTCCAGCCGTCCAGGCAGAGCCGGTCCAGGTCGGCCCAGCCCTGGGCCTTCAGCCAGGCATGGCCATCCAGCTGGTCCTGCAGCTCCAGGGCGCCCAGGTCCCGGTGGATGCCGTGGGCGCTGGCGATGCCCTTGGCCGAGGCGCTGCGGTTGTCGCAGATCCAGGTGGCGATGCCGTGCTGGGCCAGGAACTGGAACCAGCTCATGGAGCGGTTCCAGGTGTCGCCGACCAGCGGGGCCGCGGGGCCCCCGTAGATGTACTGGTAGACCGGATACTTCTTGGCGGGATCAAAGTCCACGGGACGCACCAGCATGGTCTCCATGAGGAAGCCGTCCCGGGTCTTGACCTGCTGGAAGCTCACCTGGCCGAGCTTCAGGGCCTTCCAGTCGTCGCCGGGGTTGGCGTCGATGAGGCGGAGCCGCTTGCCGGAGCCGTCATGGAGCGCCTGCTGGGCCGGCGTGTGGATGTCGCTCCAGGTGTCGAGGAAGGCCGTGAAGGTGGCGTTGAACTTCACGCGGTGCGTGCCGGGCCGCTCCGTCAGGCGGGTGAAACCCTTGCCGTCGAGACCGATGCGGCAGGCATCCAGTGTGATCGGGCTCCGCTCGGTGGCGTCGAAGTAGACCTGCTGGGCCTTGGCATCCACGCCGTGGAGCTTCCGCACGTCCCAGGGGCCGGTAGTGACGGCGCCAACCAGGCCACCCTCCTTGTCGTAGCGGTAGAGGTGCTGGTGGCCCGTGCGGCTGGACTCCCAGAGGAAGCCGCCATCCGCCAGGAACCAGGGCAGGGGCAGGCGCTCCTGCCAGGCCCGGCTCTGCTCGCGGACCAGCACGCGCGAGCTGGTGCCCTGGTGACGGCGCAGGTCCAGCCAGGACTGGATGCGGTCCTGGTAGACCGCCAGCAGACGCCCCTCGGGATCCCAGCCCACCTGCACGATCAGGGTCTCCTGGCCCGGGTAGGGGTTCTCCATCCAGGTGGTCTGGCCCTGCAGGTCCGCCACGCCCAGGCGGGCGATGGGGTTGGGGTCCCCGGCCTTGGGATAGCGGGCGGTCAGAGCCTTGTGGGGCTGGGTGCGGTCGTCCATCAGGGTGAAGACCGGGACCTTGGTCTCATCCAGGCTCAGGTAGGCCACTCGCCGGGAGTCCGGGGACCACCAGAAGGCGCCAAAGCCGCCCCGGCCGTAGACCTCCTCCTGGTAGACCCAGTCCAGGCGGCCGTTGAAGACCGTGGCACTGCCGTCCGTGGTGAGGCGGGTCTCCTTGCCCGTGGCCAGCTCGGTCCGGTAGAGGTCATTGCCGCGCAGGTAGGCCACCTGGAGGCCATCGGGGCTGAAGGTGGGCTCATCGGCCTTGCCGACGAGCAGCCGCCGCACGGAGGCCCCTCGCAGCTCCACCAGGAAGGTATCCCCGGCGACGGTCAGCAGGAAGGCGCTGCGGTCGGGGTTCCAGAGCAGGGTGCCCCGGTCCAGGGCGGCCTTGGCCGCGGCCTCCGTGACCCCGGCACCGGCCAGGGCCTTCTCGATGGGACTGGCGTCCAGCAGGGGCCGGGCCTCCCAAGTGGCGGGGTCCACGCGCAGCAGGGCGACGCGGTTGCCGTCCCGGTTGGTCCGCAGGAGCCCGCCGTCCGGGAGCCAGTCCAGCCGGGTGGCGGGGGGGCCGTCATAGGACTTGCGGAGGGTCGGATGGCCCACCGCCTCGAGGGTGAGGGTGCCCGTACCCTGCGCAAGCAGGCTGGAGGCGAGGAGCAGGCAGGCCAGGGCGGTGCGCAGCGACATGGAAACTCCGGGGGGACGGCGGATGGGCATCCCGGGGGCAGGGCAGGGGCCGATGGGCGGGAGGCCTCAGGCGGGCAGGTGCGGCCGGGTCAGGTTGCGGTGCCCGTCGGCCGTGACCAGCAGGTTGTCCTCGATCCGGATGCCGCCGCAGGGGATGAGCTCGTCGATGAGCTTCCAGTTGAATCGGTCCCGGAACTCGTTGTCGCGGAAGGGCCGCAGCAGCATGGGGATGAAGTAGAGGCCGGGCTCCACCGTGAACACCTGGCCCGCGTCGATGGTGCGCGTGGTGCGGAGGAAGGGGTGCTGCGGCGGCGGCGGCGCGACGGTGCCGTCAGGGGCACCCTGGCGACCGGCCACGTCGTGCACCTGAATGCCCAGGTGGTGGCCGAGGCCATGGGGGAAGAAGGGGCGGCTGAGGCCATCGGCCACGGCCTCTTCGGGGCTGCCCTTCAGGATGCCCTGAGCCTGCAGCAGGCCGGCGATGAGCAGGTGCCCCTGGTGGTGGAGGTCCCCGTAGGCCAGCTGGGGCTTCACCATGGCGCAGAGCTCCAGCTCGATCTGCTCCATGCCGTCGATGAGCGCCGCGAACCGGGGGTCGCAGTGGGGTGCGGCCAGGGTCCGGGTGATGTCGGCGGCATAGCCGCGCACCTGGGCGCCGGCGTCGATTAGCATCACGGCGCCGTGCTTCAGGCCGCGCTTGCCCTCGTAGTGGAGGATGGCGCCCTTCTCGTTGAGGGCCACGATGCTGCCGTAGGGCATCTCGTGATCCACGATGCCAGCGGCCTGCACGTACGCATGGTGGATCTCCAGCTCGCTGGCCCCGGCCAGGAAGGCGGCCCGGGCGGCCCGGTGGCCCCGGGCCGCGATGATCGTGGCTTCGTCGATGCAGGTGACTTCGTAGGCGGACTTGGTCGTGCGGTGCCAGTCGAGGTGGGCCGTCAGCAGGGCGGGGTTCACCTCCAGGCCGGCGGCCTCGGCCCGATCGGCCTCATTGCCGATGTAGGCGGTCCGGGCCAGGGTGCCCAGCCGTTTCCAGACGTCCTCCACGGTGCCGACCTCCTCGAGGTCGAAGGCGGCGGCCCAGAAGGGATCGCCAAGCGGCGACTGCTCGTACCAGAAGTCCTCGGGGGCGTAGCGGATGAGGCGAGGGCGCTGGCCCGGGCGGACCACCAGCACGTGGTGGGGGCCCGCCATGGGGCACCAGTGGGCGAAGTGGGGCGTGGGGTGGAAGGGGGCGTCCTGGTCGTCGGCGAAGTGGGTGTAGACCTTGCCGCTGGAGATCACCAGGGCGTCGTGGCCCGTCTCGGCGAGGGCCGCTTCGGTCGTGCGCTGGCGTTCGGCGAGGTGGGTCTGGTAGAGGGCGGTGAGCTCGGTCATGGGGTCATCCAGGTGAGGATCCAGGTTGTCAGAGGATCGGGGGTTCGGAAAGTCAGAGGAAGCGGAGCGGCTTCTCCTCGGGGGCGAACCCGTGGCGGACCGCCTTCTCGAAGAACAGGGCCAGGCTCTCCCGCTCCGCCTCGCCCAGGGTGTAGCTGATGTTCTCGGTGAGGTACTCGTGGAGCTCGATCTTGGTCCAGCCGATGGTCCGCCGGGCCTCTTCCACGATCTCGGGCAGCTGGGCCAGACCGATCTCCAGGCTCTTGTGGAAGAAGGGGCCCACGCCGCCGGGCACCTTCAGGACCGGGGCATCCTTCCGC
Source organism: uncultured Holophagaceae bacterium (assembly GCA_903863195.1). Lineage (GTDB taxonomy): Bacteria > Acidobacteriota > Holophagae > Holophagales > Holophagaceae > Geothrix. The sequence goes on from CAIPAY010000246.1 coordinate 17,347, forward strand.
ACGAGCCAGAGGGCGAAGACGAACGGGAGGCCCGTCCAGGTGTGCCACTCCTCGGCGAGGTCCAGCACGAAGAGGCCCTGGCGGGGCGCCCGCATGGCCGCGTCACCGATCATCAGGGCCGCGTCGTGGGCTTCCAGCATCGCGGGCAGGTCCGGCCCCATGTCCGCCACCTCCGGGCTCACGCCGTAGCGCTCGCGGAGCAGCAGCTGGGCCAGGACCACACTGGTGCGGCTGGAGGTGTCCAGGGCCAGGGTGCGGATCTGCTCAGGCGGGACCTTCGACAGGATCACCACGCTGCGCACCCGCTTCGGCGAGGCGATGCAGAGTCCCGGCACGATCAGCAGGTCCGGGATCCGCAGGTATTCGATGGAGCTGACGATGCCCGCATCCACCTCGCCCGTGCGGAGGCGGTCGGCGCAGACCGACGGGTAGTGGAACTTCAGGTGGAAGTGCTCCCAGCCCAGCCCGTGCTTGAACCCCTGGTTCAGGGGGGCGGCGTTGAGGTAGTCGATGATGGAGAGGCGGAAGGGAGACTCAGGCATGGCTTGAGTCTAGGAGCCCAGGCGGCGCGCGCGAAACCCTTCTGCGAATCCCTTGCAGGTCGCGGCGGCCCTGGCATGATGACCTCATGCTCCTCTGGCACTATGAGCTGTCCACCCCCATGGGACCGATGCGCGCCGCCTTCGACGGCCGCGGCAGGCTTCAGGAGCTGGTGCTGGAGGGCCACGATCCCCGGAAGACCAGCCCACTGCCCCCCCGGGAACAGCGGGAGGCGAAGCGCTTCCTGGACCGGCAGATCGAGGCCTACCTGGCAGGCACCCTGCGCACCTTCACCGTGCCCCTGGACCCCCAGGGGACCGCCATTGAGCTGCGCGTCTGGGACACCCTCCGGACCATCCCATTCGGCCAGACCCGCCAGCCGGCGGACCTGGCGGCCTGGCTGGGCATTGATGAGGATGTGGTCGTCATGACCTGCGTCTCCAACCCCATCGCCCTGCTGATCCCCGCCCACCGGGTGATCCTGCCGGGCGACGGCCCGCTCCCGAAAGCACTGCGTCACCTTGAGACTGGGATGGGATGGCAGAAGCCCTGATAACAAAAAACCGCGATTCTGCCATGCTGGAGCCCATGCCAGAGACCTTTCACATGCTCAGCACACCCTTCGGGGAGCTGGGCGCAGCCTTCGACGGCGATGGGCGCCTGGCTCAGCTGGTCCGGATCTACAAGGCGCCCCCGGCACCCCCCGAGGGACCGCTTCCCCGGAGCCTGCCCTACCTGCGGCGGCAGCTGGAGGCCTATTTCTCGGGCAACCTGCGCGACTTCAACATTCCCATGATCGTGGAAGGCACCGAGTTCCAGCGGCGGGTCTGGAAGGCGCTGCAGCAGATCCCTTACGGCCAGGCCGTCACCTACCTGGAGCTGGCGCGGCGCCTGGGCGACGAGAAGTGCATCCGGGCCGCGGCCCGCGCCAACGCGGCGAACCCCATCGCGATCCTGATCCCCTGCCACCGGGTGATCGGCTCGGACGGCTCCCTGGTGGGCTACGCCGGCGGGCTGGACATGAAGGAGTTCCTGCTGCGGCTGGAGGGCGTACTGCCCAAGGCGCCGCCCCAGCCGAGGCTGCCGCTGAGCTGGGACTGATCAGCCGGGGAGAACCCGCAGGGGGCCACGCTCCAGCTCAAGGCGGGTCTCGCCGGTGGCGCCGAAGGCCGTCTTCAGGTGGGCCACGCCCCGCTCCATGTCCACAGCCCCGCAGCTGAAGAAGTCCAGGGCGGCGAAGCCGTGCTCGGGCCAGGTATGGAGGGCGAGGTGGCTCTCGGCGATGATGACGGCGCCGCTCACCCCGTGGGGGCTGAAGTGGTGGAAGCTGTGGGTCACGATGGTGGCGCCGGAGGCGGTGGCCGCCTCGAGCATGGCCCGGGTCACCCCTTCGAGGTCGGCCAGGGCAGGAGCCTCGCAGCCCGTGAACTCCACGAGCAGGTGGCGGCCCAGGGCGCTCATGGGACTCGGGTCAGCAGGGCCACGCACTCCACATGGCTGGTGAGGGGAAACAGGTCCAGCACGGCCAGCTGATCCAGCCGCCAGGCGGGGGCGAGCCGCTTCACGTCCCGGCAGAAGGCGGCGCCGTCGCAGCCCACGAGCACCAGGGTGCCGGCGCCGGCGGTGGCCAGCCGGTCGCAGAGGGCGGGCTCCAGTCCCGCCCGGGGCGGGTCCAGCAGGATCACATCCCGGGGCTGACCGAGGCCTTCCGGCACCCACTCCGCCACGTCGGCCACCAGGCACTCGGCGGGCAGGCCCGCGGCCTCCAGGTTGCGCCGGGCCCAGGCCACGGCCGCGGTGCCGGACTCCACGAGCACCCGGCGCTGGAAGCGGTCGCCCAGCAGCGCGGAGAAGAGGCCCACACCGCCGTAGAGGTCGAACAGCGTGCCGCCCTGGACCTTCCAGTCCCGCAGCAGGCTCCCGAAGGCTTCGGCGGCCCAGGGCGGGCTCACCTGGAAGAAGGCGCCAGGCTCGTGGCAGAGCACAGCCTCACCTAGCTGGTGGCGGATGGGCTCCGTGGCGCGGTGCCAGCCGTCAGGCTGGAGGGACCAGGTCCGGTTCCGCTCGTCGGTGGCCCACACCTGGTCGGCGGGGCTGCCCGTGGACAGCTCCCAGCGCCCGGTGCGGGTCGTGAGCGCCTGGCCGAGGATGCCCGCCAGCAGCCGGGGGATGGCGCTGGAGAGGGGATCCGCTGCGGCGGGGCAGGTGGTGACCGGCACCAGGGCGTGGCTGTGCCGCCGGAAGTAGCCGAGGGAGGCGCCATCCCAGTGCAACTGGATGCGGTGGCGGCGGGCGCCTTCCGGGGCCGGGTGCCAGGTCCAGGGCTGGTCTTCGCCCAGCTGGCGCCGCAGCAGGTCCGCGACCATCTGGCGCTTGAACTCAGGACCGTGGCGGCCGGCTTCCCACAGCTCGCAGCCGCCGCAGAGGTCGGCCACGGCACACTCGGCGGCGGCCCTCCGCGGATCCCGGGTGATCCAGCGGGTGACCCGGCCTTCGCCGTGGCGGGCCTTCCAGATGACCTCGGCCTCGACGACCTCGCCGGGGAAGAGGGCCAGGGGCGCCTCCAGCAGGAGCAGGCGCCCATCCTCGGCCCGGCCGACACCCTTGCCGCCCCAGGCGAGACGCTCGATGGATCCCCGCCAACCTTCAGTTCGTGCTGGGGAATTCCGATATGCTGGCGGAACCCCTCTCTTTTTGGAGCCTGATTCCGCCTTGCGATTCACCGTAGCCGTACCCCCAAAGCACCGTAACACCCTCCTCGACTGCGTTGCAGGGGAGATGCGCGGGGCCCTGGTCTTCCAGGAGAGTGCGCCGGCGGACGTAGTGATCGGCGTGCCCGGGGAGGGCGCCTTCGTGGCCTGCCACGCCTGGCCCGGAGCCGATGCGGCGGTGGCCCTGCTGAAGGCCGGCTGGGAGCGGGCCAAGGACCGGCGGTCCATGGAGCGCCTTCACGAGGTGGGCCGGGCGCTGGCCTCCGAGCAGAACCTGGACCGGCTGCTGGACCTGATCCTCACCAAGGCCCGGGAACTGCTCAAGGCCGAGGCTGGCTCCATCTACCTGCTGTCCGGCGAGGCGGACCAGCGGGAGCTGCTCTTCGCGCACACCCAGAATGCGCGGGTGAGCCTGCCCTTCCACCGCATCGTGATGCCCGCCTCCCGGCAGACCCTGGCCGGGTTCGTGGCTCTCACTGCAGAGACCCTCAACATCCGGGACGTCTACCACATCCCCGAGGAGGCCCCCTACCGCTTCAACGAATCTTTTGACCGGCAGGCGGGCTACCGTACGGCGTCCATGCTGGTGGTGCCCATGCAGGACACCGAAGGACAGGTCCTGGGGGTGCTGCAGCTGCTGAATCGCCTGGAGGAGGACTCCGGGGACGGGGGTCGCTTCACGGCGGAGGACCAGGCCCTGGCCCAGAGCCTCGCCGGGCAGGCGGCGGTCTCGGTGAAGAACGCCCAGCTGCGGCAGGAGATCGAGCAGCTGTTCGAAGGCTTCGTCGCGGCCTCGGTGCAGGCCATCGAGTCCCGGGATCCGGTCACCAGCGGGCACTCCGGGCGGGTGGCGGACCTGACCGTGGCCCTGGCCGAGGCAGTGAACGCCACCCCCAACGGCACCTACGGCGAACTGCACTTCACGGATCGCCAGCTGCGGGAACTCCGCTACGCCAGCCTCCTCCACGACTTCGGCAAGGTGGGCGTCCGGGAGCAGGTGCTGGTCAAGGCCAAGAAGCTCGAACCCAGCCAGCTCGAAGTGATCCTGCAGCGCCTCCGCCAGAGGGAGATGGAAGAGAGCCTTGAGCTGCTGGCTCTGGCCTGGAAGGGCGGCCAGGCCTTCGATCCCGCCCGCTGGGAGCAGATCCTGCGGGACCGGCAGACCGAGAGCGAGCGCCTCATGCACCTGGTCAGCCAGAGCAACGAGCCCACGGTCCTGGCCCAGGAAGTGGTCGAGGGCCTGGGGCTGCTCGAGAACCTTGCCTTCACCCACTGGAGCGGCGAGCGGCGGGGCCTGGTCGAGGTCGCCGACCTCGCGAGCCTGCGGATCCGCCGCGGGAGCCTCTCCGAGGCCGAGCGCCTCGAGATCGAGAGCCACGTGACCCACACCTTCCGGTTCCTGGAGCGCATCCCGTGGACCCGGGACCTGGCCGGCGTGCCCCAGATCGCCTACGCCCATCACGAGCGGCTCAGCGGCCGCGGCTATCCCCGCCAGCTCGGGGCAGCGGAGATCCCCGTCCAGAGCCGGGCCATGGCCATTGCTGACATCTTCGACGCTCTGACGGCCCGGGACCGGCCCTACAAGGCCGCGGTCCCACTAGAGCGCAGCCTCGCCATCCTCGACGAGGAGGCCCGGGGCGGGGCCATCGACCGTCCCCTGCTGGACCTCTTCATCGAGGCGCGGGTGTTCGAGCGCACGACGACCCGGAGCTGAGGCTGGAGGCGGGGGGCTGAAGCCGGTAAGCTAAAGGATTGGAGTTGTCATGTCTGAACGCGAACCGCGCACCATCGATCTGCAGGGGATCATGGATCTGCTGCCCCACCGCTACCCGCTGCTGCTGGTGGACCGGATCCTGGACTTCGAGCCCAAGGTCTGGATCCGCGGCCTCAAGAATGTCAGCTACAACGAAGAGATCTTCCAGGGGCACTTCCCCAGCCGCCCCGTGTTCCCGGGGGTCTACATCGTGGAGGCCATGGCCCAGACTGGTGGCTGCCTCCTCATGCGGGAGTTCGAGGACCGCGCCACGAAGGTGATCTACTTCATGGGCATAGACAATGTGAAGTTCCGCAAGCCGGTGCAGCCCGGGGACCAGCTGGTCATGGAAGTGAAGGTGCTCCAGATCAAGGGGCGCATCTGCAAGATGCGCGGAGAGGCCTTCGTGGGTGGCCAGAAGGTCGCCGAGGCCGAGTTCATGTCCATGCTGATGGACGTGGCTGAGGGAGAGTCGAAATGAGCGCACAAGTCCACCCGAGCAGTGTCATCAGTCCCGAAGCCCGCCTTGGCGAAGGCGTGGTGGTGGGGCCCTTCTGCGTCATCGAGGGCAACGCCGTCATCGGCGCCCGCACCCTGCTGCGCAGCCACGTCGTCATCGGCCCCCACACGGAGCTGGGCGAGGACAACGACATCTACCCCCACGCCACCCTCGGCATGGGTCCCCAGGACCTCAAGTTCAAGGGGGCGCCCACCCGCCTGCAGGTCGGCAACCGCAATGTCCTCCGCGAAGGCTGCACCCTGCACCGGGGCACCGAAGGCGGCGGCGGGCTCACCACCCTGGCCGACGACAACTTCCTGATGACCGGCTCCCACATCGCCCATGACTGCCACGTGGGCAGCAAGAACATCTTCGCCAACTCGGCCACCCTGGCTGGACACGTGGAGGTCGGGGACGGCTGCAACATCGGCGCCTTCTCCGCGGTCCACCAGTTCTGCCGGGTGGGCCACCATGCCTTCATGGGCGGCTTCACCGTGGCCACCCAGGATGTGCTGCCCTTCATGAAGACCGCCGGCGCCCGGGACACCAAGAGCTACGGCGTGAACACCATCGGCCTCCAGCGCAAGGGCTTCCCGGCCGAGACGGTCGAGGGGCTGAAGCGGGCCTACCGGCTGCTCTTCCACGCCGGGCTGCTGCGCGACGAGGCGCTGGCCCAGGCCCAGCAGGAAGTGGGGCACATCGTCGAGGTCGCCTACCTCCTGCAGTTCATCCGCGAAGCCAAACGGGGCGTGCACCGTGGCTGATCGCCACCACGCCACCCTCGCGATCATCGGTCTTCCCAACGCCGGCAAGTCCACCCTGCTGAACGCCCTGTTGGGGCAGAAACTGGCGGCCACCAGCCAGATCCCCCAGACGACCCGCACCCGGGTGCTGGGCGTCATCGACCGGGGCGACACCCAGCTGGCCTTCCTGGACACGCCGGGCATCCACCTGCCGAAGCACGCCCTCAACGAGCGCATGATGGCCCACGTGGAGCAGGCGCTCGAGGAGGCCGACATCGTCCTCTGGGTGGTGGACGCCGATGCCTACCTGGGCACCGGGGAGCACGCGCTCGCCAAGCGCCTGCGCCGGCTGGAGCGGCCCACCTACCTGCTGCTGAACAAAATCGACCTGCTCTCCAAGAGCCGCCTCCTGGAGAAGATCGCCACCTACAAGGACCTGCTCCCCTTCAAGGAGATCGTGCCCATCGGCGCCAAGACCGGCCAGAACCTGGAGCCCCTCTGGGCGCTGCTGGAGCGGGATGCCACCCAGCCGGGCTGGCCCTACGCCGAGGAGGTCTTTACGGACCAGACCGAGCGGTCCCTGGCGGCGGAGTTCATCCGCGAGAAGGTGCTGCGCAAGACCCGCGAAGAGGTGCCCCACGGCGTGGCGGTGCTCATCGAGCAGTGGGTGGAGCCCGGCGAGGCGGACTACCCGGAGGACATGGGCCCCGACGGCGTGTTCATCGCCGCGCGGATCGTGGTGGACCGCGACGGACACCGGAAGATCCTGCTGGGCAGCGGCGGCGCCATGATCAAGGACATCCGCCAGAGCGCCCAGCGCGAGCTGAAGAAGCTGCTCCAGCGGCCCGTGCGGCTGGAGCTGTTCGTGAAGGCGGACGAGGGCTGGCGCGACCGGCCGGATCGGCTGGACCGCCTGCAGCTCTGAGCCTGCTCTAAATCGAGAGGTCCGTACCCCGGTGGTCGGTGTCGAGGGGATCCAGCCCCTGGGTGCCGGTGATCGGGGCGTACTGCCCCCGGGCGGGGTCGAAGGCGAAGACCTCGCCGGTCTCAATCTTGTAGACCCAGGCATGCAGGTGCAGCATGCCGTTGGCCACGGCCTTCGCCACCGCGGGGTGCTTGCGCAGGTTGTCCACCTGGACGAGCACGTTCTCCTCCACCGTGGCGTGGAGCAGGTCGCTGCCCTTCAGGTGGCCGTAGCTCTCCCACATGATGCGTTCCGTGGTGCGGCAGTGGGTCAGCCAGGCGCGGGTGGCCGGCAGCTCGCCCAGCTCGTCCGGGTTCAGCAGCGCCCGCATGGCGCCGCAGTTGGAGTGGCCGCAGATGATGATGTGCTTCACCTTCAGGGAGGCGACGGCGAACTCGATGCCCGCGGCCATGCCGCCCATGCTCTCGTAGGGCGGGATGAGGTTGCCCACATTGCGCAGAATGAACAGCTCGCCGGGCTGCGTCTGCGTGATCAGGTTCGGGCTGATGCGGGAATCCGAGCAGGTGACAAACAGCGTCTCGGGTGTCTGCTCATTCTGGTCCAGGCGCTCGAACAGCTCCCGGTGGGTGCTGAAGATCTGGGTCTGGAACTGGTGGATGCCTTGGACGAGCTTCTGCATCCGACCATGTTACCCCGGGTAGGCTCCCTTGTCAGAGGCTCAGGCGCGCCATGTGCTCTTCGGGGGTGATGGGTACGTTGGGCTCGTCGTGGATGATCTTGCCGTCCCGGAGCTTCACGATGCGGTGGGCATGGCGGGCAATGTCCTCCTCGTGGGTCACGAGGATGATGGTGTTGCCCTTCTGGTAGAGGTCCTCGAAGAGGGCCATGATCTCGATGCTGGTCTTGGAATCCAGGGCTCCCGTGGGCTCGTCCGCCAGCAGGATGGAGGGCTCGTTCACCAGGGCCCGGGCGATGGCCACGCGCTGCCGCTGGCCGCCGGAGAGCTGGTTGGGCATGTGGTCGCTGCGGGTGCCGAGGCCGACGTTTTCCAGGGCGCGCTGTGCCATCTCATGGCGCTGATGGGGTGTCTTGCCCGCGTAGATGAGGGGCAGCTCCACATTCTGCAGTGAGGTGGTGCGGGCCAGCAGGTTGAAGGTCTGGAAGACGAAGCCGATCTCCTCGTTCCGGATCTGGGCAAGGTTGTCGTCGCTCATGGCCGAGGCCAGCTTGCCGTTCAGCTCGTAGCTGCCGGCCGTGGGCGTGTCGAGGCAGCCGATGATGTTCATCATGGTGGACTTGCCGGAGCCGGAAGGACCCATGATCGCCACATACTCGCCCCGCTGGATGCCCATGGAGACACCATCCAGGGCCCGCACCTCCATGTCTCCCATCTGGTAGATCTTGGTGATGTCGGTGAGTTGGATCAGGGGCGAATCGGCCATTGGAACCTCGAAGGACCCCGCTGGGTCCTGCATCATCTTCGCAGAACTCCCGGGACAGGTTTAGGAGCGGACTGTGTTTCCCGTTACAATTCCCGCTCACCCGTCATCAGCCTGTAGGTAACACTCCCCAATGATTGCCTCCCTGTTTCTCGCCCTGGGTCGTCCTCTGCTGCGCCTGCGGTACCGGATGCGCGCCGAGGGTCTCGAGCAACAGTCCCCCCGGCCAGGGGCGGGCACGCTGTTCGTGGCAAACCACCCGACCCTGGTGGATCCGTTCCTGCTGCTCACGACGCTCGCACCACGCTTCGCGCCGATCCTGGTGGCAGGGCGGGACCACGCTGCTTCGCTGCCGCTGCGCTGGCTCGCCCGGCTGCTGGGCGCCCGGGCGCTGCCGGATCCTTCGGACCTCGGCGACCGCTGCCGACCCGCGCTGGACGCCGAGCTGGCCACGCTCGCCGCTCAGCTGGCCGCGGGCCGCAACCTGCTGCTGTTCCCCGGCGGGCGCCTCGCCCGCCAGCGGACCGAGGACTACGCCGACAACAGCGTGGTGGAGGCCATCCTCCGCCAGGCCCCCGGCGCCCGGGTCGTCACGGTGCGGCTGCAGGGCCTGTGGGGCAGCCGCTTCAGTGCCGCGGCAGGAACGCGGCCGAGGCTGGGTGTCCAGCTGCTGAAGAGCGTGTTCTACCTGGGGGTGAATGGCCTCTTCTTCATGCCGCGCCGGGAGGTCCGCCTGGTCATGGAGGAAGCCTCCGAGCTGCCGCTGGACCAGGGCCGGGCCGCCCTCAACCGGGCCCTGGAAGGGGCGCTCAACCGGGAGGCCACGGCCCGCACCTTCGTCCCCTACCGGTTCTGGCGGAACCATGCGCCGCGCACGCTACCGGAGCCCCCTCGGCCCCGGGTCGAGGGGAACACCCGCTCGGTGCCTACCCAGGTGCGAGACGCGGTTCGCCACCACCTGCAGGCGATGACGGGTCACCCGGACCTCCAGGACGCCCTGACGCTGGTGGGCGACCTTGGCCTGGATGCCCTGGGCCATCGCGAGCTCGAGCTCTGGATCCAGCGGGCCTATGGCTATACCTGCGGCGATCCCGCCTCACTGCAGACGGTGGGGGACGTGCTGCTGGCCGCCACGGGCGCCGCGGTCTCCCTGCGCCAGGGTGAACTCAAGGCGGTACCCCACGCCTGGTTCCACACCCGCACCGACCTGCCCATCGAGATGCCCGAAGGCGACACCATTCCCGAGGTCTTCCTCAAGCAGGCCCAGCGGGACCCCCGCCGGGTCGTGATGGCCGACCAGGCAGGCGGCGTGAAGACCTACCGGGATGTGATCACCGCGATCATGGTGCTGAAGCCCCTCTTCGAGCGCCTGGAGGGCACCCACGTGGGACTCATGCTGCCGGCCTCGGGCGGGGCCAGCATCATCTACTTGGCGCTGCTCTTTGCGGGCAAGACCCCGGTACTGGTGAACTGGACCGCCGGCGCCCGGAGCATGGGCTTCGGACTGGATCTGGTGGGGGTGCGGCACGTCATCACCGTGTCCACGCTCGTCAATCGGCTCGATGCCCAGGGTGTGGACCTGGCAGCCGTGAAGGACCGCCTGCTGCTGCTGGACGAGGCCGGCAAGAAGATCTCCCTGCCGACCAAGCTGGCGGCGGCTTTCCGGGCCCGGTTCAACTGGGCCTCCCTGGTGGCGGAGAAGGCGCCCGCCACTGCGGCGGTGCTGTTCACCAGCGGCAGCGAAAGCAACCCCAAGGCGGTGCCGCTGAGCCACGGCAACATCCTGGCGAACATCCGGGATGCGGCCCTGGCCCTCCACTTCCGGGAAGACGAGCGGGTCATGGGCTGCCTGCCGCCTTTCCACGCCTTCGGCCTGACCACCACCACGATCCTGCCGCTGCTGCTGGGCCTGCGAGTGGTCTACCACCCCAATCCCACCGAAGGCCGCATGCTGGCCCGGATCATCGAGGCCTACCATGCCACGATGCTCGTGGGCACCCCCACCTTCCTCGGGGGCATTCTCCGCATGGCGGAGGACCGGCACCTGGAGTCCCTCCGCGTCGTCGTGTCGGATGCGGAGAAGTGTCCCGACTCGATCTATGCGACCCTCGCCCGCCGCTGGCCCGGCTGCACGGTCCTTGAAGGCTACGGCATCACGGAGTGCTCGCCGGTGGTCTCCGTCAACCGCGAGGAGGATCCCCGCACCGGCACCATCGGGAAGCCGCTGCTGTCCGTGACGTGGTGCATCGTGGACCTGGACACGGGCTGCCGGGTGGAGCCCGGCCAGCCCGGGATGCTGCTGGTCAAGGGCCCCAGCATCTTTGGGGGCTACCTGAACCCCGATGTGGACTCGCCCTTCGAGACCTTCGAGGGCAGCTCCTGGTACCGCACCGGCGACCTGGTGCGGCAGGACTGCGGCGTGCTCGTGTTTGCCGGTCGCCTCAAGCGCTTCGTGAAGCTGGGGGGCGAGATGGTCTCCCTCCCCGCCATCGAGGAGGCCCTGTCCCGCCGCTTCCAAGGCGAGGACGAGACCGAGCCCGTCCTGGCCGTGGAGGCCTCGCCCGAGGAGCTCAACCCGGATCTGATCCTGTTCTCGGTGGCCGGGATCGGCCGCGATGATGCCAATGCCGTCATCCGCGCTGCGGGGCTGTCATCCCTCCACAACATCCGTGTGGTCCGGCACATCGACCAGATCCCCACCCTGGGCACTGGCAAGACCAACTACCGGGCGCTCAAGGAGCTGCTGGGCGAGGCACCGGCCTAGCGCAGCAGTCCTGAGAAGACCCTAGGGCAGAGTCTCGATCAGCAGGGCGAGCCCCAGGCCCCCGCCGATGCCGAGGGTGGCCACGCCCAGGCCGCCGCCCCGCCGCCGCAGCTGGTGGATGAGGGTGCAGATGATCCGGGCGCCCGTGGCACCGATGGGGTGCCCCAGCGCCACCCCGCCCCCGGCCACGTTCAGGCGGTCCGGCGGAAGTCCCAGCTGTCGCTGACAGACGAGCAGCTGGGTGGCAAAGGCCTCGTTCAGCTCCCAGAGGTCGATGTCGGCCACGGTCATCCCATGGGCAGCCAGCAGGCGCTGCACCGCTGGCACGGGGGCTTCCCCCATATCCAGGGGATCCACACCGGCTTCGCTCCAGCCCAGGATCCGCGCCAGGGGGAGCGCATCGTCGGCGTGGTCCCGGCGGCCCAGAAGCAGGGCTGCCGCTCCATCCGAGAGGGCCGAGGCATTGCCGGCGGTGATCTGGCCCTCGGGGTCGAAGACGGGGGCCAGGCGGGCCAGACGCTCCGGCGTGACGTCGGGACGGACGCACTCGTCGTGGTCCAGGGCCGGATGCGCGGCCAGCTCGGCCGTGAAATCGGCCTGGGCGGCGCGCCGGTGGCTCTCGGCAGCCCAGGCATCGGCCTCCAGGCGGGTGATCCCGCGCTTCCGGGCCAGCTGCTCGATGGTCTCGCCCATGAGCAGACCGGTCACTGGGCAGCGCAGACCATCCTGATGCATGACGTCCGGCAGCTGGCGGTGCCCCATGCGGAAGCCCCAG
>CAIPAY010000247.1 GCA_903863195.1 uncultured Holophagaceae bacterium
CCGAAGAGGACGGCAGCTTCTTCCGTTTAGCCAAGGGGGATCTCCGATCCCCACGAGCCTATCGGCGATCAACTCACCCGGTCACGCACCCTTGCCGGAAACACACAGTCACGGCAATGCTGGCAGGTAGCCGTAGGCGAAGGCAGTCCGGGGAACTCCCGCAGCCGTGAAGCGGCGTGCCAGCATTGCGTGCGGCCGCAGCGTCACCCCAAGGCGCAGCCGAAGTGGGTGACGCGGAGGGAATCCCACACTCTCCGCCAGACTTTGAGGTCGTAACAAAACCCGACGCAGCCACGTGAGGTCTTGTTACGGCCTCTTAGGACAAATCGCGGTTTTTACCCTTCACCTTATTGGAAGATCCTGACCGGATAGCACCGGTACGGCTATGGTAGTCGGGGTAACCGCCCAACCACCGACCGCAGGGTTTCGTCCCGGGTCCTGCTCAGGAGTGCCCATGCGTCTCGGGTTTCTGCCCTGTTTCTTTCTGGGGACCGCTGTGCTGGCAGGTCCGTCAGAAACCAAGCTTCCCGCCTGGAAGGTCCCGGTGGAAGTGAAGACGCTTCCCAACGGCCTGACCGTGGTGGTCTCGGAAGATCACTCGCTTCCCACCGTGGGGATCAGCATGGTCTACCGCGTGGGCATGCGCCTGGAGCCCAAGGGCCGCACCGGCTTTGCCCACCTCTTCGAACACATGATGTTCGAGGGGACTCCCGTGGCACCCAAGGGCGTCTTCGACCGCGTCATCCAGGGTGGGGGCGGCATCAACAACGGGTCCACCCGCTACGACTTCACCAACTACATCGAGTCCGCGCCAGTCTCGGCCCTGGAGCCCATCCTCTGGCTGGAAGCAGATCGCCTCAAGGCCCTGGACTTCTCCGCCAAGAACCTCAAGAACCAGCAGGAGGTGGTGAAAGAGGAGATCCGCCTGAACGTGAAGAACCGGCCCTACGGCAGCTGGTGGCTGGATCTGCCCGCCGCAGCCTACACCCGCTGGGAGACGAGCCATGACGGCTACGGTTCGTTCGAGGACCTCGACCGCGCCGACCTGAAGGATGTGGAAGCCTTCCACCGCACCTACTACACGGCCAGCAACGCGGTCCTCGGCATCGCCGGCGATGTGAAACCCGCCGAGGCCTTCACCATGGTGGAAAAGTATTTCGGGAACCTGCCCACCCAGCCGAAGCCTGCGGTGCCCGACCTCCGAGAGCCGCTCGGCACCGTGGAAGTCCGCCAGGTCAAGACCGATCCCCTCGCCCGGGTGCCTGCCCTGGCTGTGGCCTGGAAGCTGACGACCCGCGGCAGCAAGGACCATGCGCCCGCGGCGGTGCTGGCCGAGGTGCTGACCGGCGGGGACGCCTCCCGCATCTACCTCGGCCTGGTGAAGGGCAAGGAGCTGCTGCTGGAGGCCAGCGGGGGGCTCAACTTCCCGCTCGGGAATGCCTGGGACTTCGACGGCCAGACCATGCTCGCCCTGTTCTCCCTCTACAAGCCCAACGCCGATGCGGACAAGGTCCTGGCCGGGCTCGACGAGATCATCACCAACGTGGCCACCCAGGGCGTCCCGGCGGCGGAACTCGAGCGCACCAAGACGAAGATGCTCTCCGATTTCTACTCCGGGGTGGAGATTCCCCTGTATCGCGCGGACGCCCTGGCCAAGGCCCAGAGCCTCTGGGGCAGCGCCGCCCAGCTCAACGAGATCCCCAAGCTCATCGAGGGGGTGACCTCTGAGGATCTGAAGCGGGTTGCGGCCACCTACCTGACCCGGGCCAACCGCACCGTCATCGACTACCACACTGCCCCCGTGAAGCCCTGAGGAGCCGACGATGACCATCCTCCGAACCACCCTCTCACTGCTCCTCACCGCCCAGGCGGGCGGCCTCGCTGCCAGCGAGGAGAAGCCCCTTCCCAAGGAGCTGCCGCCCTACGGTGCCGAGCGGCCCATTCCCGCCCTGAACCTGGCCCAGCGCACCCTGCCCAACGGTCTCACGGTCTGGATCGAGAGCCGCCCCGGCTTCCCCAGGGTCACGGCCTTCCTGGCTGTGCGGGGCGGCAACGCCTCTGATCCCGCCGACCGGCGCGGCACCGCCGGCCTGATGGCAGGCCTGCTGAACGAGGGCACCGCCACGCGCACCTCGAAACAGATCGCCGAGGAGCTCCAGGCCGTGGGCGGCGAGCTGAGCGCCTGGGCAGGTGCCGATGCGGTCTTCCTTTCCGGAAGCGCCCTCAGCCACAGGCTGCCGACGCTGCTGAACCTGCTGGCGGATGTCACCCGCCGCCCGACCTTCCCCGCGCAGGAGGTCGAGCTCGCCAAGACCAACACACTCCAGAGCCTGCAGGCCCAGGAAGCGCAGCCTTCGTTCCAAGCCAACCGGGCCTTCAATGTGGAGCTATTCGGGTCCCACCCGTATAGCTTCTCCTCGATCACGCCCGAGGCGGTGAGCGCTGCCACGCCCGAGGCTCTGCGTACCCTCCACGCCGCCCGGTTTCAGCCGGACCAGGCCGTCCTTGTGCTGAGCGGCGACCTCCAAGTCGAGAGCGCCTTCAAGGCCATCCGCGAGGCCTTCGGCGACTGGAAGGCCACCGGGGAGGGCCCCAGGCCCCTCCTGCCAGCGCCCGCCGCCTGCCAGCGCGCCTTCGTCCTGATCCCCCGGCCCGGTTCCGTCCAGTCCACCGTCCGGGTGGGCCGCCCCACGGTCGCCGCGACCCATGAGGACTCCATCCCGCTCCAGCTCGCCAACGTCATCCTGGGCGGCTCCTTCTCCAGCCGCATTGTCCGAAACATCCGCGAGGAGAAGGGCTACACCTACTCCCCCGGCGCCCGGGCCGCGGGCCTGCAGGCGGGCGGCAGCTACAGCATCCGGGCGGATGTCCGCACCGAGGTCACGGCGGCGAGCCTCATGGAGATCTTCTACGAGATGGACCGCATGGGCACTACGTCCGTGGGAGAGGAGGAACTCCAGAGCGCCAAGCACTACATGGGAGGCACCTTCCTCTTCCAGAACCAGATGCAGCAGGCGCTCGCCGGCACCCTGGCCACCTACTGGGTGAACGGCCTGAAGCCCGGGGCCCTCTCGGAGTTCATTCCCAAGGTGAACAAGGTCTCCGCCGAGGAGGTGCGCCGCATCGGCCGGACCTACTTCGCCGCCAAGGACCAGACTGTCGTGGTGGTAGGCGATGAGGCCAAGGCCAGGCTGGAGCTCGAACAGTTCGGCCCCGTGCGAGTCAAGGCCAAGTAGCCCGGCCTGGATCCGGAACGAGCTCTGTTCCAGCTTGAGAGGGAGGGGAGCATCTCAGCGAGGTGCCCCCTCCCTTCTCAAATGTCCTGCTGAGACACCCTGTTCATGGCTGTGATGGAGGGTGGGAGAGCTCTCAGGGCAGGACAGCAATCGTCCCCGAAGCGGCTTCCTGGGCGTCGTAGAGCTCCGCACTGGCCAGCGGTGCGCCGCTGCCGGTTCCCCCCACGACCAGCACCTTGCCGGTATTCAGGAGGGTGCTGGTGTGGCCACTGCGGGCGGCGACCATGGCGCCCGTCACCCGGAACGTGCCCGTGGAGGGCTCGAAGACCTCTGCCGTGGATCCAGGACCACCGGTGGCCAGGACCTTGACCGAGACCAGCGGTGCAACCGCGTGACCCGTCCTGGAGCTGGCCAGACTGCCGGTGGCAGCGAAGGTGCCCAGGGTGGGGTCGTAGAGCTCTGCGGTGCTACTGGCACCACCGACCAGGAGAACCTTGCCGCTGGCCAGGAGGCTGGCCGTGTGACTGATTCTCGGCGCGGCCATGGGCCCGGTGGCAGTGAAGGTGCCACCCCCGGTCGGATCGTAGAGCTCCACCGTGGCCCCTGCCCCGCCCGCGACGAGCACCTTGCCCGAGGATAGGCGGGTGGCGGTGTGGCCACTCCGGGCGCCGGCCATGGGACCCGTGGCGGCGAAGATGCCTGTGGTGGGGTCAAAGAGCTCCGCGCTGGCCACCAAGCCTCCAGCGAGCAGCACCTTGCCACTGGTGAGCAGGGTCGCGGTATGGCCCGAGCGGGCCACGACGAGGCTACCCGTGGCGGTGAAGGTGCCCGTGGCGGGATCGTAGAGCTCGGCGGTCAGCGCCGAGCCCCCGGCCACCAGCACCTTGCCGGTATCCAGCAGCGTGGCGGAATGGCCGATCCGGGCCTGAGTCATGGCACCCGTGGTCGTGAAAGTGCCTGCGGTCGGGTCAAAAATCTCCGCACTGGCCAGGGCCCCACTGCTGCCGGTGCCTCCCGTGACCAGCACCTTGCCCGAGAGGAGGAGCGTGGCCGTGTGGCCGGAGCGGGCCGCAGCCAGGGGCCCCGTGGCGGTGAAGGCCCCCTGGAGCACCGTGAGGACGGCACTGGCGCTGGTGACAGTCCCACCGTAGGTGTCAGTCGCGGTCGCCTTGAAGGAGGCCGCCTGATCGGCCAGAACGGCAGCTGCGGTGGTGTAGCTGGCACTGGTGGCCCCCGTGATCGCCACTGCGTCCCGCAGCCACTGGTAGGTAAGGTCGCCAGTCCCCGTGGCGGTCACGGAGAACATCGTGGTCTGCCCGATGGCCACGATCTTGTCTGCGGGTTGGGCCGTGATGGTGGGTGCCGGGGGGTTGACCTTGAGGGACGGAGCCACAGAGCTGGAGCCGCCACTGTTCGTGGCCGTCACGGTGTAGGCTGCCGCTGGCGAAATGGCCGTGGGTGTGCCACTCAGGGCGCCGGTGCTGATGCTGAACGTGAGTCCAGCAGGCAGGGTGGGCTGGATGGCCCAGGTGACCACTGGCCCCCCGCTGTTGGCAGGCGTGAGGGTGGTGATGGGCACATTGGTGGTGAAGGTGAAGTTGCTGCTGCCGAAGCTGATCGAGGGCGGCACGTCCTTGACTGTCAGGGAGAGCGGGACGGTCGCAGAGCCCCCGCTGTTGGTGGCCGTCACGGTGTAGTCGGCCTGGGGCGCCAACGCCGTGGGGGTACCGCTCAGGATGCCGGTGGTGGTCGAGAGGGACAGCCCTGCCGGCAGGACGGGCGAGACCGCGTAGGACACCACGGGTCCCCCGGCAACGGTGGGCGCATTGGGCGAGATCGCCGTGCCCTTGGTGTAGCTGGCGGGGTTGGTGGGGTAGATCAAGGTCGAGGGGGGCACGTCATTCACTGCGAGGGTGAGCAGGACTGTCGCATGGCCTCCGGTGTTGGTGGCGGTGATGGTGTAGACCGCCGAGGCGGCCAGCACCGTGGGCTTACCACTGAGAATGCCCGTGGTGGTATCCAGAGTCAGCCCGGCTGGCAGGGCTGGAGTGACGGCATAGAGGACCACCGGCCCACCCGCCACCTGGGGCGTGTTCGGTGTGATGGTGGTGCCCTTGGTGTAGGCAGCGGGATTGCTGCTGTAGGTCAGGTTGGACGGAGGCACATCGTTCACGCTGAGCACCAGGTCCACCGAGCCACTCCCACCCGAGTTGGTGGCGGTGACGGTGTAGGTGGCCGAGACGGTCAGGGTGGTGGGAAGCCCCGTGATGATGCCCGTGGCAGTGTCGAAGGAGAGACCCGCAGGAAGCGAGGGACTGATGGCGTAACTCAGGGCCACCCCACCCGCGTTGGTCGGCCGGTTCGCCGTGATGGCGACGCCCTTGGTGTAGGCCGCCGGATTGAGCGGGTAGGCCAGGTTGCTCGGGGGCTGGTCATTGACCGTGATCGTCAGCTTGACGGCTGTCTGACCCCCGATGGCTGTTCCAGTAATCGTGTAGTCCTGCGCGGTAGTTGAGAGTGCTGTAGGCGTGCCAGAGATGGAGCCCGTGCCACGGTTCAAGCTGAGGCCAGCGGGGAAGCTGGGCGTGACATCGTAGGTCAGCAGGAGCCCGCCCGTGTTGGAAGGCAGGTTGGGCGTGCTGGCCACACCCTTGGTGTAGACCACAGGGTTGGTGCGGTAGGCCAGGTTCCCAGGAGGGGGATCCGTCCGGTTGTTGCCGAGCTTCATCACGCCGTTTCCGGCCGTGACATAGAGGGCTCCGTCCTGGCCCACAGCGACACCCTTGGGTGCTGCCACCGCACCGTAAGTGCCCCCAAGAGGCATGTCACTGCCATCCCGCATGAGGCCCGCCCGGTTGATGCCCATCTCGTAGTCGCCGACCAGGGTGCCGACAAAGCCCCCAGGCAGGACCTTGCGGATGGCGTTGTTGTCTCGATCGGCAACGTATAGGTTTCCATCGGCATCGACCGACAAGCCCACTGGGTGATTGAAGCCCACCAAATCGGGGGCGCCATCCAGCGGATTGGACAGCCACTCCGAACCCGTCATGGTCGATACCGTGCCATCAGGTGTGATCTTGCGGAGGCTGGCATGCCAGTAGTCCATCACGTAGATATTTCCAGCCTTGTCGATGGCCAGGGCATTTGGGACCCCGAAGCGGGCATCCGCGGCTGGCCCATCGAGATAGCCCCACTCCCCTGTCTTTCCGGCAAAGGTGGTCACCACTCCGGAAGGAGTGATTTTGCGAATGGAACCGTTATAGGAATCGGCCACATACACGTTCCCCGCACCATCGGTAACCAGACTCTGGGGCCAATTAAAGCGGGCCGCATTTCCTAATCCATCTGCCGTTCCCGTTACCCCGGCACTGCCCGCAAGGGTTGATACCACACCCGTAGGCGTGATTTTCCTTACCGTGCTATTCCGACTGTCCGCAACAAAGAGGTTGCCTGAGGAATCCAGGGCAAGGCCCATGGGTTCGCTGAAGCGGGCCTGGTCCGCAGGTCCATCCGTGCTGCCACCACCATCTGTTCGGCCCGCGTAGGTGCTGACCACACCGGTAGGGGTGATCTTCCGGATGATGGAATTCCCGTAATCTGCCACCAGGACATTACCCGCTCCGTCCACGATCAATCCTCGTGGATCAAAGAGCAGAGACGTGCCCGCGGGTCCATTTGTGATGCCAGGAATGCCCGGGAGACCCGCCAGGGTCGTCACGACAGCCGAGGGGGTGATCTTTCGGATCGCGCAGTTGCCAGCATCTGCCACATAGATGTTTCCAGCGGCATCGGACCCAAGTCCCTGGGGGCCGCCGAAGGAGGCGGCAAGGCCCGTTCCATCCTGGGCACCGCTGCCTTCACCGGCAAAGGCTGAGACAACCCCTAGACTGGTGATCTTCCGGATGATCCCATTGTCGCTGACAAAGATGTTTCCTGCGGGGTCTGTCGTGACCCCGATAGGAAAAGCAAAGCGCGCAGCAGCCCCCGTGCCGTTAACGATGTCTCTCTGACCCGGGGTGCCGGCCAAGGTGCTCACCAGACCATCCGCAGTGATCTTGCGGACGGTATAGTTCCCATTATCCGCCACGTAGACATTGCCCGTGGTGTCCACCGCAATCCCCAGGAGGAGGGAGAACCGAGCCACGGAACCCTGTCCATCGGTCGAGCCTACCTGCCCTGGACTGCCTGCGAGTGTGGAGACGACCCCAGCGGGCGTCACTTTTCGGATGGTGTAGTTACCGGAATCGGCCACATATATATTTGAATTGGCATCGACAGCCACGGCTGAGATGAAGCCAAAACGAGCCTGAGCACCTGGCCCGTCTGTGGAGCCCTCTGACCCACTGGCACCCGCCAAGGTCGTCACCAGACCGTCCGGCCCAACCACGCGCAGCAGGGCGCGGTCACCCAGGATCACATTTCCATGGGCATCCGCAGCGACGGCATTCAAGGCACTGAAGCGGGCCGCACTGCCGAAGCCATCGGCCGATCCAGACTGGCCCGAAGAGCCCGCAATGGTCGTCACCACACCGGCCGCCGTGACCATTCGGACCACCAGGTTGTCACTGTCCGCCACATAGATGGTGCCTGAAGGATCGGACGCCACCGCTACGGGTCGATTGAAACGGGCGGCACTGCCCTGCCCATCCATGTTCCCGATGCCATCCACATTGCCGGCAAGAATGCCCACCCGCCCCTGGGGCCACTCACTCCAGGGGAAGATCACCACCTGGAGACGCCCGAACTTCGAAGGATCTTCCAGGCTCCGAGCAATGATATGGAAGTTCCCGGTGGTCATGGGTGCGGTATACACCCCAGCCTGGGTGATGGAGCCGCCAGTCGTCCCCTCCAGGATCTCCCAGGTGACAGCAGCGTCAGAAGCACCCGTCACGGTGGCCGTGAAGGTCTGAGACTCGCCCCGCAGAACCCTGTGGGGTTCATGGGCATTGATCTCCACCTGAATGCCTTGCGCGCCTGTGGGAACCTGCGCCACCTGGTTCGTGCCCGACAAGGCCGCATAAATGGTGCCGTTGGGCCCCAGGGTGATACCCATTGGAGTGCTCAGACTGCTGGGGAAGCTGTAGGACTTACCCAGGTTGGAGGCGACAGCAGGGTACTCCACGGAGACCCTTCGGCCTCCGCCCCTGGCCACTTGGTTGGCCTGCGTCAGAAGCCCCGACGCCAGGCGGGTCACCTTCCCAAGCTTTCTCTGGGTAAGCCAGATCTGATCACTCCCATCCATCAAGAGGCCCATGGGTCCCCCATAGGGATCCACGGGGATGGCCACTGCACCCTGCAGCGAGCGGAGCGCATCGACTTGTCGTGAAGCAGCGAGGACCACCACCGCCGAGTCATTCAAATCGGTGTAATAGACCTGCCCATCCTGCGTCGCGAGGATCTGCTGAGGGCTGGCCAGGGGATGGGGGCAGCTCCATTCCACCACTGTGGAAGCTCCGGCCGCGAGTTTCCCGATGCTGTGGTTGCCAGGTTCCGTGACCCAGACTGTGCCATCGGCCTGGACACAGAGCCCTGCGGGTGAGGCCCCCGAACCCAGACTGTAGAGGCTCACCGGCCCACCTGAGGTAGGAATCGAACCAATCCGCTCCGCCCCCTTGAGGCTGAACCACATCACCCCACCCAGGCCCTTGGCGATACCAAAGGGACCATTGCCTGCGGCGTAGGTGGTCAGGTCACCGGTGGTCTTATCGATGCGCCCGACCCTCCCTGCGTTGTAGAGGGTCACCCACACATTCCCAAGGTCGTCTACGGCCAGGGTGGTGGGGCCTCCCGGGGCCTGAATCGGCAGGCTCGCACCCGTCTCTCCGTTCACCCGATACACCACGTTCTGCTCAGGGCTGGCGAGGTAGAGATCGGAGCCAGACATGGCCACGGAGCTGGGGTTCAGGGCATTCCCAAGGTCCGCCGTCGTCTCCACGAAGAGCTTCGAGGTCGCCATACCCACGAGGCCGGAGCCATCGGTTACCTGGACCTGGTAGGCCCCCTGATCCGACAGGCGCAGGAAGGGGATCGAGAGCGTGCGGGTCGTAGCCCCAGGAATAACCGTCCCGTCCTTGGTCCAGACAAAGGTCAGAGGTGCCACACCGCCGGTCACGATCGAGGAGATTGTTGCGGGCTTCGTCACCTGCAGCAGCTGCCGGGCTGGCGCTGTGATGCCGAGGCCAAGAGAGAGGATTGCCTCGTTGCTTGTGACGCTCCCGACCGCGTTGGTGACCACCACTTTGTAACGACCCTCATTCCCGGCCTGGAGGTTCAGGATTCGGTAGGTGGCTGATGTAGCTCCTGAGAGGGAGACCCCTTCTTTCTTCCACTGGTAGGTGAAGGGAGCGGTGCCCGAGGCCACCACCGAAAAATCAACCCAGCCGCCCTCGTTGGCGGACTGACTGACGGGTTGCGTGGTGATCGTGGGTGGGAGGTTGACGGTGAGGGTGGCCGCACTACTTGTGACATTGCCCGCCGCGTTGCTCACTATCACGCTGTAGCTGCCAGCATCGCTGGCCTGGGCGGCGGCAATCGCATAGGCTGAGGTGGTCGCACCGGAAAGCACCGCGCCGTCCTTCTTCCACTGGTAGGCGAGCGGTGCCGTGCCACTTGCCACCACCGTGAAGGTGGCTGCTGCCCCTGCATTCACCGTGAGGCTGGTGGGCTGGGTGGTGATGCTGGGAGGGGTCGTCACCGAGAGGGTGGCTGCGGAGCTGGTGGCACTGCCTGCGGAGTTGGTCACGACGACTGTGTAGCTGCCGGCATCGCCCGCCTGGGCTGCAGCAATCGAGTAGCTCGCCGTGGTCGCACCGGAAAGCACCGTGCCGTCCTTCTTCCACTGGTAGGCGAGCGGCGCCGTGCCATTTGCCACCACCGTGAAGGTGGCTGCTGCCCCTGCATTCACCGTGAGGCTGGTGGGCTGGGTGGTGATGCTGGGCGGGGTCGTCACCGAGAGGGTGGCTGCGGAGCTGGTGGCACTGCCTGCGGAGTTGGTCACGACGACTGTGTAGCTGCCGGCATCGCCGCTCTGCGCGGCGGCAACCGCGTAGCTCGCGGCGCTCACGCCGGACAGCGCCGTGCCGTCCTTCTTCCACTGATAGCCGAGCGGCGCCGTGCCACTCGCCGCCACCGTGAAGGTGGCGGCGGCCCCCGCGTTCACGGTGAGGCTGGTGGGCTGAGTGGTGATGCTGGGGGCGGTGGCGGCGGGTGTGCTGGCCCCGCCCCCGCCGCCGCCACATCCAAACAGGAGCACCAACCCTGCCAGAAACGCCCATGCACAACGACGGTCCAATCGCATAGTGACCCCAGGGGTTAAGAACGCACCCGAAGTCTGTCAGTTCGCAGAGGAGGCTGATATACGCCGCGTTGCGTATGAAATCACCTCCGGCTCCAACCTGTTTTTTCTGACAGGACTGAAGGAGTCCGATCCCGTTAACAACATATTCGGGGGTTGCCAGGACTGGATCCAGACTAGTCAGAGATTGTCCAATTCAATGTCCTAGCCTTAGAAATCAAGGTGGTTTCCCAGAGCATGGATCGCATCTTGATCATCAGCTCCCCGGCCAAGACCACACTCGCCCTGTGCTGGGCGCACCCCACCGCTGGGAATGAGGAAGCATCCCGCCTGGCTCGATGAAGATGGCAGGCACCTTCCCCATTGCCACCCGCACTCCCCCTGCCACCTCACGGCCTTGAGGGATCCTGGGCAGCCGGCCCAAGCTCCGAACCCCTCAGGGCGACTGGGCCTCCAGGCCGCTGAGGACGGTCCAGTCCGGGGCGGTCTTGGGGACCATGGTCTGGAGGAAGTGCCAGTAGAAGCCGCCGCCCACGTAGGCGGGAATGCTGGGCACGCGGTAGCCGTAGAAGCGGCGGAGCAGGTCGGCCCGGGTGGTGGCGGAGCTGGGGATCGCGCCGCCCCAGCCGAACTCGCCGAAGCCCAGCTTCGCGTTGGGGAAGCGGGCGGCCAGGGCGCCGAACAGCGTGTCCAGCTCCGCCTGGGTCAGCTGGTGGCCGCCGTTCTGGTCTTCGTAGTAGCTGACCAGCACGTAGTCCAGGCCTGTGCGCAGGCGGTGCCCTGCCGGGATGTTCGCGTCCGCCCAGGGGATGAGGTCATAGCCGGGCGTGGCCGGGTTCTCGTAGTAGAAGGTGAGGGCCGTGGGCTTCCCCGCCGCCTTGACTGCGTCAAAAATGGCCTCGATCTTGGGCATGACGCCGGCCCCCAGCCAGTTACCGTTCACCTCGTTGCCGATCTCCCAGAGGGAGACCGTGGCGCCCAGGGCGCCGAGGTATTCGGTGATCCGGGTCTGGACTCCCGCCAGCGTCAGCGAGGGCATGTAGGAGGAATCCACGGGCTGGCCCATCACGCTCGCCACCGCGGCCAGGGACGTGACAGGGCCCACGTAGTCTGCGGCCGTTGGGTGCCCGCCCGATGGCAGGTCGAAGACGACGCGGACGGTCGTGCGCAGGGGCAGGGACTTGAGGGCGTCGGCCTGGGCGGCGGTGCTGGTGGCAGGGTCATCCGTGGTCACCCCCCAGAGCCAGGGGTTGACCGGAGGCGGCAGAATGGCGGCGGCAGTGAAGCTCTTCCCGCTCATGTCCGCGCCGCCCAGCGTGACCGCCAGGCTCGCCGGGGTGAAGGTGTAGCCCGCGAGAGACGGGGTGACGGTGTAGGCCCCGCCGGCCAGACCCGCAAAGGCGTAGCTCCCGGCTGCGTCCGTGCGGGTGGTGGCCGTGGCGGCCCCTGTCAGCGTGACCGAGACGCCCTGAAGCACCGCGCCGCTCACGGCACCTGAGAGCCGGTAGGTGGGCGCCGCGGGAGCGGGCGCCTGGGTGCTGCCGCCTCCGCCCCCGCCCCCGCAGGCCAGGGTCAGGACCAGGACCAGGAAAACCCAGGTCCACCAGCTCCCCGGCAGGCGGGATGCCGCGGGACAGGCCCCAGGAGGGGTCGCCGTTCCCAGAGCAGTAGGGTCCTTCATCGCAGCCTCCCCAGGGACATCAGGCGGGATGCGCCACGCGGGTGCAGCCTCTTCCCCTTCAGACGGCTCGAGGCACCGGAGTGGTTTCGCGCTGACACCAGAATCCTCTCTTTTTTTTCTCTATCCACCCCAAATGGGTCATGGCCAGAGCTGGTTCCAAAATGGCGGGAGGTGAGGTCCGGAGGGTCCCCTGCTTCCGGACGAGGGTGGCATAGATCCAAAGAATGACAAGAAACCAATAGGGCTATCAGCGATTAGCTTCTGAGTCTGGGGATTGTTTGCAAAAATAAGTGATTTTATCTCTTGACACGATCTATGGAATTATCGACCATTCAGCCGTGAGGTCTCTATGTTGACAACATTCTTCTATCATTCAACTGCTTTTAGATCAAGACTATCAATTGGTAATTTCCGTCTTTATTGGTTGAATAATATTCTTCGGAGAAACCGGCTCTCCCCGGCCCAGGCCCCTGTCCAGGGCCCGTGGCGGCGACCCCTCCAGAAAGCCGCAGTCTCGCCCCGCTCGGGCTAGGGGCTCTGGACGCGCGATCAGGCTGGGCCCCTATCCCTGCCTGACATGCGCTGCCTGGCCTTCGCCCCCGGGTCGGCAATGTCACCTGTACGTAATTAAATTGTAATTATTAACGATTTTAATATTTCATCTATTTTTTTCACCTTTCCAAGAGGAGGTCCCCATGCGACCACTCGAGTTGCACCCCACCCACCCAGGCTCGACCCGCAAGCTAAAGGCCGGCCTCGCCCGGCTGACACTGGCCCTGCTGCTCGGCGCTGGCACCCACGCCTCCGCCCAGCGCCTGCTGGACCGGGAGCAGCGCCCCGCGGTCCCCGCGGAGGCCAAGCCCCTTGCGGACCCGCCCGCGGCTCCCCTCGCCTTGAAGCGGAGCCCCGGGGATGCCTCCCAGGCGTCCGCGGCAGCCGCCAAGCCGGCTCCTCCTGAGGAGACCGTGCCCCGGGAGGCGGCCCCGGCCCAGACCTCCGACAGCGAGCCCGTGGCCCCGGCGAGTCCGGCCCGGGAGCCAGCCCTGACCGAGCAGCCCACCCGGGCGGAACCGACCCTGCGGATGCCTGGGCGCGTCGAGCCGGCCCTGCCGTGGATGGTCGGCACAGAGCTGGCCCCCGAAGGCCGCAGCGCCCCCACCTCGACCCGGGGGAACCAGGCTGCGGCCGACACCTCGGCGAAGCTGGGCGCCGCCCGGAGCTCCCAGCTCCCCGCACCCCCGCGCCCACCCAGGCTGGTGCCGGAGCGACGGAGTGCCCGCCTGGCGCCCCTTGTGGACTCCGAGGCCTTCGCCGTCCTGCCGGCGCTCAGCCCGGAGGCGACCCTGGTGGCCCCCGCGATCGCCAGCGGCAACACCCTGATTCTCTATGACGCCTCCGGCAGCTGGGGCTTCCTCGGGGAGCTCTACGCCCAGCAGACCGCCAACCTCGTCTCCCGCTTCGGCACCTGGAAGGCGGCCCCCGTCAGCTCCTATGTGGCCGGGCAGATGAGCGCCTACACCGCCGTGGTCTACATCGGCTCCACCTACGACGAGCCCCTGCCGCTGGCCTTCCTGGCCGATGTGCGGGCGACCGCGCTTCCGGTCGTGTGGATGTACGACAACATCTGGCAGCTCACGGCGGAGTACGCCAGCTTCGCCACGACCACCGGCTGGACCTGGTCGGGCTTCGACTTCGGCAGCTTCACTGGCGTCAGCTACAAGGGCACCCAGCTGGATCGCGACCTCCTCAATGCCGGCGGACTCATGGGCACCGTGATCTCAGATCCCGGGAGGGCCCAGGTGCTGGCCACCGCAACCAGGTCCGACGGGACCACGGCCCCCTGGGCTGTCCAGTCCGGAAAGTTCTACTACTTCAGCGAGATTCCCTTCTCCTACGTCACCCCGAACGACCGCTACCTGGCCTTCGCGGACCTGCTCTATTCGATCTACGCTCCGGCCACCGCCACCCGCCACCGCGCCCTGGTGCGCATCGAGGACGTGGGTCCCGACGCGGATCCCGCGGAGCTGAAGGCCGTGGCCGACGCCCTCTACTCCCGGAGAGCGCCCTTCTCGGTGGCCGTGTATCCCGCCTACCGGGATCCCAACGGCGCCTACAACGGTGGCGTGGCCACCTCCTACGACCTGGCCAGCAAGCCGGCCGTGGTCTCCGCCCTGAAATACATGCAGTCCAGGGGCGGGACGCTCCTCATGCACGGCTATACCCACCAGTTCTCGAACCTCCTGAACCCCTACACCGGAACCAGTGCCGACGACTTCGAGTTCTACATCGCGCACATCGACGCCGCCAACAACGTGGTCTACGACGGGCCGGTCCCGGGCGACTCCCAGACCTGGGCGACCAGCCGCATCAAGGCCGGCACCAGCGCCTTCACCAAGGCCGGACTGACGGTGCCCACCATCTTCGAGCCACCCCACTACGCGGCCTCGGTGGCGGACTACAAGGCGATCCTCGCCCTCTTCCCCAAGCGCTACGACCGCGGCCTGTACTTCGGCGGCATCCTCAGCGGGGGCGCCATCGACTATGCCCACCTGAACGGCCAGTTCTTCCCCTATCCGGTGCGGGATATCTACGGCTCCTTCGTGCTGCCCGAGAACCTCGGCAACGTGGAGCCGGTCCCTTTCAACAACCACCCGGCCCGCCTCCCGGCGGACATCCTGACCACCGGGCAGAAGAACCTCGTGATCCGCGACGGTTTCGCGAGCTTCTTCTACCACCCCTACCTCGGGACCACGATGCTCACGCAGATCGTTGACGGCCTGAAGGCCCAGGGCTGGACTTTCGTCGCCGCCGGCAGCATCACGAACTGAAGCCAACCGGGGCCCCGGGCCATCGGCGACCTCCCGTCCGGAGGAGCCGCCGCCGGCCTGCCCCAAACCGATGGAGGGACCGCGCCCCGCGCGTGTCAGCAGCCTATGGAAACCTTCTTCCAGATGATCTTCGGCCTGGCGGTGCTCGTGAACCTGCTCGTATTCGTGAGCAGCCTCGATGACGCCTTCATCGACGCCTACTTCTGGCTCTGGACCCTGCGCCGGAAGCTGACCATCCACCGCAAGCATCCCCGGCTGCGACTGGAGTCGCTGCACGATCGCGCCGAGACCCCCTTCGTCATCATGGTGCCGGCCTGGAAGGAGTTCGACGTCATCGCCAAGATGATCGAGAACACCAACGCCACCATGGAATACCTGAACTTCCAGATCTTCGTTGGCACCTACATCAACGACGGGGAGACACGGGCGGAGGTGGACCGCATGGCCCGCCGCTACCAGAACGTGCACCGGGTGGATGTCCCCCACTTCGGTCCCACTTGCAAGGCGGACTGCCTGAACTCCATCGTCCAGGCCGTGTTCCAGCACGAGCAGGAGACCGGCTGCCAGTTCTCCGGGTTCGTGATCCACGACTCGGAAGATGTCATCCACCCCATGGAGCTGCGGGCCTTCAACTACCTGATCGACCGCATGGACCTGATCCAGCTGCCGGTGCTCAGCCTGGAGCGGGACTGGAACCAGTGGGTGGCGGGCACCTACCAGGACGACTTCGCCGAGTGCCACTCGAAGGACATGGTCGTCCGGGAGAGCCTGACGGGCCTGGTGCCCTGCGCCGGCACCGGCATGTGCTATTCCCACAAGGCGCTCTGCGCCCTCAGCGGGGAGACCGGCGGGGCTCCCTTCAACGTGGCCACCCTGACCGAGGACTACGACTTCAGCTTCCGCCTCATGAAGTTCGGCCTGAAGCAGGCCTTCGTGAAGATCCCCTTCCGCTACACGGCCCGCGAGCGCGGTCTCTGGGGCGAGCAGAGCCGGGAGCGCTACGACCTCCTCGGCGTCCGGGAGTACTTCCCCTCCACCTTCCACACGGCCTATCGCCAGCGGGCCCGGTGGATCCTGGGCATCGGCCTCCAGGGCTGGGAGTCCCTGGGCTGGCAGGGCGACCTGAAGACCAGGTACTTCATGTTCCGCGATCGGAAGGGCCTCTTCACCAGCCTCATCAACATCCTCGGCTACTTCCTGTTCGCCACGGTTGGCGCCACGGTGGCTCTGGGCTGGCTCCACACCGGCGCGGTCACCCTGCCGGCCGGCTTCGGCCCCGGCAGCTGGCTGACGCGCCTGATGGAGGTCAACGCCGTGTTCATGGCCAACCGGGTGCTCCAGCGCTTCCTCTTCGTCCGCCAGCTCTACGGACTCCTGCCGGCGCTCCTCTCCATCCCGCGGGTCATCGTCGGCAACCTGGTGAACTTCGCGGCGGCCCTCCGGGCCTGGCGACTCTACCTCACCCACCGGATCACGGGCAGGTCCCTGGTCTGGGACAAGACAGTCCATGTCTATCCAACCAGCTCGGAGCTACAGCCCTTCCGGAGCAAGCTCGGGGAGATTCTCCTCCAGTGGAACGAGCTCAACGAGCGCGACCTCGAGGCGGCCCTCTCCGAGCAGAAGTCCACCGGGCGGCCCCTGGGCAGCATCCTGGTGGAAGGCTGGGGCCTCACCGAGACGCAGCTCGCCGATGCCATCGCGTTCCAGGCCAGCCTGCCCCGGAGCGTCCTCAGCATGCCGACCCTGCTGCAGACCCAGAACCTGCTGCCGCACCCCCTGGCCATCCAGCAGGGCTGGGTGCCGCTGGGCATCGGCGAGAAGGAGGAGCTGCTGCTGGGAGTCTCGACGCCGCCCTCCGAGGAGGCCCTGGCGGCGGCCCGCGCACATCTCCGGGCCGCCCCCAAGTTCTTCATCCTCACCGAGAGCGAGGCGGCCTGCGCCCTGGCCTACCTGGTGCTCGGCGGCGCATCCCTGCGCCAGCTGGATCCCGTGGTCGCAGTCCAGCTGGGGCGGTTCCTCAGCCTAAAGGTGGGCATCTCCCCCGCCAAGCTCCGCGCAGCCCTGGCCTCCTACTCGCAGGGTGACCACGGCAGCCTTCCGGCCTTCCTGGCAAAGCGGAATCTGGGCCTGCCCCTCCCGCCGCGGGCCCAGACCGAGGCCCACAGGCCCACGGTGCAGCTGCTCTCCAACCCCGTCGGGGAGTCGGCCTGACTCCCGGCAGGCAACCTCATCTCTTGCGAGCCCTCATGCCCCCAAGCGCCCTAGGCCACGGCCTTCTCCTGCTCTCCGCGGTCCCCGTCCTCGCGCAGGCGCCCCCCTCCCTGGAGACGGCGGCCTATGGCCTGACCGAGGCGGCCTACCGCGCCCAGAAGGCGGGCGATCTCCCGGGCGCCCTCCGGTCCGTGGCCGAGGCCCTGGCCTTGAACCCGGGCCACCCGCAGCTCCTGGCCCTGAAGTTCGACCTGCTCTATGCCGCCGGTGCCCTCCCCGAAGCCGACGCCGTCCTGGCGGACCTGCTGGCCCGGGAGCCCTCCATTACGAGGCACCGGCTCAGCCGCGTCTACCTCCGGCAGCGGCAGGGGCGCACGGCCGAGGCTCTGCAGGAGGCCACCCGCCTTGCCAACGAGGCCGGGCCCGCCGCTGTCCGGCGGTCCGCCCGGCTGGCCATGGCCGACCTGCTCCAGGCCCTCGGGCGCCCGGCCGAGGGCCTGGCGGAGCTGGCGCCCCTGGAGGCCGAGGCTGTCCTCGAGGTCCAGTCCCGGCGAGCCTTCCTGCTGCTGGCCGCGGAGCGGCCGGGCCCGGCCTGCCTCGCTTTCCAGGCCGCCCTGGACCTGGGACCCGACCCCGACCAGCGGCGCAACCTCCTGCACGGGCTCTGCGATGCCGCCCGGGGGGCCCACCAGCCGGACCTGGAGCTGAAGGCCCTGGAGGCGCTCCACGCCCAGGAGCCGGGGGACCACCGGGCCACCCTGCAACTGGCCTATGCCTACCTGGCACGCCACCGGGACGCCGAGGCCCTCGACCAGTTCTCGGCGGGTCTGGATCCGCGGAGCCCGCCGGGAGCCTGGCTGGACGCGGGCTACGCGGCCAAGCGCCTGGGGCGCAATGCCGAGGCGGCCCGCCTCTTCTCCGGGGGCCTCGATTCCCGCAACGCCTCGGGCCCGCATGACCCAGGGCTGGACTTCGGCCTCCGGCGCGAGGTGGAGAGCCTCCGTCGGACCTGGGGCCTGGTCTCCGGCAGCGCCTACCGCCAGGGCTGGCTGACGCCGGGGCTCGTCCCTCAGCAGAAGATCCTCCAGCAGGGGCTGGAGGCCTACTGGCAGCCGGAAGGGCTCGCCCGGAACGGCCGCATGGTCCAGGTGTACGCCCAGACCTTCGAGAGCGTCTACAGTGTCGGGGAGGGAACCACCGGCGGCCCCACGCTGCAGGGAGTCCTCGGGGTGCGCGCCAAGCCCTTCGAGTCCGAGAACCTGGTCCTCGGTGCCCAGAAGCTCCTCAAGCTGGGCCGCTACTCCCTCTCCGACTGGATGTTCCGGGCGGCCTATTCCCGGGTGGAAGGCCTGGACTTGTGTCCCCAGCAGCGGGACTGGGCCTATTGGTCGATCTACACCGAGGGGGACGCGTTCGCACGGTCGGGACGCTACGTCCACCAGCTCGAGGTCCGCGGCGGACACGCCTGGGGGCTCCCGGGCGGAGGCGGGCTGAACGTGCTGGCCCCCTACCTGGTCCTGGCCGGCGACTACGACAGCCGCCAGGCCCCGCAGGCCGCGGGCGGGATCGGGCTGGGCGCTTCCCTGCGCCACTGGTTCCGCGAGACCCCGCACCAGGCCCCGGCCAGCTGGATCGAGCTCACGGTCCAGGCCCGGGCGCGCCTCTCCACCGCCACCCGGGGTGGCGGGCTCTTCCTCACGCTGACCTGCTGGTTCTAGCCGCGCGCCGCCGGATCCCGCGGCGGCGGTTCCGGCCGAGTCCCACCCTCTGAAGGAGCTTCGCGATGAAAAAAATTGTCTGCGTGATGGGCACCCGGCCCGAGGTGATCAAGATGGCTCCGGTGGTGAAGGCTCTCGGCGGCGGGGACCTGGACGTCAAGATCCTGGCCACGGCCCAGCACCGCGGCATGCTCGATCAGATGATGGCCACCTTCCAGCTGCGCTCGGACTGGGACCTGGATGCCATGCGCCCGGGCCAGTCCCTCCCCGACCTCACGGGCCGCCTGATCCCGAGCCTCTCCGAGGTCTTCAAGACGTCCGGTGCGGATGCGGTGCTGGCCCAGGGCGACACCACGACCGTCTTCTGCGCCGCGCTGGCGGCCTACTTCATGGGGATTCCCTTCGGCCACGTGGAGGCCGGGCTGCGGAGCGGGGACCTGCTCTCCCCCTTTCCGGAAGAGGGCATGCGCCGCCTGACAGCACCCCTGACCCGGTGGCACTTCGCACCCACCGAGACGTCGCGGCAGGCCCTGCTGCACGAGGGCACGCCGGATGTCGACATCCACGTGGTGGGGAACACGGTCATCGATGCCCTCCTGGCCACGGTGAACCGGCCGGACCTGGCCCTGCCCGGCCACATCACCCCCCTGGAACCCGGTCAGCGCCGCCTCCTGGTGACGCTCCACCGCCGGGAGAATTTTGGAGCCCCCCTCCACCGGATCCTGGACTCGATCCGGCGGTTTGCGCTGCGCCACCCTTCGGCCCAGCTCGTCTATCCGGTCCATCCCAATCCCAGCGTTCTGGGGCCCGCCACGGAGCACCTCGGCGGACTCCCAAACGTCCAGCTCCTTGAACCCCTCGACTATCCGGGCCTGGTCGCAGTCATGCGGGAGGCCCACATCGTCTTGACAGACAGCGGCGGCATCCAGGAAGAGGCTCCAGCCATCGGGAAGCCGGTGCTGGTGTTCCGGGACGTGACCGAGCGCCCGGAGGCGGTGGAAGCGGGTGGCGTGCGACTCGTCGGCAGCGACCCCGACTGCTTCGACGCGGAGGTCGAGCGCCTCTGGAACGACGCCGAGGCCTATGCCGACATGGCCCGGCCCCGCTTTCCCTATGGCGATGGCCGCTCCGCCGCTCGCATCGCAGCCATCCTGAGAAGCGATCTGGCCGTCTCCCGGATCGCCTGAGGGACCCCGGCTTCCAGAGGCCCCTGCAGCCGAGCCTACGGCCCCGCAACCGCCGCGCCTAGGCCGGTCGCGGCCAGCTTGCCACCCACCAGCCTGCCGCGGAGCACGGCGCCTTCCAGGGTCAGGGTGCCTGAGCTGCCGCTTCGGTAGAACAGGACCGCGCCCGCGAAGCCCGGCCGGGCCACGGCAGCCTCACCCTGGGCGTGGACGGCGGCGAGGAGCTTGGCCTCGTCCGTGGCGAGCAGGCCGCGCGAGTCCAGGGACTCCCGCAGCGCGGCCCAGTCCATGGTCGGGACCGACCAGGGCACGGCCAGCAGGCCGGCGGCATCCAGCTCGGCGAGACCACGGAGGTGGGCGAGGTCACCCACCTCGATCAGGGCCGGCTCGCGGCGGCGAGGGGAGTCTCCGGAGAAGGCGCCGGGCACCAGGAAGGCCAGGTCCGCGGGGAACGGAGGCAGCGCGCGACCTCCAACCAGGCGGACGTTCCGGACCACCAGGGTGGTGAGCGCATCCCGCACGTTCAGGGGGATCTGCAGGTAGGCCTCGGCGCGGACCGCCTCGAGGGAGCCGTCCGCAAGGGCCGTGAGGGATCCGGCCAGGGCCACGAAGTTCAGCCGGACGAGGCGCTCGGCCTCCTCCGCACCGTCCCAGCCGCCGGTCTCGATGAGCAGGGTGGACGTGCCCCAGCGGGTCATGGAGTCGCCGAAGGCCCGGGCCGTGTAGTCCATGTCGTAGCGGGACACGCGGCCTGGAGCGAGCGGCTCCACCAGCTCCCGCACCCGCACCGCCAGCTGCTTGGTCCGGCGGGTGCCGGGGGTCTCGGTCAGGGCCTCGTCGCCGGGCACGGACAGCAGCGCGATGGCCACCTGGTCGCCCGTGAGCCCCGCCCGCAGGTTGGGGTTCTGGTTGTGGAGGTTGTAGCCGAGCACGGGCTGCACCCGGTCCCGCAGCGCCTTCAGGAAGCGGCCCTCGGGCGAGGCCAGCCGCAGGGCGTCGCGGTTGATGTCGACCTCCTGGGCGTTCCGGCGCTGCGTGCGCTCGGCCCCATCCGGGTTGAGCATCGGGATGATCCAGAGGGTCAGCTTCGAGAGCACCTGCTGGGCGGCGGGGTCGGCCCGGCTGGCGCCCAGCCAGTTCAGCAGGTCCAGGAGCGCTGACGTCGCCGTGGGCTCGTCCCCGTGCATCTGGGACCAGAGGAGCACGCCCGTGGGGCCGTGGCCCAGGCGCAGGGCCGGGATCTTCCGCCCCTCGCTGGAGACGCCCTCTTCCACCAGGGTGATGAGCCCGGGATGCCGCTGCTGCAGCGTGGCCAGCGCCGCCCGGAGCTCGCGGTGCTTCAGGGCCCAGGGATCGGGCGGCGATACGCGCACCCGGGGCCAGACCTCCCACAGCGACCGGGCCTGGCTGGCGACCGGCCTAGGCGGGGGGCCCCCGGCGGCGCTGGCGCAAAGCAGCAGCACCAGGGCGGCGAAGGCGAGGGCGCGTCGCACGGACACGCCCTACCGGACCGCGGGTTCCAGCAGCCGGATCGAACCGCGCGTGGCGTCGATCTCGGCGCGCACGCCGACTGGCACGGTGAACTTGTTCTCGATGTGCCCGATCATCGCGCCCTGCCAGGCGGGCACCTTCAGGGACCGGAGGTGGTCGTTCAGGACCTCTTCCAGGGTGAGCGACCCCTGCCCCTCGCCCGGGAGGCACTTGGTGCACTTCCCGAAGATGACGCCCGCCACCTTGTCCAGCACCCCCGCCAGCTTCAGCTGGGTCAGCATCCGGTCCACGCGGTAGATGTTCTCGTTGGTGTCCTCGAGGAAGAGCAGCTTCCCGGACCAGTCGGGCAGATACGGCGACCCGAGCATGGCGGTGAGCACCGTCAGGTTCCCCCCGACCAGCACCCCGGAGGCGACGCCCGGCGTGATGGTCCGGATCCGGTCCTCGGTGACGACCAGGCCCTTGCCGATCACCGCGGGGTTGGTCAGGGTGACGGCCTCGGCGTTGAACAGGACCCGGCGGACGTAGTCCAAGGAGTAGGGGTTCCAGGTGGAGGTACCCACGGGTCCGTGGAAGGTGATGAGGCCGGTCTTCGCGTAGATGGCAGTGAGCAGGGAGGTGATGTCGCTGTAGCCGAGCAGGATCTTCGGATGGGCCGCGATCTGAGGGTAGTCGAGCAGGGGCAGCAGGCGGTTGCAGCCCCACCCGCCGCGGATGCACAGGATGGCGTCCACGGAGTCGTCGCCGAACATCGTGTTCAGGTCCGCGGCCCGGTCCGCATCCGTCCCGCCCAGGTAGCCGTAGCGGTCGAGCACGTGCTTGCCGAGCTTCGGCTTCAGGCCCAGGGCACGGATGGTGTCCTGGAGGATGTCGAGCTCCTCCGTGAGCCAGGTGGCGCTGGCCGGGCTCACCAGCCCCACCGTGGCCCCGGGCACCAGCCGCCGAGGCCGGACCGACGAGGCGGAGGCCGCGGCTCCCAGCAGCTCGGGGGCGACCTGGGTCGAGAGGGCCGCAAGCAGGGTGGCCTGCAGGAAGGAGCGGCGGTTCTGGGTCATGGAGGCTCCCGGAGGCTGGTAGTGGAACACGGGGCAAATCACCTAGGCAAATACGGAGAGATTGCCCAGGCCGATCCATCCTCTTTTTCCACCGAGGGGAAATTCTTCTGATTCATGAGAATGCCCAGAATCAAAAGACTCGCACCTGAATAATAATGGTCCATGTCCTCCCACCCCGTACCGGATCCCAAGGATCAGCCGACGGCCATTCTCGGAGAAGGTCTTGACCTGAAACCGGTCTTGCGGTCCTCAAGCATCCCCGCCGCCCTGCTCGCCTGGGACCGCTACGAGGTGTTCGAGGTGCTGGGCCAGGGCGGCATGGCGAAGGTCTACCGGGCCCGGGACCGGAAGCTGAACCGGATGGTGGCCCTGAAGTTCATCCGCGAGGAGCACCAGGGCAGCGGCCGCCTCCTGACCCTGGAGGCCCAGCTCCAGGCCAGCCTGGACCACGAGAACATCGTCAAGGTCTATGAGACCGGCACCTTCGACGGCCTGCCCTTCATCGCCATGCAGCTGGTGCAGGGCGAGACGCTGGACCGGGTGTGCACCAACGACCTCCGCGCCCGGGTGGGGCTCCTGGTCCAGATCGCCCTGGCCCTGGACGCAGCCCACCGGCAGGGCATGGTGCACCGGGACCTGAAGCCCACGAACATCATGGTGGAGGCCGTGGACGGGCGGCTGAAGCCCTACCTCATGGACTTCGGGCTGGCGCGGCTCACCAACGTGGCCGGGCAGACGAGGGCGACCTCCATCGTCGGCACCCTGGCCTACATGTCCCCGGAGCAGGCCGAGGGAAACTGCCCCCTGGACATCCGCACGGACGTCCACGGTCTGGGCACGCTCCTCTACGAGTTCCTCTGCGGCCACCCCCCTTTCATGCAGGAGTCGTCCTCCCACGTGGAGATCATTCGCCGCCTGCTGGAGGAGGAAGCGACCCCACCCAGCCGACACCACCCCGAGGTGCCCCGCGACCTGGAGATCATCGCCCTGAAGTGCCTGGAGAAGCAGCCGGAGCGCCGCTATGCCACGGCCGCGGCGTTGGCCGAGGACCTGCAGTGCTGGCTGGAGGGGCGGCCCATCCAGGCCCGCCGCACCAGCCTGCTGGAGCGCCACTTCAAAGCCATCCTGCGCCTGCGGAAGAACCGCCAGGCCTGGCTCACCACCCAGGCCGCAGGCCTGACCATCCTCTGCCTGCTCGGGATGGGAGCCTGGACCCTCTGGCGCGCGCGGCAGCGGGCGGACTTCGTAGCCCAGATGGGCATGACCCTGATCCGGCTCGAGGAGGTCGTGCAGGCCTCGGAGATGGGACCGCTCCACGACACGCGCTCGGACCGCCGCCAGGTCAATGAGTTGTTGAACCTCGTCCGCACCGACGCCGCCCGCTACGGAGCCACCACCCGGGCCCCCCTGGCCTATGCCCTGGGGCGGTTCCACCTGGCGCTCCACGACTACGAAGCGGCCCTGGAGGACCTGCAGGATGCCTGGGACCAGGGTTTCCGGAACCCGGAGTCCGCCGAGGGTCTCGGCATGGCCCTGGGCGAGGTCTACCGGCTCCGCCGCCAGGCCCTGGAGCAGATCAAGGATCCCCAGCGCCGCAAGGCCCAGGAGGCACGGCTGCAAAAGACCCTCCAGGAGCCCGCCCTGGCCTACCTCTCTCAGGCGCAGGGGGGACGACCCGAGGATCAGGGCTACCGCGCCGCCCTGGCTGATGCCTTCGCCTGGCGCCACGCGGCGGTGCTCCAGCGCACGGAGCACCTGCTCAAGAATGCGCCCCTCGGCTACCGTTTCCTCAAGCTCCGGGCCAGTGCGGAGATGGGGCTCGCCAACCAGGCCATTGAAAAGGGGGATAATTCCGAGGCGCAAGTGCGCGTGCACAGCGCCTGCCAGGACCTCCGCCAAGCCCTGGACATCGCCCGCAGCGACAAGGAGAGCTGGCTCAACCTGGCCCGGGCGGCGGACCGGCTCCTCTACCTGAACTCTTTCGTGAACGAAAACCCCCAGGAGAGCTACGCCTTCGGCATGGAGGCCTGTGCCAAAGCCCGAAGCCTCGATCCCGAGGACTCGGAGCCGTTCATCCTCGAGGCGGACCTCATCCGCAGCCTGGCGCGAGCGACAGAGGCCAAGGGCACCGACTCCAGCGGCCGCTTCCTGGAGGCCATCACCCACCTGGATGAGGCCCTGAAGCTTGCCCCGGACAACTTGGAAGCGCGCCGGAAGCTTGGCCTGCTCTACTGGAGCCTCGCCAACCTCGCTGTGGACCGCCAGCAGCCCTGCCAGGACCTGCTGGCCAAAGCTGAAACCGAGCTGCGCCGGGTGCTGGCCCAGCGCCCGGGCGACGTGCTCGCGGTGGCCATCCTGCTTGATGTGATCTTCGACCAGTGCCAGGACCGGGACCGGCGGGGCGAGGATGTGCTGCCCACCCTCGACCAGGCCTTCCTGGTGTTCAAGAAGAGCCTTGAGCTGGAGCCCGCCAACGGCCGGATCCAGAACGTGGGCGTGATCCTCTGCGGCCAGCGCGCCCTCATCCGGGGGATCAGGGGCCTGGACCCCCTGCCGGACCTCAACGAGGGCATCGCCCTGGCGGAGGAGGTCATTAACCGGAACCGCGCCTACGCTTCGGCCATCGGCAACCGCTCGCTGCTGCTGCGCATGCGGGCCGAGCACAAGTGGCGCATCGGCGTCCCCTTTGAAGCCGACCTCCAGGAGGCCATCGAGACCGCCCAGCGGGGCCTGAAGATCCGCGGGACCAACGAGATCATCATCAACCTGGGGATGGCCCAGGCCATGCGGGGCGCCCTGCGGGCCCGGGTCGGCGGGGATCCGCACCGGGACGTCGCGGACGCTCTGGAGCGCTTCGACCAGGCCCAGAAGCAGGACCCCATGAACCCGAACGTCCACTACTACAAGCTGGACGCCCGGATCACAGAGGCGACCTGGCTGCTCCAGCAGGGCCGGAGCGCCGCCGAGGTGCTGCGGGCCTGCCGCCGGGATCTGGACCGCGTGCGACCCATGGCTCCGGAGGCCCCGGACCTGCTCGTTGATCAGGCCAAGGTGCTCGAGTTGGAGGGCGTGGAGGCGGCCCGCATCGGGGGCTCGCCGGCCGCCTTCCTTAAACGGGCGCTGAGCAGCCTCGAGCCTTTCGAGAAGCAGGCCCTGCAGATACCTGAGCACAAAGCGCTCCGGGCCCGCCTCCTCCGGCGCCTCGCGGACTGCGAGCACGGCCCCGCTGCCGAGCAGCTCCGGGAACAGGCCCGCGTCCTCCTCATCCGGGCCTTGGCCGAGAATCCCTACCTTACAGCCGAATACGGCAGTGGCGCCGGCCCGGCGCGTTAGGAACTGGAACGAAATAAGCTCAGGGCGCTGCGAACAGCATGGTCACGTGGAGGGCGTCGTCCTCTCGGATGACGCTCACGTTGTCGCAACACTTCTTCGCCAGGGCCACCATCTTCTCGTTCTGGGGCAGGATCTCCGCCACGAACCCGCGCACGCCCCGGGTCATGGCGTGGGCCACCATGTGGGACTGCAGCACCGTGCCAAGGCCTGTGCCCTGCCAGGCGGGGTCCACCATGAAAGCGGTCTCCGCGAGGTTGCTCGACAGGTTCAGGAAGTAGCAGCACTGGGCCACCACGCACTCGTTCTCCCGCTCGCCGGTGACTGCCACGAAGGCCACCTCGCTCTCGAAGTTGAGGTTGCAGAGGCGCTGCACCTCGTCGCTGGAGAGCGCCAGCACCCGGCGGAAGAACCGCGTGTAGACGTCGTCCTTGGACAGGTGGTGGAAGAGGCCCCGGATGGCATCGCCGTCGCTGGCCTTGGCGGGGCGCAGCATCACCTGACGGCCCCCCTTGAGGGTGTAGGTGCGCTCCTCCTCCACGGGATAGCTGCGCAGGTTCTCCAGGCGCTGGTCCGAGGGCAGGTAGCCCAGCTGCTTGGCCTCCTCCATGAGCCAGGGGCGGAACTTGGGATGGGCCAGCTCGATGAGGGCGATGGTCCGCTCGCGGATGGACTTCCCGAAGAGGTAGGCGATGCCGTATTCGGTGATGACGTAGTGGACGTCCGTGCGGGCGATGCTCACGCCCTCCCCCGCCAGCAGCTGGGGCCGGATGCGCGACATCGACGCGTCATCGTTGGTGGAGGAGAGGCAGACGATGGGCTTGCCGCCGGGGGAGCGGGCCGCGCCGCGGAGGAAGGCCGCCTGGGTCTCCAATCCCCCGTAGAACTCGCCGTCGAGCTGGTCCGTGCAGACCTGACCCGTGAGGTCCATGGTGAAGGCCTGGGTGATGGCCACCATGCGGGTCTGGGCCGCGATGGTGAAGGGATCGCAGACGATCTGGATGGGCTGGAGTGAGAACAGGGGATTGCGGTGGACCAGGTCGTAGAGGCGCCGGGTGCCAAGCAGGAAGCTGGCCACGATGCGGGACCGGGCCAGGGACTTCTGCTTGCCGGTGAGGATGCCCTTCTCCAGCAGGGGGATGACGGAGTCCGTGATCACCGCCGAGTGGATGCCCAGGTCCTTGCGGTCGCCGAGGTATTTCAGCGCCTGCTCGGGAATGCGCCCGATGCCGATCTGGAGCGTGGAACCGTCGTCGATGATTCCCGCGATGTACTGGGCGATGCGCTCCACCACCGCGCCCTTGGTGACCGGGTGGCGGTATTCGATCACTGGGGTGTCCACGGGCACCAGCGCGTCGATCTCGCTCACATGGAGCGTGGTGTCCCCCATGGTCCAGGGCATGGCCGGGTTCACTTCCGCCAGGATCAACTTGGCCTTCTCCACAGCTGCGGACACCACGTCCACGGAGACGCCGAGGCTGACGTAGCCAAACTCGTCGGGCGGGGTGACCTGGATGAGGGCCACGTCCACGGGGATGCGGCCTCGCTTGATGAGCTCGGGCACCAGGGCGAGCGAGATGGGCACATATTCAGCGAGGCCCTGGCGGATGGCGGCCCGGATGTCGGAGCCCACGTAGAAGCTGCGGTGCCGGAACCGCGTGGTGCAGCGGCCCTCGGCATCGTGGGGCACCGTGTCGGTGGTGATGAAGTGCAGCAACTCCAGGTCCGCGGGCGGCCGCTTCATGGTCTCCAGTGCGGCCACCAGGGCCCGCGGGCTGGCGCAGGCGGTGCCCAGGAAGACCCGCTGGCCCGGCTGGATGCGGGCCACGGCCTCCTCGGCCGTGCAGACCTTGCTGGCGTAGCGCTCGAGACTGGGCAGCAGGTTCGGCTGGGTCATGGCGGCTCTCGCAGGAAAGACTCACGCGCCAACTGTGGCGCGGGAGGTAAAAAGCAGGCATTGGAAAGGAGTCTGGCGCCTATTCTGTGGTGCTTCGTCCCTGGCGCATAGAGGCAATTCCGGGGCGCTATGATGTCCGCACGGAGGTCCGAGTGGCCAGATCGTCCATCGTGGTGCTGAGCGGGGCTGGGATCTGTCCCGGCGGCGGCATCATGGCGGCCCACGCCGGGGACTCGCTCTGGGAGCGCCAGCTCCTGGAGGAGGTGACCGTGCCCATGGCCTACCGGCAGGATCCCCTGCGCGTCCAGGGCTTCTACAACGCCCGGCGGCGGCGCCTCGCGGACTTGGAACCCAGCGCCGCGCACGTGGCCCTGGCCCGGCTGGAGGCGGCTTGGTCTGGGGACTTCCTGTTGGTGACAACGAACGTGGACAACCTCCATGAGCGGGCGGGCAGCCGGGCCCCGGTCCACCTCTTCGGCGAGCTGCTCAAGGCCCGCTGCACCCAGTGCCACCACGTGCACCCCTGGGCGGAGGACCTCGACTTTAGCTCCTGCTGCCCCTCCTGCGCCACCCTCGGCGAGCTGCGGCCGCACCTCGTCTGGTATGGGGAGCCGCCCCTGGAGATGGAGCGGGTCCATGCCGCCCTCGCCCAGTGCACCTGCTTCCTGGCCCTCGGAACCCCTGGCCACATCCACCCGGCCGCAGGCTTCCTGGAGGACGTCCCCCCCTGGGCCCGCACCCTGGCGCTGAGCGCCGAACAGGCGGAGGAATCGGACGGCTTCCGGGAGCACCGCACGGGAGCCGCTGATCTCCTGGTGGCCAGCCTGGTGACGGAACTGCTGGCGGACCAGGAGAGCTAGCCGCCTGCAGCCGGTACCCCGGAATCCGCCGTTGGGCCATCGGGTTCACCCTTCCCGCCAGGACCGGGCGACAGGGCGCGACCCGGGACCTAACCTCCCTCATGCGGCGGGCGGTTCCTTTTCGCCGCGACGGGAGGCTCCATGAGATTCAGTGCCGTCAGCGCGATCCTCGTCCTGGGCCTCGCGGCCGGCGCCGCCTGGGCCGGGGGGGACCGGCAGCCCCCGCCGCGAGCCGCGAGCGGCCCAGAGCGCCGTCCCCCGCGGGAGGGACACGGTGGCGGCTACAGCCTGGAGCAGGCTCTGTCGGATCGTGCCCAGCTTCACACCATCGCCTTCAGCGGCCTGGCCTTCCTCACCGGCGAACCCGGCGCCTCCAGCTTCATCCCGCCGGGCAAGGTGGCAGACTTCTTCGGCTTCCAGTACCTGCGGGACATCGACGCCGCGGGCAAGGGGCACAACCCCATGTTCCTGGATCGCATCGCCGGGAATGTGATGCGCCTGCTGAATGGCCCCCAGCGCCGCATCTTCGAGCAGGCCGCCCGGGAGGAGGCCACGCAGCTGGAGGCCATCGCCCGCTTCCGCCTGCCCCTGGTGGCGGCCTTCCACCAGGACCTCGCGGGCCGTCTGCCCGCGGGCTGCAAAGGACTGGATCGCCTGGCGGTGCGGGCCTACGTGGCGGACCTGTTCGAGCTCGACGCGCGCCTCGCCTGGCACCGCGCCAGGGCCTTCGGCGCCGTGGCCCAGTCCCTCAGCGACACCCAGTGGCGGACCCTCGGCGCCTGGAAGTTCGGCGACTTCCGCACCTGGCCCGAGGTGGACCGGGAAGCCCTCCGGGACCTGCGCCCCCGCGCCGCCACCAAGCTGGAGAGCGTCGCCTACATGACCCTGGCCAGCGAGTTCTTCAGCTGGGTGGCGGGCTCGGTGGAGGCCGACACCTACTTCTGCCCCGAGCGCCACGGCACCTACTTCGGGGGCTTCTACTTCAAGGACCTGCCCGCCATGGGCCAGAAGGACTTCGACATCTCCACGAGCCTGACCGGCGACTCGGGAGAGGCCTTCCTGGCCGCCCTGACCCCGCCGCAGCGGGTCCGCATGGAGGCCCTGCCGGACCAGCAGCGCGAGCTGCTGCGGGGCATCGTGACGGTGCGCCGAGCGATCGCGGGCAAGCTCCGCACTTTCCAGGCGGGAGCCGGGCCGGCCGAGACGGAGCTCCGGGCCCTGGGCCGCCGCTACGGCGAGCTGGATGGCGAGCTGGCCTACCTCTACGCCAGCACCTTCACGGCCATCGGTCGCTCGGCGGACGCCCCGCAGCTGGCCCGCCTCCGTGCCCTGCGCGGCCAGCCAAGCCGGGAAGCCAGCACCGCCTTCCTATACTCGGACCGCATTCCCATGCCCCAGTGGCCCGATGCGTCCTTCCTCCTGGGCGGCCGGCGCTGACCGCGCCGCCCTCCAGCCTCCCGTTCCCCTTCTGAAGGAGATCCAACATGCACCCCTCGTTCCTGCTCCTCCCGCTGCTGGCCGCGCTGCCCCAGGGGCCGGACAGCTCCGTCCCTCGCCCGCGCCCCGTCTCACCCATCCTGCTGGCCCTGGACCTCAACGGTGACGGCATCCTCGACGCCGGCGAGCTGGCTGCCGCCTCCCAGTCCCTGCTGAAGCTCGACAAGAACGGGGACGGCCAGCTGACCCCGGATGAGTATCGGCCGCCGCGCCCGGACGGCCAGGCGTCCGCCGCGCCCCCGCTTAGGCCCGCGGGTCAGGCCCAGGAAGCCCGCCCGCTGGAGCGCCCGCGGCCGCCCCTGGACGTGGCCCTCGACGAGGACGGCGACGAACTCATCAGCGCCGCAGAGATCGCCCGCGCGCCGCTGCTGCTCAAGAAACTGGACCGCAACGGGGACGGCCGGCTGACGCCGGACGAGTACCAGCCGACGCCGCAGACGGGTCAGCCATCGAAGGCTGACAGACCGTAAAAGCACCAGCGGTATGCAGGGGGTATGCGGGTCTGCGCGCCTAATCGCTTGCCCGATTACGAGCACCCCCCAACACTTGGCTCCAGGGTCTGCCCGCGAGGCGGCGCCCCCTGGAGCCTCGCCATGGACACCCGGAACTGCGGATTCAACACCAAGCTCGTGCACGCGGGCATTCCCGACGATGCCCACGGCAGCGTAGTGACGCCCATCTACCAGACCTCCACCTTCGCCTTCCGCGATGCCCAGCAAGGCGCCAACCGCTTCGCGGGCACCGAGGGCGGCTACATCTACACCCGCATCGGCAACCCCACCACCGTGGCCCTGGAAGAGAACGTCGCGCAGCTCGAGAACGGCTTCGGCGCCACGGCCATGGCCAGCGGCATGGGCGCGGTCAGCACGGTCTACCTGGCCCTGCTCAGTTCAGGGGATCACATCGTCAGCACCGACTCGGTCTACGGCCCCAGCCGCGGCCTCATGGAGAAGCACATGAGCCGCTTCGGCGTGGCCTCCACCTACGTGGACACGTCGGACCTGGAGAACCTGCGCCAGGCCCTGCGGCCGAACACCAAGCTGGTCTACATCGAGTCACCCTCGAACCCCGCCATGTCCGTCACCGACCTCGCCGCTGCTGCGGAGATGGCTCACGCCGCGGGGGCCCTGCTGGTGGTAGACAACACCTTCGCCAGCCCCCACCTGCAGAAGCCCCTGGACCTGGGCGCCGACGTGGTGCTGCACTCCGTCACCAAGTTCATCAACGGCCACGCCGACATCGTGGGCGGCATCGTGGTCTCCAAGACCGAGGCGCTGCACAGGCAGATCCGGGCCATGCTGATCAACCTCGGCGCCAACATGGATCCCCACCAGGCCTACCTGGTCAGCCGCGGCCTGAAGACCCTCGCCCTGCGGGTGGAGCGCGCCGAGCAGAACACCCACCAGGTG
The DNA here is from genome assembly GCA_903863195.1 of uncultured Holophagaceae bacterium. GTDB lineage: Bacteria > Acidobacteriota > Holophagae > Holophagales > Holophagaceae > Geothrix. Next base: position 31,692 of record CAIPAY010000247.1, read on the forward strand.
GCCCCCTGGCTGGAGGCCCGGCCCGAGGTGGCCTGGGTGCGCTACATCGGGCTGCCCAGCCACCCCCAGCACGCCCTCGCCGGGCGCCAGATGACGGGCTACGGCTCCATGATCTCCTTCGAGCTGAAGGGCGGCACGGAAGCCGGCCGCATCCTCATGGACAATGTGCACCTGGCGGGCCTTGCGGTCTCCCTGGGCGGCGTCGAGACCCTCATCAGCCACCCCGCCTCCATGACCCACGCCAGCATGCCCCGGGAGGCCCGGCTGGCGGCAGGCATCTCGGACGGCCTGGTGCGCCTCTCCATCGGCATCGAGGACTTGGCGGACATCCTGGCGGACCTGGACCAGGCGCTGGGTTGTATCAAGGCCTAAAATAGGGCGATTTTTGCCTGATAAATAATAATTTGATAACAGGATTGAATAGGAATAATTTTTTGGCCTTCTACTGGTTTACTAGAGGCGCCGACACGGCATCTCCCGAGGTAGTCATGGCCAGCAAGCCCACAAGCACCCAAGAAGGTCTCTGGGACGATCCCATGCCCGAGACCATTGTCCTGGTGCTGCTGTGCTCACTTGTGTTTGCCCTCGTGGGTTGCGCCCTGGCCTAGGCTACTTCCCCGGCATCTTCTGAAGATCCATGCGCGTGGCCCGACGGGACAGGTTCTTGGCGAGCTTGTCCAGGTGGGCCTTGTCGTGGCACTTGCCGCAGGTGGCATCCATGTTCTTCCGGGCCACCCGAGAGGCGGGATCCTTGCGGGAGAGCAGTTCATGGGCATGCCCGTGGCAGGTCATGCAGGTGGGGGCATGCTCCTTGCCCTTCTGGCGGGCGATGCCATGCACGCTGTTGGCGTAGTCCTGGCCCTGGTGGTCGTGGCACCGGACGCAGTCGGGCGGGGTCATCTTCTCGGGATGGGGCAGGCTCTTCGCGGCGGTGTGGCAGGTGATGCAGTCCAGTCCCCCGTGGGCGCGGGTGCGGAACACCTCCAGCTTCACCTGGTCATGGCAGCCCACACACTCCTGGGCATCCGGGGGCAAGGCAGCGGCGAGAGAGGTTGCCAGGATGGCCGCGAACAGCAGACGCATGGGTCCTCCGTGGAAGGTGGCACCCACCCTATCACGGGCCCTGCTCAGGCGGCGTAGGTCTTGTAGAAGTACCAGGCGGCCAGGATGAAGCCGATGCTGATGACGCCGCGGCGGACGGTAGTGCGGCCGACCCGGTGGGCCATGTGCGAGCCGAAGAGTCCGCCCAGGCCCGCCGCGACCGCCATGAAGCCGACGAGGACCCACTGCACGTTGCCCGGGTGGCGCAGATACTCCATGCCCAGGAACAGGAAGATGGCGATGCCGTTGATGCACAGGGCCAGCAGGTTCTTCAGGCCATTCATCTGGTGGATGTCCGTCAGGCCCAGCAGGCTCAGGGCCGCCAGCATGAGGATGCCGATGCCGGCACCGAAGTAGCCGCCGTAGATGCCCACGATGAACTGGAAGACCATGGCGCCGATCCACCAGCCTGTGGTCCGGTCATGGCTGCCCATCTTCTTGAGCAGCTTGCCAACGGGATCATTGGCTGCCAGCAGCACCGTTGCCGCCAGGATCAGCCAGGGCACCAGCTGGTCGAAGAGCTTCTGGGGCGTGACCAGCATGGCCCAGGCACCCAGGATCCCGCCCAGGAGCGAGACGGGCATCAGGCGCAGGGCGAAGGCCTTGGTGCCCGCGAGGTCGTCGCGATGCCCCCAGAAGCCGCCGATGGATCCAGGCCACAGCGCCAGGGTGCTGGTGACGTTGGCCTGCTGGCCCGTGAGTCCGATGCCAAGCAAAGCGGGGAACGACACCAGCGTGCCGCCCCCCGCGATGGAATTGATCGCCCCGGCGACAAAGGCCGCGACCATGACGGTGATGATGTGTCCGATATGCATGTCATCTAAGATGACAGGCCGGACGGTCCGCTAGAAGGCCGCTACTTCCACTTGAAGGGGAAGGCCGGTTTCTTCGTTCCGAACTCCGGCGGCCACACGGTTTCATGCTTGCCGTTCTGGATCTGCTCCACCAGCATCTGGTGCTTGTTCTGGTTGGTGTAGCCGTTGAAGTCCACGAAGGCCACTTCGCCCATGATGCCGTTCCACCTGCCGTCGCGCAGGGCGCTGCGGGTCTTCTCGCGGTCGCCGCCAGCCTTCGCGGCGGTCTCGGCCATCACCATGAGCGAGGCGTAGGCATTGGCGGCGTGGTAGGGCACTTCCTCTTTGCCGAACTTGGCCTTGTAGCGCTTGCCGAAGTCCTTGGCGCCGGGCCATTTCACGTCCGTCGTCCACTGGGTGCTGGAGAACACGTTATTGGAGATGGCCTGCTCCCGCGCAAACTCCGAGGAGGCGAACCCGGCGCCGGCACCGAGGAAGGCCTGGGGCTCGAGGCCCACTTCCCGCGCCTGCCGCATGAGCAGGATGCCGTCGGCCACGTAGGACACCATGAAGACCAGGTCGGGCTTGAAGCCCTTGATCTTGGCCAGGGTGGAGCGGTAGTCGGGGGAACCGGAGGCGTAGGCCTCCTCCACCACCACCTGGATGCCCACCTGGGCTGCGTAGGCCTTGGCCGACTTCGCGCCGGAGGTGCCGAAGTCCGTGTTCTCGTTCAGGATCGCCATGGTCTTGGGCTTGCCCAGCTTCTGGGCCATGGAGATCAGGATGGAGGCGTAGTCCTCGGTGGTGGCGCTGAGACGGAACACGTACTTCTGGCCCTGCCGCGTGATGTCCTCCTTGGAGGCCACGGGCACCAGGAGGGGCACCTTGTACTTCTCGGCCAGCTTGGAGACGGCGTTGGCGCAGGCGGAACTGTAGGGTCCGACTACCGCGACCACGCGGTCGCGGGTGACCAGCTTCTCCATGGCCGACATGGACACCTGGGGCTTGCCCGTGTCGTCCTCCGTCACCAACTCGACCTTGATACCCTTCTTCTGAAGGTCTTCCAGGGCCAGCTTGTAGCCGTTGCTCATGTATTCGCCGATGGGCGCCTGGGTGCCCGTGGCGCAGTTGATGACCCCGATCTTCAGGGGTGTCTGCGCCTGCAGAGCGAGTCCGAACGCGATCAGCGAGGACAGGATCCTCTTGTGCATGCATGCCTCCAAGGCCGATGGATTGGGTTTGGTAACCCCAACCCTAGCATGAGCTGAGGCCATTTCTTAGAGGTGCTCCAGGTGGATCCAGATCAGGCTGGCGCCACCGGAAGCAGGCACCAGACTCAGTTCTGCGGGACCCTCCTCCACACGCAGCAAGTGACTGGTTTCGAGGTGGAGATTCCAGTGAGGAACGTACAAATCTCTCGATGCCTCAATCGCCCTCCAGCTGCCGGGCCTCCTCCCGGCTGAGCTGCCGCCAGGGGCGGGGCACCAGGCCGGGGACTTTCGCCATGTACTGTCCATAGGCCGCTCCGAACCGCGCCAGCAGCTTGCGCTCCTCCAGCCAGGAGCCGATGACGAAGTAGGCCGTGATCGCCAGGGCGGAGACGAGCCTGGCCGCGCTCATGTCCCGGGTCCAGAGCAGCACCAGGGACAGGGCATACCAGGGGTGGCGCACGTACCGGTGCAGGGCAGAGATGCGGAGCGGCTCCAGGTCCCCGAGGCCGGGGCGGCGCTCCCGGAGCTGGGTCAGGCCCAGGAACTCGCCCAGGTCGTAGGTGCCGGGTCCGAAGATCAGCAGCCCCGCCGCCAGGAGTCCCAGCCCATCCATCAGCCAGGCCAGCGGGCCCTGCCATCGCCAGAGCCAGGGGCCCGGCTGACGCGCCATCAGGCCGAGGATCGGCAGGAGCGCCAGCACCGCCACCAGGTTGTAGAGCAGCCGGTAGGCCGGCACCCAACGGGGCAGACGGGCCGCCACGCAACCCTTGAACCCCGCCGCGGCCAGCAGCGAGTGGAGCCCGCCGTAGGCGGCCCAGGCGAGAGCCAGCCAGGCCAGGTGGACCGCGTTGGAACCCATGGGCTGATTGTGGGCGAAGCGGGAACCCCGAAGAAGGGGTAACAAAACCCGAAGGAGCCGGATGACCGTATCCTTGTCGGATGACGTTCTCCTGGCCCGCGCCTTCGCGCCTCGCGCTCCTCCTGGTCCTGCTCTGGACGGCCTATGTGCTGCTCTGGACGCCGGGCCCCCTGTCGCTCCGCGTCCTGGGCCTCTATCCCAAGAAGGCCGGCTCCCGCCTCATCGGGTGGGTCGCCTGCCGCACCCTGCCCGTGGCCTGGCGCCAGCCCCTGCTGGGCCGCTTCGCCGCGCACTACGGCATCAACCTCCCGGAGGCCGAGCTCGCCCTCACGGACTACCCCAGCCTCCAGGCCCTCTTCACCCGCCGCCTGAAGCCGGGGCTGCGCCCGCAGGAACCCGCCACGCCCGGCTTCGTGAACAGCCCCGTGGACGGCCGCATCATCGCCAGCGGCCGCATCACCGCCGGCCTGGCCATCCAGGCCAAGGGCCTGCCCTACCGGGTCGCGGAGCTGCTCAAGCACGACCCCGGCGCCGCGCGCTTCGAGGGCGGCCACTTCCTGACGCTCTACCTCTCCCCCAAGGACTACCACCGAATCCACGTGCCCGTGGAAGGCCGGGTCAGCGCCGTGAGCCGCGTCGAAGGGGAGCTCTGGCCCGTGAACGATGCCAGCACCGGCCACGTGCCGCGCCTCTACGAGCGGAACCGCCGCGCCTCCTGGACCGCCCTGGGCACCGGCCCCTGCGAGGGCCTCGAGGTGGCCGCGGTGCTGGTGGGCGCCACGCACGTGGGCGGGGTGGTGATCGATGCGCGCTGGCTGGAGGGCAAGGCCCTGCCCCGGGATGGCGGCTTTCCCGTCCCCCTGCGGCCCTGCGCCCCCGGCGATGACCTGGGTACCTTCGAGTTCGGCTCCACCGTGGTCCTGCTCATCGCCGGCCCCCGGGCCGCCGACTGGGCGCCCCTGCGCACGGACGGCTCGGCCCGAGTGGGCGAACGGCTGGGAGCCTACCGATGAACGACATGGAGCTCTTCCACCAGGACCCTCTGTGGGAGGAGGGCGGCGACCTGCCCGGCGCCCTGGAGGCCCTGTTCACGGCGGCCGGCGAAGTGCTCGACCTGCCCCGCCTACGGGAGCTCACGGGACTCGGCGACGGCGCACTGCAGCAGGGCATCGAGAAGCTGCAGGAGCGCCTACAGGGTGCCTCGGGACTCCGCCTGCTGGAGGTGGCCGGCGGCTGGCGCATGGCCACCAGCCCGGTCTACAAGGAGATGGTCGCGCGGCTGGTGACCACCACCCGCAGCGGCAAGCTCACCCCTGCCCAGATCGAGGCGCTGGCCATCATCGCCTACCGGCAGCCCGTCACCATCACCGAGCTCAACGCCATCCGCAGCGTCACCAGCAGCGCGAATCAGGTGAAGAGCCTCATGGAGCGCCAGCTCATCACCCCCGCGGGCCGCAAGCCCGTGGTGGGCCGGCCCATGACCTACGCCACCACCCAGACCTTCCTCCTGCACTTCGGCCTGAAGAGCCTGCACGACCTGCCGCGGCTCGCGGACTTCGGCGAAGGGCGCATGGAGGCCGAGGCCCTGGCCGCCCTGGAGCCGGCCCTGCCCGAGGACGGCCTCTTCGGCGCCGGCGTGCTGAACCTCGAGCCCGAGCCGGACCTGGACCTGGAGCTGACCCCTGAAGCGGAGCCGCCGCCGACGGACGGGGACCCGGCATGACCCCGCAAACCCTCAGCCTGGAAGAGCAACCGAAGGCCCCCGAGCCCAGCCCCACGGGACTGTACCTCCAGCCCTGGCAGAAGGGGGTCCTCCTCATCGTGCTGCTGGGCCTGCTCTACCTCCGCTTCTGGCGGCGCAAGCAGGCGAAGATCCAGGTCTGCAGCCACTGCGGGAAGAAGAACCCCCCGCACCAGGTCAACTGCCAGAAGTGCTCGGCACCGCTGATGCGGTTTGAGGTGCGCTAGCTGCTCAGGACCACCGGGCCACGACCAGCAGCACCGCCAGCAGCACCCCCAGGGCCAGGATCAGGGGCAGCAGCCAGCGGGGCCGGAGCGGGAGGTTTGCCGGGGGCGGCAGCTCAACTTCAGGCTCCGGGGTGAGGGCCGCCCGGGGACTGCTGCCCTCGGCGGCGGTGCGGTTGCCGCCGCTGGCGGGGCCTCCTGGCACGGGGAAGCGCTGGGAGATCAGGGTCTGCAGGTCCTCCCGGGTGCCGCTGAGCAGCACCTGCAGGTAGTCAGCCACGTCATGCTCGGTGAGGGGCGTCCCCAGCCGCTGCAGGTAGTCCCGGAGGTCGCGCTCCATGAAGCGGGCGGAGGGGTACCGGTGGTCCACGCTCTTCTGCAGCGCCCGGCTGACGATGGCCACCATGTCCCGGGAGACCGAGGGATTCAGGGTCGCCAGGTCCGCGATCCGGCCCTGGCGGACCTTCTCCAGGACGCCCAGCTCCGAGTCCGCCTGGAAACAGCGCTCGCCCGTGAGCAGCTCGAAGAGCACGAGGCCCAGGGAGTAGAGGTCCGAGCGGTTGTCCAGGGGCTGGCCCGTGGCCTGCTCGGGGCTCATGTAGAGCAGCTTCCCCTTCAGTGCGCCGGCCAGGGTGTGGCTGGCCTTGCTGGCCGCCTTGGCGATGCCGAAGTCCACCAGCTTGACCGCGCCGTCCGTGGAGAGGATCACGTTCTGGGGGCTGATGTCCCGGTGGACCAGCTTCAGCTCCCGGTCATCAAAGCCCCGCTTCCGGTGCGCGTAGTCCAGGGCCGCCGCCACCTTCATCACCACGAAGGCCGCCACCTGCTCGGGGAAGGGCAGGCCGAGGCTGCGGACCCGCTTCAGCAGGGTGCGGAGATCGCGGCCGTTCACGTATTCCATGGCGATGTAGTAGGAGCTGCCGGCCTTCCCAAGGTCGAAGATCTGCACGATGTTCGGGTGGGTCAGCTGGGCCGCCAGCTTGGCCTCGTCGATGAACATCGTGACGAAGTCCTCGTTGTCGCTGAAGTGCGGCAGGATGCGCTTGATGGCGACGATCTTCTGGAAGCCCTGGACGCCGCGCTGCTGGGCCTTGAAGAGCTCCGCCATGCCGCCCACGGCGATCTTCTCCAGCAGGAAGTAGTTGCCGTATTCCTCGGGGCCGCCGGCCACCGGGGGGGGCGGTGGCGGGGCAGGCGCCATCGGCGCCGGGGCTTGCTCCGTGGACCAGCCGAAGGGATCCTCGAGGCCTGAGATGCTGCTGAAGGTGAACTCGGCCTCCGCCAGGGGCGCGGCAGGCTTTTCGGCGGTGAAGAAGCTGCCTTCCGACAGCAGGACCGGCGGCACCTTCACCGAAGGCACCGGCAGCCGCCCGCGGTCTGAGATGGCGAAGGTCGACGTCTCGTCGGGTCCGGTGCCCAGGAGGTAGCCCAGGCTCGCGGGAGTCGGCGTGGAGGGCGAGTGGGCCACCTGCTCAAAGAGCCCGAAGGGATCCGGCGGCGGCAGCGGCGAAGGGGTGTCCAAGTCCGCCAGCAGGTCCCCGAAGAGGTCATCCGAGGGCAGCTGGTCTGCCTCGGGCAAGTAGCTGCGCAGCGCTGCGACCAGGGCGCCGTCCGTCTGGGCCGGGTCCAGGTAGGCCTGGATGTCCAGCACATGGCCCCGGCCATCGGTCGGGGCCGCCGTGTCCTCCGAGAGCGCCACCACCGCCAGGCGGGGGTGCCGCTGCCGCAGCACCCGGGCCAGGGTCCTGCCGGCCTCGCCGGGCACAGCCAGGTCCAGCAGCAGGAGGCTGGGCGTCAGGCCCGACTGGAGGAACTCCGGGATCTTCTCGCCGTGGGCGCACCGCACCGCCCAGCCATCGAGCTCCAGCGCCGACGCCAGTCCTGGCGTCCGCGGGGACTCGCTGTCCAGAAACAGAAGCAGGGGGCGGGGCATGGTGCTCCGGGTGTTGGGGAGGCCTTCAGGGTAGCGGCAGGGATCCGGCCTCGCCATCACGGGAAATATAGGATAGACTTCTCGTTCGGCCCGGTCCCGCCCTGCAGGCCCGGCGCCAGATTCCCGCGGAAGGAGGTGCATCCATATGCCTTTGGTCAAGGTCAAAGAAGACGAGACGTTCGAGTTCGCCCTTCGCCGCTTCAAGCGGAAGTGCGAGAAGTCCGGCATTCTCAGCGAGCTGAAAAAGCGTCAGCACTACGAGAAGCCCAGTGCCAAGCGCAAGCGCAAGATGCTCGCCGCCCGCAAGAAGACCCTCAAGCGCCTCGCGCAAGAGCGTCGGATGATCGGTTGATCTGAGCGAAAGCCCACACGCGTGAAGTCTCGCGTATGAGCAAAGCGAATACCGAGAAGAAGACCCTCAAGCGCCTCGCGCAAGAGCGTCGGATGATCGGTTGAGATAAAGCTTTGCTTTATCTATATAAGGGCCCGCGAGAGCGGGCCCTTTTGATTAACTGGTAGGGGAAGGCACGACCAGACCCATGAACCCTGAACTGCAGGTGCTTGAATTTCCGGAAGCGGTCCGGCTCATCCAGGGCGGGGCGCGGACTTCGTCGGCGCGGGCGGCGCTGGGGGCCATGGACCCCTGGGATGGCCGGGCGGGCCTGCGCCGCCTCTACCAGCTGGAGCTGCAGGAAGCCTGGGCGGCTTCGCCGGACCAGTTGCCGGTGCTTCCCATGGACGGAGCCCTGGAGGAGCTGCTCAACCCCGCGGGCTGGCTGCTGCCGGAGCACTGGCGGGAGCTGCGCGAGGGCCTGCGGGCCCTGTCCCGGCTGCTGCAGACCCTCGCGGGGCTGCCCTGGCCCGAGGCGCGGCCGGCCCCGGCGGGCACCCACCTGGGCATCGACCGGCTCCAGGTGACGGCGGCGCTGCTGCCGGATCCCGCGCCCCTGGCGGAGCGCCTGGCGAAGAGCTTCACCCTCGACGGTCAGCTGGACCCCCTGCGCGTGCCGGCCCTGGCCAGCCTCCACCGGCAGCGCCAGGACGCCTTCCAGGCCGTGCAGGCCAAGCTGCAGAAGATCCTCCGGGGGGCGCCCGAGGCCTGCAACGAGGCCATGGTGGTGGAGCGCAACGGCCGCTACTGCCTGCCGGTCCGCTCCGAGCGCCGGAGCCAGGTGCCGGGTCTGGTGCTGGACCGCAGCGGCAGCGGCGCCACGGTCTTCATCGAGCCCCTGGAGGCCGTGCCCCTCAACAACGCCTTCGTGGAGGCGGACAGCGAGTACAGCCAGGCGGTGCAGGCCTTCCTGCGCGAGCTGCTGACGGACCTGCGGGCCCGCCGGGAGGACTTCCTGAGCTGGCGGGACCTCCAGGCCCGCACGGACCAGGGTCTGGCGCTGCTGCGGTGGGCCAGCCTCTGCGGCGGCCTGCTGCCGGACCTGGCGCCGAACCCTCGGGAGGGCCGGCTCTGCCTGCTCGAGGCCCGCCATCCGCTGCTGCTGCCCGCCGTGCGCGAGGCCCTGGGCCTGGAGCCCCTGCCCCACCCGGTGGTGCCCCTGAACCTGGTGCTCGAGGCCGGGCGGCCCGGGCTGATCATCTCCGGCTCCAACACCGGCGGGAAGACCGTGGTCCTCAAGACCGTCGGCCTGCTCTCGGCCCTCGCCGCCGCGGGCTGCGCGGTGCCCGCCCGGGAGGGCTCCAGCTTTCCCGCCCTGCCCAGCCTCCACGCAGACATCGGCGACCACCAGACCATCACGGGAAGCCTCTCGACCTTCAGCAGCCATATTCTGCATCTGAAGGACATCCTGGAAAACCATCATATGGGTGGCCTGGTGCTCCTGGACGAGCTGGGCACCGGCACGGATCCCAAGGAAGGCGCCGCCCTGGGCATCGCCCTGCTCCAGACCCTGTCGCGCCGCCACTGCTGGATCCTCTGCTCCACTCACCTGGGGGACATCAGCCAGTGGGGCCTTCGGCACACCCGCTTCCAGAACGCCTCCGTGCAGTTCGACGAGGCGCGCCTGGCGCCCACCTACCGCCTGCTGCTGGGCCAGCCGGGCCAGAGCCGGGCCCTCACCATCGCCGCCCGCCTGGGCCTGCCCCGCCCGGTCCTGGACCACGCGGACAAGGTGCTCGGCCAGCGCGAGCAGGACTGGCGGGACTTCCTCCGGGAGCTGGAAGCCGAGCGGACGCGGCTGCTGGAGGAGGCCGAGACCCTGCGGACCCAGCAGGCGGCGGCCCAGAAGGACCGCGAGATCCTCCGGCAGCGGGAGGAGAAGCTGCGCGCCGAGCGCGAGACCTTCCAGCAGGAGTCCCGGGAGAAGGTCGCCCGGGTGCTGGACTTCCTCGACCATGAGGGGAAGCGCCTGGTGAAGGACCTGAAGGAGCGCCAGAAAGCCGCGGACGTGAATGCCGACCGCCTGGGCACCGAGGCCCACGAGCGGGTGAAGCAGCTCACCCGGCTGGCCGAGGCCGAGCTGGGCGGGCGCCGGAAGCCGGCCGGGCCCCCGGCGGAGGTGCGAGAAGGTGGCTACGCCCGGCACCGGGGCCTCGGAGTCGAGGGCAAGGTCATCAGCCTGAAGGGCGACCGGGTCAGCCTGGAGACCCCCCAGGGCCGCCGCCTGGAGTGCCGGACTGGGGAGCTGGAGCCCATCGGCGCCCGGGAGGTCGCCCCGAAGGCCACCGGCAAGGTCCGGGTGCGGGCCGAAGTCCAGGAGCTCGACTCGGAGATCAACCTCATCGGCCGGGCCAGCGATGAGGTGGACAGCGAGATCTACCGCTTCGTGGAGGAGGGCCTGGCCGCCGGGCGCAAGTACCTGCGCATCGTCCACGGCCACGGCACCGGGAGGCTCAAGGCCGCCGTGCGGGAAGCCCTGCGGGGGCACCCCGGGATTCTCCAGGTGGAGGATGCGCCCCAGGCCCAGGGGGGGGCGGGGGCGACAGTGGTGACGCTTAGGTAGGCTGATATTCAACCCCCCCCGGTTCCGGCCCGATGCAGCGGCATACCTGCTCAGGGGCGCCCATGGTCTTCTGGATCAACCTCAACATCCGCAAGAAGCTGCTCTACTCAATTCTCGCGCTGGCGGCCGTGCTCTGCGTGGCTTCCACCGCCTTCTCGCTCTGGCGCCTCAACTCCGCCCTGAATGACGGGCTGCAGCTGAAGGCCGCGAGCCTCGCCAACCTCGTCTCCGATGGCATCCAGTCCGGCGTCCAGTTCGAGGACCTGGGCCTGGTGGAACGGGGCCTGGACGGCATGCGGGAGGACACGGACATCTCCCAGGCGGCGCTGGTGATCCAGGATCCCGCGACCCGGGCCGCCAAGGTGGTGACCAAGTCCAAGGCCAAGGCCAGCCAGCTGGACCTGCAGCCCTTCGCCGAGACCTTCCTCAAGGCGTCCTCCGGCAAGGACCTGTCCAAGGACCATCTGGTCCTGGAGCAGGACGGCTACCTGCTGGTGGGAGAGCTCGTCAAGGTCGAGAACGCGCCGATCAAGTCCTACCTGCTGCTCATCGTCAACCGGGACCGCCTGCACCGCAACCAGCTCAGCGCCTTCGTGGGTTTGGCCTTGCTGGGGATGGTCATGCTGGCCATCGGCTTTGCCTTCGCCTACTTCCTGGGCAATGCCCTGGTCACGCCCCTGGAGAACATCCAGAAGCGCATGCGGGACATCTCCGAGGGCGAGGGCGATCTCACGGCGCGCCTGGACGTGAACGGCACCGACGAGGTCGCCGCCCTGGCCGGGCACTTCAACCGCTTCGTGGAGAACATCCACCAGATCGTCCAGCAGGTGATGGCCATCTCCACCAACATCGCCTCGGGTTCCCTGCAGATGTCCGCGGGCATGTCCGAGATGCACAGCACCGCCCAGAGCATCGCCCAGGCCGCCGAGAACCAGAAGGCCAGCGTCGGCAGCACCACCAGCAGCGTCCAGGGCATCGCCGGCGCCTCCCAGGTGGTGAACGCCAGTGTCGCGGGCGCGCTGCAGGTCTTCGAGCAGGCCCAGCAGGCCGCCGGCAAGGGCGGCACCGCGGTCGGCAGCGCCATCACGGGCATGCAGGCCATCAACCAGAACTCCAAGCAGATCGGCAACATCCTCACGGTCATCACCGAGATCGCCAACCAGACCAACCTGCTGTCCCTGAATGCCGCCATCGAGGCCGCCAAGGCCGGTGAGCACGGCAAGGGCTTCGCGGTGGTCGCCGAGGAAGTCCGCAAGCTGGCCGAGCGCAGCGCCACCGCCGCCAAGGAGATCACGGCCCTGATCCAGACCTCCAACCGCGCCATCACCGACGGCACCAAGATGGTGAACACCGCCGGCGAGGCCCTGGCCAGCATCCAGAGCGCCATCACCGACTCCGCCGAGCGCATGAAGACCATCGGCGGCCAAAGCGAAGCCCAGAGCCACGACAGCCAGTACGTCGTCTCCGCCATGGGTGAGCTCACCTCCATCGCCGAGCAGAACGCCGCGGCCATGGAGGAAATGGCCGCCACCATCAAGGAGTCCACCCGCACCGTGGACGAGCTGAGCCATCTGGCCGAGCAGCTGAACGCCATCGTGGCCCGCTTCAGGATCTGATCCCTCGGAGCTTCCTGCCCACGAGGCCCCGCCCGAGCGGGGCCTCGTTTTGTCCAGGAATGACGGCCCTCTGCTCGAAAAAACCTCGACAACGCCTCGATCGAGGGCCCAGCACTCACACTCCCCAGGCCATGGCCCGATGCAGGGCGAAACCAACCGAGGGATGGCCATGGACTACTTCAAGAACCTCAGCATCCGCAAGAAGCTGCTCTATTCGATGCTCGCCCTGACCGCCCTGCTCGGCACCGCCTCCACCGCCTTCTCCCTCTGGCGCCTCAACTCGGCCCTCAATGACGGCCTCCACCTGAAGGCCGGCGCGCTCGCCGCCATGGTCTCTGACAGCCTCCAGGCAGGCGTGCAGGCAAACTCCCTGGAGCTCATCGCGCGGGCCCTGGATGGCCTCAAGGAGGACACGGACATCACCCAGGCGGTCCTCGTCTCCCCGAGCCTCAGTACCGGAGCGGCCAATGTCCTGGCCACCAAGGAGAGCCAGCTGGACCTGGCGCCCTTCGCGGAAGCCTTCATGAAGGAGGCCGCCGGCAAGGATCTGGCCCGGACCCACCTGTTCCTGGAGAAGGACGGATACCTGCTGGTGGGTCAGCTGGTCCGGACCGAAGGCCTGGAGAAGAAGTCCTACCTGCTGCTGATCGTCAACCGGGACCGCCTGCACGGGAGCCAGAGAAGCGCCTTCCTGGGGATGGCCCTGCTCGCCGTGGCCCTGCTCTCCCTGGGCCTGGGCTTCGCATTGTTCCTGGGCAACGCCCTCGTCACGCCCCTGGAGAACATCCAGAAGCGCATGCGGGACATCTCCGAAGGCGAGGGAGACCTCACGGCCCGCCTGGAGGTGAACGGCAAGGATGAGATCGCCGCCCTGGCCCAGCACTTCAACCGCTTTGTGGAGAACATCCAGCAGATCATTCAGCAGGTCATGGCCATCTCCACGAACCTTGCCTCCGGGTCTCTCCAGATGTCCTCGGGCATGACGGAGATGCACAGCACCGCCCAGAACATCGCCCTCGCGGCCGAGAAGCAGAAGGCCAGCGTGGCCACCACTACCACCAGCGTCCAGGGCATCGCCGGCGCCTCCCAGGTGGTGAATGCGAGCGTGACGGGAGCCCTCCAGGTCTTCGAGCAGGCCCAGCAGGCCGGCGCCCGGGGTGACACCGCCGTGGGCAGCGCCATCAAGGGCATGCAGGCCATCAACGAGAACTCCAAGCAGATCGGCAGCATCCTCACGGTGATCACCGAGATCGCCAACCAGACCAACCTGCTCTCCCTGAACGCCGCCATCGAGGCGGCCAAGGCCGGCGAGCACGGCCGGGGCTTCGCCGTGGTCGCGGAGGAGGTCCGCAAGCTGGCCGAGCGCAGCGCCACCGCCGCCAAGGACATCGACGCCCTGATCCAGACCTCCAACCGGGCCATCACCGACGGCACCAGGATGGTCAACACCGCGGGCGAGGCCCTGGGCAGCATCCAGAGCGCCATCACCGATTCCGCTGGGCGCATGAAGACCATCGGCGGCCAGAGCGAAGCCCAGAGCCAGGACAGCCAGTCCGTCGTGGCCGCCATGGGCAACCTTACTTCCATTGCCGAGCAGAACGCCGCGGCCATGGAGGAAATGGCCGCCACCATCAAGGAGTCCACCCGCACCGTGGACGAGCTCAGCCAGCTCGCCGAGCAGCTCAACCGCATCGTGACGCGGTTCAAGATCTAGGCGGGAAAGAGACTACGAGGGACCGAGCCTCCGCTGGCCGCGGAGGCGCCGGACCAGCACGGGCACCAGGACCATGGCGACAAGCACCACCAGGACCGTGGCCTCGGGGTTTCGGAAATACGCGTTCAGGCGCAGGGTCACGAGCGCGATGACGGCGAAGTAGAGCATGTCCCCCGCAATCGCGATGGCCCAGCCCACGAGGAACCCGTGTCCTGCCGCCAGCGCCGAGGCGCGCCCGGTCATGGGATCCACACCGAAGGCGATCAGCACCAGGGTGAGGGGACCCGCCCCAGGACTGCTGACCTGGGCGGCCGTGCGGGCCATTGCCGCCTTCAATTCCATGCCGAGGCGGGCCAGGAAGGGGACCTTCCCCGCCAGGAGCACCAGCAGCCGCAGGAGCGGCTCGAAGGCCAGGGCCAGGAGCACATCCGAGACCAAGTAGAGTCCGGTCGTCTCGGCCCAGGGCAGCCCCTGGGCCCGGGCCAGGAGGACCCCCGCGGGAATGCCGCCCCCGACGGGCAGCAGGAAGAGCAACAGCACCGACAGCATGCTGGATGGTAACCCGGGGCGGGCGGACCGGCCTGCGGCCTCATCCCGGGATCTGGCCAAGTGCCACGGCGCAATGCTGAAGCCTAATTGTTATATGTAAGTAATTAAGCACGGATTGCCCGACCCCGGAATGCGCAGCATATTTGGGCAACGATTACCCACCCCGGAATCACCCATGCCTTCACCCAAGCCACTCCCTGAACCCTGGCAGGCCCGCATGGATGAGGTGTGGGGTGAGGTGGTGGATTTCTACTTCTATCACCGGTATGAAGACGCAGACATGAGTGACACCTTGGTGCTGGCTGAAGCGTGGGCACATGAGGCCCTGCAGCAAGTAGGCCGTGCACGGCTGTCTTCTGACCTGTTCTGGTGCCACTACACCGAGGCAAAAGTTGAAGGCATGGGACCCCACGCCGCCCTGCGCTATGCCGCCAGGGCTACGCCGGAGCTGAAATAGCCGAGCGCCTGGCTTCGCAGGCCCCTGAGCGCCATCCGCGACTTCGAGCCCGACCCCCGAAAGAAGAAGAGCCCCTGCGGGGCTCAC
>CAIPAY010000248.1 GCA_903863195.1 uncultured Holophagaceae bacterium
CCTCAAGCTGCCGGACGCCTACACCACGGGCTCGAGCATCATGCCCCAGAAGAAGAACCCGGACGTGGTGGAGCTGGCCCGGGGCCGCTGCCGCGAGCTGCGGGGCGCCGCGGGCCTGCTCGAGCAGCTCGCCGCCGGCCTGCCCTCCAGCTACCACCGGGACCTGCAGCTGCTGAAGCGGCCCCTGGTCAGCGCCCTGCGTAGCGCCGACGATCTCTTCGCGGTGCTCAAGCCCCTGCTGCCCGCATTGCAGGTGCAGGCGGACGCCACCGCTGCGGCTTCCTCCGACGAGCTCTACGCCGCCCACCAGGCCTACGTGCTGGTGCAGGGGGGCCTGCCCTTCCGCGACGCCTACCGCAAGGTCGCCCAGCAGCTCCAGGACGGCACCTTCGCCCCGGACCGCAGCGCCCTCATCGCCACCCACCTGGGCGGCGCCGGCAACCTAGCCTTGGACGACCTCGCCGCCGACCTCGCCGCCGCCCGCGCCTGGATCCAGGCCAAAGCTGACATCCACGCCCAGGCCGAGGAGGCGTTGTGGGCTTAGTGAATTCGATCGACGTTCTCTCCGTGAAAGGTCCCCTATGAGCAAGCTCGCTGTCCTCGCCTTTTCGGGCGGTCTCGATACGTCCTTCTGCGTGTTCTACCTGAAGGAGCAGGGCTATGACGTGGCCACGGTCACGGTGAACACCGGCGGGTTCTCCCCGGCGGAGCTGGCCCGCATCGAGGCCGCTTCCCCCAAGCTGGGCGCCATCAGCCACACCACCGTGGATGCCCGGGCGGGCCTCTTCGACGGCTATCTGCGCTACCTGGTCTACGGCAACGTGCTGCGCGGCCAGATGTATCCCCTCTCGGTATCTGCCGAGCGGGTCTGCCAGGCCCGGGCCGTGGCGGAGCTGGCCAAGGACATGGGCGCCACCGCCATCGCCCACGGCTCCACGGGCGCCGGCAACGATCAGGTGCGCTTCGACGTGGCCTTCCGCGCCCTGGCGCCGGACCTGGAGATCCTCACCCCCATCCGCGACCTGAACCTGTCCCGGGCCGAGGAGATGGACTACTGCGCCCAGCGCGGCCTGGTTTTCCCCGAGAAGACCAAGGACTACTCCATCAACGAAGGCATGTGGGGCACCAGCGTGGGCGGCCGGGAGACCCTGGATCCCTGGAGCAGCCTGCCCGAGGCGGCCTTCCCGGGCGGCGTCATCGGCCACCCGGAGCCCACGGGCCTGGTCATCGGCTTCGAGCGCGGTGTCCCTGTGTCCCTGGACGGCCAGTCCCTGGACCCCGTCACCCTCATCGCCCGCCTCAACGACCTGGGCCGCCCCTACGGCATCGGCCGGGGCGTCCACCTCGGCGACACCATCCTCGGCATCAAGGGCCGCGTGGGCTACGAGGCTCCCGCCGCGCACCTGCTCATCGGCGCCCACCGGGAGCTGGAGAAGCTGGTGCTGTCCGGCAAGCAGCTCTTCTGGAAGGAGTCCCTGGGCAACCTCTACGGCGGCCTCCTGCACGAGGGGCACTTCTTTGATCCCCTGGCCCGGGACCTCGAAGCCTTCCTTGACTCCAGCCAGGACCGCGTCAGCGGCGAGGTGCGCGTCACCCTGCACCCCCGGGCCTTCGTGGTGGAGGGTGTGCAGTCGCCCTACTCCCTCATGGATCCCCGCATCGCCACCTACGGCGAGGCCAACCGCCTGTGGACCGGCGCCGAAGCCGCCGGCTTCGCCAAGATCTTCGGCGTCCAGCAGACCCTCACGCTCAAGGCAAAGAACAACTGATCCGAAGGCACCCATGAGAATCCGCGTCGACAAGCTTGCCTCGGTCACCCGCAACCTGCGGCTGGGGCGGACGCTCACCCTCGCGCCGGAGCTCCTGCTGGAGGAGGGCTCGGTCATCGCCTGCCGACTGCGGGGCGAGAAGACCACCTACAACCAGCTGGAGGATCCCCACGGCCGCATGAGCACGCTGCACGACGGGGACATCCTGGTGGGGGCCCTGGGCCACCGGAACGCCCTCCAGGGCTATGAGGGCGTGCTGCCCACGTCCCTCAAGACCGGGGACACCGTGAACCTGCTGAACATGGGCGGGGTCATCGGCACCTGCCTCTCCTACAACCCGGACCTGGGCAAGCCCTTCGAGATGGAGGTGCTGGGCCAGGTGCAGGTCTTCCCCGAGTTCCAGAGCCGCGCGGGCCAGGCGGCCCACATCCGCATGGGCGCCCTCCAGGGCACCAGCCTCTCGCCCCACTGTCCTGTGGTCTACGTGGCGGGCACTTGCATGAACGCCGGCAAGACCGCCGCCGCCTGCGCCGCCATCCGGCAGCTGAGCCGCGCGGGCTACCGCGTGGGCGCCTGCAAGCTCACGGGCGTCTCCCTCATGCGTGATGCCCTGGCCATGCGGGACTACGGCGCCGAGGTGGCCCTCGACTTTACGGACGCGGGCTGCGTCTGCACCGACGCGGGCAGCGCCGCCAGCGTCTCCCGCATCATCTTCTCGGAGCTCGCGGCCCACGGCGTGGACGTCATCGTGGCCGAGACCGGCGACGGCATCATGGGCGAGTACGGCGTGCAGGCCATCCTGCAGGATCCTGAGCTGCGGGCCCTGGGCGGCGCCTTCGTCCTCTGCGCCAACGACCCCGTGGGCGTCGCGGGCGGCGTCCACCAGCTCATGAGCGCCTTCGGCATCCGGGCCGACCTGATCGCCGGCCCCGCCACGGACAACCGCGTGGGCGAGCGCTTCGTGGCCTCCCTGGGACTCCCCGCCCGCAACGCCCGCGCCGACGCCGAAGCCCTCGGCAAGTTCGTCCTCGGCCTCGTCGAAGCCAAGCTCGCGGCGAAAGCGTGACAGGACTTTTAAACCACAAAGGACACAAAGGGCACAAAGTTGCCACCCCGCGGCACTGAGGCATCCCGCAAGGTTCTGGGTTCTCATCACCGTTCATCACTGGTTCCCTTCTTTTCTCTGCGCCCTCTGCGTTCTCTGCGGTTTGATTTTTTAGGTGACCTTCCATGACCCAGGTTGATGTCTTGATTCTCGGCGCGTCCGGCTACGGCGGGGGGGAGCTGCTGCGCTGGCTCTCCACGCACCCGGCGGTGAAGACGCTGCGCGGCACGGCCCGCAGCCACGCAGGCAAGCCCTTCCACGCCCAGCACCCCAACCTGCGCGGCCTGGTGGA
>CAIPAY010000249.1 GCA_903863195.1 uncultured Holophagaceae bacterium
GGTAGTGCACGGTGCGCACGAAGTCATCGGTGCCGAGGGTGCGGAAGTCGAGGTCCGTCTTCAGGTCCAGCTTGGCGTTGATCTTGTGGCGACCCACCTTGCTGAGGTCGTACTTCTGGGGGTCGAAGAACATGCCGAAGAGCAGCTTCTTGCTGGACTCCAGGGTGGCAGGCTCGCCGGGCCGGATCTTCTTGAAGAGCTCCTTGGCGGCTTCCTCGCTGTCCTCCGTGTGGTCCTTGGCCAGGGTCTCGGAGAAGACCTTGCCCGTGACATCCGCTTCGGGGAAGCAGACGTCGAAGGAACCGATGTCATTGGCCAGGAACATCTCGAGGTGGGTCTGGACGAAGGGCTCGTTCGCCTCCATGAGCACCTCGCCGGTGTTCATGTTGACGATGTCCTGCAGGAGCACGGCGCCATCCAGCATCTCGCGGGGCACCGACACGTCCTTGACGCCGGCCTTCTCCATCTGCTCGAGGAGACGGCGAGTGATCTTCTTGTCCTTGGACAGGATCACTTCCTTGGTCTTGGGGTGCTTCACGTCCTCGTCGGTCTTCTTGCCCTGGAGGTGCTCGCCGACGGCGACGCTCAGCTTGCCCTTCTTGAGGAAGAAGGTGGCCGGGGTGTAGAAGTGGCGGAGCATCTGCTCGTTGCCGTTGAGGGCCTCGCTGAACAGGCCCAGGGCGCGCATGAAGGTGGCGCCGAGGAACTTGCGCTTGCGGTCGATGCGGGCGTAGAGGAGGCCCTTGGCGTCCAGCTCGAACTCGATCCAGGAGCCGCGGTAGGGGATGATCTGGGCGCTGTAGAGGCTCTTGTCCGAGGAGATGCTGAAGAAGACGCCGGGGCTGCGGTGCAGCTGGCTCACGATCACGCGCTCGGTGCCGTTGATGATGAAGGTGCCGCGGTCGGTCATGATCGGCAGGTCGCCGAAGTAGACTTCGGAGTCCTGGCTCTGCTTGAACCGGCGGTTGCCCTTGTCGTCACGGTCGAACTGGTTGAGGCGCACCCGGATCTTCAGGGGGGCGGCGAGGGTGGAGCCGCGCTCGACACACTCGTCCATGCCCATCTTCTGCTTCATGGAGACGGGTTCCTGGCACACGTCGCAGATGGTGGCGGCGTTCTTGTTGCGGGTGCCGCACTTGGGGCAGTCCACCGTGGGGTCCTTCGGGTGGTCCGACACGATGCTGTGGCTGCAGTGCTTGCACTGGGTGCGGAGGTGCTCCAGGCCCAGGTACTTCTCGCACTTGCAGGCCCAGTGGCCCACGGTGTAGTCGAGGAACTCGACCTCGAGGGTGGCGTCGGTGCCATCGGGGTTCTTGCCGTTCTGCACGGGGAACATGGACTCGAACACGGCCTTGAGGCCGCGGGGTTCCCGCTCGCTGTGCAGCAGGTTCATCTGCAGGAATTCGTCGTAGCTCCGCTTCTGGATGTCGATCAGGTTCGGGATGGGAACCTTGGACGCGATCTTCGAGAAGTCAAGGCGCTGGCGGTAGATGTTCTGCTGAACACTCATGGTTCGCTCCAGATGAAGTTGGCGGAACCTTCTATGGACGGCACGCGGCAGGGCAATTCAAAGCTGCGGGCCTTGGGCAAAGACGGCTTTGTCCCAGGGCCGTGGCCCCAGGTCGGGATTTCAAATGCTGAGACGCGAGACGTGCGGGTACGCACCGATGGCCACCCCGCCACCGGAAGGTGGAAGGACTGGCCCAGAAACGAGGAGTGCGCTACGACGGCGGGCGTTTGGCAACCAGGGGCCTTTGAGGGGTCGAGGTCCACTCGGGAATCCGAGCGGAAGGAATAATCGTACCATATCCAGACAAAGTCGCAAAGCGTAAGGTGTGGGACACACCCTACGCTCTGCGTTATTGCTGAAGAAAAAGCTACTTGACTTCGACCTTGGCGCCGGCCGCTTCGAGCTTTTCCTTGATCTTGGCAGCCTCGTCCTTCGCGATGCCTTCCTTGACAGCCTTGGGAGCGCCGTCAACGAGGTCCTTGGCTTCCTTCAAGCCGAGGCCCGCGACGATCTCGCGGACCGCCTTGATGACATTCAGCTTGTTGGCGCCGGCCTCGAGGAGGATGACGTTGAACTCGGTCTGTTCCTCGACAGCGGCGGCAGGGGCGCCAGCGCCAGCGGCGGGGGCGGCCATGGCGGCGGCGGAAACGCCAAAGCGATCCTCGAGGGCCTTGACCAGGTTGGCCAGGTCCAGGACGGTCATGGTTTCGATTTCAGCGATGAGCTGATCGGCAGTGAGAGCCATGATGGTCTCCTAAAATTCGAAATGAGGTTATGGATTCGGGGTTGGGGACTACTCGCCGGCCTTCTGCTTGCGGATGCCCTCGAGGACGACCGCCAGACCGGAGATGGGGTACTTCATGAGGTAGAGCAGCTTGCTCAGCAGGACATCGCGGCTCGGGAGCTCGGCCAGGGCCTGCAGCTGCTTCGCGTCGATGGACTTGCCGTCCATGATGCCGGCCTTGAAGGTCGCGGCGGGATTGTCCTTCAGGAAGCCGTTGACAGCCTTCGCCAGGGCAATGACGTCGTCACTGGTGGTGGCAATGGCGCTGGCGCCCTTGAAAGAACCGCCCAGGGCTTCGAAGGAGGTATCCTTCACGGCCAGGCGGAGCAGGGTGTTCTTGCTGACACGGTACTGGGCCTTGCTCTCGCGGACGCTCTTGCGGAAGGCGGTGTCCTTCCCGACCACGAGCCCCTTGAATTCGATCACGACCGCAGAGGTGGCGGACGCGAAGGTCTCCTTGAGCACGGCGACTTCGGCGTATTTCTTGGTCTTTTCCATGGTCAGCCTCCTACTTCTCAACGACTGTGGTGTTGAGGGTGACGGAGGGGCCCATCGTGGAGGCGATATACATCGTCTTCACATACTTGCCCTTCGCCGCAGGCGGCTTGGCCTTGTGCACGGCATCGATGAGCGCCTTGGCGTTCTCTTCGAGCTTCTGCACGCCAAAGGAGAGCTTGCCGACGGGCGCGTGGATGATGCCGGTCTTGTCGACGCGGTATTCCACCTTGCCAGCCTTGATCTCCTTGATGGCCTTCGTCACATCGAAGGTCACGGTGCCGGTCTTGGGGTTGGGCATGAGGCCTCGGGGTCCGAGCACTTTGCCCAGTCGACCGACGCCCTTCATCATGTCGGGGGTCGCGACGAGGGCATCGAAGTCGAGGAATCCGCCGGCGATCTTCTCGACCAGCTCATCCCCGCCCACGATCTCGGCGCCCGCAGCTTCCGCTTCCTTGATCTTCTCGCCGCCCGCGATCACCGCCACACGCATGGTCTTGCCCGTTCCGTGGGGCAGGACGATGGTGCCACGGACCATCTGGTCCGCATGCCGGGGATCCACTCCGAGTCGCATGTGGACTTCCACCGTCTCGTCGAACTTGGCAAAAGCCATGTCCTTCACGACGGTGAGCGCATCCCGCAGCTCGTAGAGGCGATCTTCGATCTTGGCCGCGGCAGCCCGGTACTTCTTTCCAGGTTTGGCCATATTGGCTCCATTCGAACGATCTCCCGCGATGACGGTCGCGGTGGCCGGGATCGCCGCACGTCGCGGCTCTCCAACAAAGTGCAATCCGCCCGGGCGCGAGGCCCGGGCGGGAAGGGGTTGTCTAGTCGATGACGTCGACGCCCATGGAGCGGGCGGAGCCGGCGATGGAGCGGACGGCGGCCTCGAGGCTGCCGGCGGTGAGGTCGGGCATCTTGACCTTGGCGATCTCGGCGAGCTCAGCCTTGGTGATCTTGCCGACCTTGGTCTTGTTGGGCGTGGGGCTGCCCTTGGCCAGACCGAGCTTCTTCATGATGAGCACGGCGGCGGGAGGGGTCTTCAGGATGAAGCTGAAGCTGCGGTCGGCGAATACGGTGATGACGACGGGAAGGGTGGTGCCCTTCTCGACGGCACTGACGGACTTCGCGTTGAACTGCTTCACGAATTCCATGATGTTCACGCCGTGCTGACCCAGCGCGGGACCGACGGGAGGAGCCGGGGTGGCCTCGCCCGCAGGCAGCTGCAGCTTGATATAGCCAGTGATCTTCTTAGCCATTGGATTGCTCCCGCGGAGGATTCCGGCGCATGCCGGCGACGTCCGCCTTGAGGGTGATGGAGCCTGGGGTTCCACCCACCGGGTTGAAAAGGTCCCGGTCCAAACGGACCGGGACTGGAAAGTCTACCTGAAGGGCTTCGAAAAGTCCCCAGGAAATATGGGATCTACCTCTTCTCGACCTGGATGAAGTCCAGTTCGACCGGGGTGGACCGACCGAAGAC
>CAIPAY010000250.1 GCA_903863195.1 uncultured Holophagaceae bacterium
CACTGAGGACAGCGAAGAGGCCGCCAAGGAGCTCTTCAAGAAGATCCGGCCCGGCGAGCCCGCCACCCTGGAGTCCAGCAAGAAGCTGCTCTTCGGCATGTTCTTCGATCCCCAGAAATACGACCTCAGCAAGGTGGGTCGCCACAAGATCAACGCCAAGCTGGACCTGAAGACGGACCTCGACTTCCGCACCCTCGGCACCGATGACTTCGTGCGCACCGTGCACTACCTGCTGCGCCTGAAGAAGTACGACACCACCCGCCAGGACATCGGCGAAGTCGCCCCCGTCCGCGCGGACGACATCGACCACCTGGGCAACCGCCGCGTGCGGTCCGTGGGCGAGCTGCTCGAGAACGGCTTCCGGGTCGGCCTCGTGCGCGTGCAGCGGGCCATCAAGGAGAAGTTCAGCATCGCGCAGGATCCCAACAGCCCCCTGCAGGCCCACGATCTCATCAACAGCAAGCCGGTGATCGCGGCCATGAAGGAGTTCTTCGGCAGCAGCCAGCTCTCCCAGTTCATGGACCAGACCAACCCGCTGTCCGAGATCACCCACAAGCGCCGCCTGTCAGCCCTCGGACCGGGCGGCCTCAGCCGCGACCGCGCGGGCTTCGAGGTGCGCGACGTGCACACCTCGCACTACGGCCGCATCTGCCCCATCGAGACGCCTGAAGGTCCGAACATCGGCCTCATCAGCTCGCTGTCCTGCTACGCCCGCATCAACGAGTTCGGGTTCATCGAGAGCCCCTACCTCAAGATCGAGAACGGCCGCATCGTCCACTTCGCCAAGGTCACCAGCGTGGGCGACTCGAAGCTGGGCTACATGGAAGTGGTCCGCCTCGAGGACCTCGACGCCGAGAACAAGAAGCTCGAGAAGGCCGGCAAGCGCCCCGCCCGCTTCGAGCACCACGCGTTCTACCTCTCCGCGTGGGAAGAGGACAACCACGTCATCGCCCAGGCCAACGTCAAGGTGGACCAGGACGGGATGATCCAGGACGAGGACGTGACCGTGCGTTACGCCGGCGAGACCAAGATCGTCTCCCGCGACAAGGTCACCCTCATGGACGTCAGCCCCAAGCAGGTGGTCTCCGTGGCCGCCTCGCTGATTCCCTTCCTCGAGAACGATGACGCGAACCGAGCCCTCATGGGCGCGAACATGCAGCGCCAGGCTGTGCCCCTGATCCGCACCGAGGCCCCCATCGTGGGCACCGGCATGGAGTACGTGGCCGCCAAGGACTCCGGCGCCTGCGTGGTCTGCCGCCGCTCCGGCATCGTCGAGACCGTGGACGCCAACCGCATCGTGGTGCGCGTCGAGGACGATCCCGAGACCGAGGGCATCGAGTCCGGCGTGGACATCTACACCCTGGTGAAGTTCGCCCGCAGCAACCAGAACACCTGCCTCAACCAGACCCCCCTCGTGAAGAAGGGCGAGTATGTGACCGCCGCCCAGATCCTAGCGGACGGTCCCTGCACCGACCACGGCGAATTGGCCCTGGGCCGCAACCTGGTCGTGGCCTACATGCCCTGGCGCGGCTACAACTTCGAGGACGCGATCCTGATCTCCGAGCGCGTGGTGAAGGAAGACCTCTACACCACCATCCACATCGAGGAGTTCGAGGTCCACGCCCGCGACACCAAGCTGGGTCCTGAAGAGATCACCCGCGACATCCCCCAGGTCCGCGAGGAAGCCCTCAAGAACCTCGATGACAGCGGCATCATCCGCACCGGTGCCACCGTCAAGCACGGCGACATCCTGGTGGGCAAGGTCACTCCCAAGGGCGAGACCATCCTCTCCCCCGAAGAGAAGCTGCTCCGCGCCATCTTCGGCGAGAAGGCCAGCGATGTGAAGGACGCCAGCCTCACCGTGCCCCCGGGCATCGAGGGCACCGTCGTGGACATCAAGGTCTTCACCCGCAAGGGCCAGGAGAAGGATCTCCGCACCCAGCAGATCGAGCGCGACCAGATGGCCAAGTGGGAGAAGGATCTCTCCGACGAGGAGCGCATCATCCGCGCCGAGGCCAAGAAGAAGGTCGTGACGCTGCTCAAGGGCAAGGAACTCGACGAGATCCTCACCGACGACAAGGGCAAGGAACTCCTGCCCAAGGCCAAGAAGCTCACCCAGAACATGCTGGAGGCTGTGCCCTACCACCGCTTCCGTCAGGTCTCGGTGGCCGCCGGCAAGAACCGCATCAACGCCGAGGTGCTGGACATCCTCGACAAGACCGAGAGCCAGCTCAAGGTCCTGCGCGACATCCTGAACGAGCGCATGGAGCGCCTGCTCAAGGGTGACGAGCTGATGCCCGGCGTCCTCAAGACCGTGAAGTGCTATGTGGCCGTGAAGCGCAAGCTGCAGGTCGGTGACAAGATGGCCGGTCGTCACGGCAACAAGGGCGTGGTCAGCCGCATCCTCCCCGTGGAGGACATGCCCTACCTGCCCGATGGCCGCCCCGTCGACATCGTGCTGAATCCCCTCGGCGTGCCTTCCCGTATGAACATCGGCCAGGTGCTCGAGTGCCACCTTGGCTGGGCCGGCAAGACCCTCGGCGTCCACTTCTCCACGCCCGTCTTCGACGGCGCCCGGGAAGCCGACATCAAGAAGTACCTGGTCCAGGCCTGGGAGAAGAACAACAAGCTCGGACCTGACATCACCGGCAAGACCATGCTCTTCGATGGTATGACCGGTGAGGCCTTCGAGCAGCCCGTGAACGTGGGCTGTGTCTACATGCTCAAGCTGCACCACCTCGTGGACAACAAAATCCACGCCCGGAGCATTGGACCCTACAGCCTCATCACCCAGCAGCCTCTCGGCGGCAAGGCCCAGTTCGGTGGCCAGCGCTTCGGCGAGATGGAAGTCTGGGCCCTCGAGGCCTATGGCGCTGCGCACGTCCTGCAGGAACTCCTCACCTACAAGTCCGACGACATGCATGGCCGCACCCAGATCTACCAGGCCATCATCAAGGGCGAGACCATCAAGGAGCCCGGTCTTCCCGAGAGCTTCAACGTGGTGAAGAAGGAACTCAACGCGCTCTGCATCGATGTCGAGATGCTCACCCGCGAAGAGCTGGACCCTGGCATGGCGGAGGAAGAACCCGCTGCCTTCTCCATCGAAGGCTGATCTCCTTCCGCATCCGTTTCCGACGAATCCCGAGAGGTCTCTATGTATCCTGAGCAGCAGAACATCAACGCCTACGAGTGCATCCGCGTGACCCTGGCCAGCCCGGACAAGATCCGGTCCTGGTCGAAGGGCGAGGTCACCAAGCCCGAGACGATCAACTACCGCAGCCTGAAGCCCGAGCGCGATGGTCTCTTCTGCGCCCGCATCTTCGGACCCGTGAACGACTGGGAATGCCTCTGCGGCAAGTACAAGCGGCAGAAGTTCAAAGGCGTCACCTGCGACAAGTGCGGTGTCGAAGTCACCAAGAAGTCCGTGCGCCGCGAGCGCATGGGCCACATCCAGCTGGCGAGCCCCGTCAGCCACGTGTGGTTCTTCAAGGGCGTGCCCAGCCGCATCGGCTACCTGCTGGACATCCCCCTCAAGGACCTCGAGCGGGTGCTCTACTTCGAGGCCTATGCGGTCACCAACGGCGGCCGCACCGGCTTCAACCACAACCCGCAGACCAACAGCTGCTACTGGAAGATCAGCCTCGACGAGAAGATCCTGCCGACCTCCGGCGGCGGTCTGCTCCTGAACCGGGCCAACCAGGATGCCGCCCCTGACGGCAGCGTCATCAAGCGGTTCATCTACGACGGGGTCCAGCGCTACATGACCCTGCTGCCCGGCGACATCCTTGCCGAGGACCTGATCCGCGACCTGCGGCTGCAGAACCCGACCGCCGACTTCCAGGCCCAGATGGGCGCCGAAGCGATCAAGGAGCTGCTCAAGCTCCTGTCTCAGGAGGCCTTTGCCCCTGAGGTCGACCAGCTGGTCGAGAAGCTCGGCAACGACAAGCGGGGCGCCACGCTCCTCGGCAAGCTCATGGAAGGCCTGTCCCACGGCCGGCTCATTGGCGTCGAGCTGCTGGCCTTCAAGCTGCGCTGGCAGATGCTCCTCGAGACCTCCAGCCAGAAGCGCAGCAAGATCGCCAAGCGCCTCAAGGTCACCGAGTCCTTCGTCCGTTCGGGCAACAAGCCCGAGTGGATGATCCTGGACGTGATCCCCGTGCTGCCCCCCGAGCTGCGCCCCCTGGTGCCCCTCGACGGCGGCCGCTTCGCCACCTCCGACCTGAACGACCTCTACCGCCGGGTGATCAACCGGAACAACCGCCTCAAGAAGCTCCTGGAACTCAAGGCTCCTGATGTCATCGTGCGCAACGAGAAGCGCATGCTGCAGGAAGCCGCGGACGCGCTCTTCGAGAACGGCAAGCGCGGTCGTCTCCTGCGCGGCGTCAGCAACCGCCCCCTGAAGTCCCTCAGCGACGCCCTCAAGGGCAAGCAGGGCCGGTTCCGCCAGAACCTGCTCGGCAAGCGCGTGGACTACTCGGGCCGCTCCGTCATCGTCGTGGGTCCCGACCTCAAGCTGCACCAGTGCGGCCTGCCCAAGAAGATGGCCCTGGAGCTGTTCAAGCCCTTCATCTTCAACCGGCTCGAGCACAAGGGCTATGCCGCCACCATCCGTCAGGCCAAGGAAATGGTCGAGGAAGGCCGTCCCGAGGTCTGGGACGTGCTGGAAGAGGTCATCAAGGACCACCCGGTCCTGCTGAACCGCGCCCCGACCCTCCACCGCCTCGGCATCCAGGCCTTCCAGCCGGTGCTGGTCGAGGGCAAGGCCATCCGTCTGCATCCCCTCGTCTGCACCGCCTTCAACGCGGACTTCGACGGTGACCAGATGGCCGTCCACGTGCCCCTCAGCCCCATGGCCCAGATCGAGGCCAAGGTGCTGATGATGTCCACCCAGAACATCCTCAACCCCGCCAACGGCCGACCCAACGTCGTGCCCAGCCAGGACATCGTGCTCGGCGGCTACTACCTGACCAAGAAGCGCGTCGGCCGCAAGGGCGAGGGCATGGTCTTCGGCAACGTCAATGCCGTGGTCGCCGCCCACGAGGCCGGCGTGGTCGATACCCACACCATCATCCAGCTGCGCTACAGCGGCGAGTGGGTGGACACCGAGGCCTGGCACGCGAAGGACCCCAAGAAGAACTCCGAGCAGGAAGTCTTCGAGGCCCCCGCCGAGGTCGTGAAGGACCAGATCAAGACCACCACGGTCGGTCGCGTGCTCTTCAACCGCGCCCTGCCCGCCGAGCTGCCCTTCATCAACGGCCTGCTCAAGAAGGAGGGCCTGCTCTCCCTCGTGAACCGCGCCTACAAGCTGAACGGACCCGAAGTCACCATCCGCATGCTGGACGCCATGAAGGACACCGGCTTCCAGTGGGCGATGCGCGCGGGTGTGTCCGTGGGCATCGACGATCTGGTCGTGCCTGAGTCCAAGGGCAAGCTCCTCAAGAAGGCGCAGGAAGAAGTCCGCGCCATCGAGAAGGAAGCCTACGAAGGCCGCCTCGACTCCTCCACCCGCTACAACAAGATCCTGCAGGTGTGGGGCGAGACCAGCGACAAGGTCGCCGGCGACATGATGAAGGAGCTGGAGAAGCGCAACGAAACCGGCAACTTCCTCAACTCCATCTACATCCTCGCCGACTCCGGCGCCCGTGGTTCCAAGACCCAGATCCGCCAGGTCGCCGGCATGCGTGGCCTCATGGCCCGCCCCAGCGGCGACATCATCGAGACCCCGATCACGGCCAACTTCAAGGAAGGCCTCTCCGTCCTCGACTACTTCATCTCGACCCACGGCGCCCGCAAGGGCCTTGCGGACACCGCGCTGAAGACGGCCGATTCCGGCTACCTCACCCGCAAGCTGGTGGACGTGGCCCAGGACGTCATCGTCAACGAGGATGACTGCGAGACCATCAGCGGCATCGAGGTCGAGGCCATCGTGAACAACGACGGCACCATCCGGGCTCGCCTGCGCGACCGCATCATGGGCCGCGTCTGCCTCGAGGACATCGTGGATCCCTACGATGCCACCAAGGCCATCGCCCCGGCCGGCACCCTCATCTCTGAAGAGCTGGCGTTCAAGATCGAGACCAGCGGCATCGCCAAGGTCAAGATCCGCTCCACCCTCACCTGCGAAGCTCGGCGCGGCATCTGCGCCAAGTGCTACGGTCTCAACCTGAGCAGCGGTCGTCGCGTGGACCTCGGCGAGGCAGTCGGCGTCATCGCCGCCCAGTCCATCGGCGAACCCGGCACCCAGCTGACCATGCGCACCTTCCACGTCGGTGGTGCGGCCAGCCGCGCTTCCGAGAAGAGCACCCACGAGGCCCAGATCGCGGGCGTCGTGAAGTTCGAGGGCCTGGAGAACACCAAGGACCAGAAGAAGACCGTCGTCAACCGCAAGGGCGAGACCGTGGCCCTGACCCGCAACGGCTATGTCCTGGTCACCGACGAGGACGGCAACGAGCGCGAGCGCTACAAAGTCACCTCCGGCGCCATCCTCAAGGTCAAGGACAAGGAAGCGGTCGAACCCCGCACCGTGCTCGCCGAGTGGGATCCCTACAATGACGTGCTGCTCACGGAAGTGGGTGGTGTCGCGGACTTCAAGGAATTCGAGCTCAACGCTTCCTACCAGGAAGAGAAGGACCCGATCTCCGGCAACTTCCGCAAGAAGGTCATCGACCCCACCGACGACAAGATCCACCCCCACATCAACGTCAAGGGGGACAACCACAAGGTGCTCAAGCGCTACAACATCCCCACCGGCGCCTACATCGAAGTGGACGAGGGCCAGGAGCTGCTGCCCGGCGACATCATCGCCAAGACCAGCCGCCAGCAGGCCAAGACCAGCGACATCACGGGCGGTCTGCCGCGCGTCACCGAGCTGTTCGAAGGCCGCAAGCCCAAGGATCCCGCCATCATCAGCGAGGTCACCGGCATCGTGAAGTATGGCAACCGCGTCCGCGGCAGCCAGAAGGTCACGGTCGAGGCTGAGACGGGTGAGAAGGGTGAATACCTGATCCCCCGCGGCAAGCACATCCAGGTCCAGGACGGCGACGAGATCCGCGCCGGCGAGAAGCTCACCGAGGGCGCCGTCAGCCCCCACGATCTGCTCAAGGTCCAGGGCGATCGTGCCCTGCAGGCCTTCCTTGTCAACGAGGTCCAGGAGGTCTACCGGGCCCAGGGTGTGTTCATCAACGACAAGCACATCGAGGTCATCATCCGCCAGATGATGCGCTGGGTCCTGATCACCGACGTGGGCGACACCCCGCTCATCGTCGAGGAGAAGGTCGACAAGCACCGGTTCAAGGAGATCAACGAGCAGGCGCTCAAGGACGGCGGCCAGCCCGCCACCTGCGAGTCCCTCCTCCTCGGCATCACCAAGGCCGCCCTGACGTCGGAGAGCTTCATCTCCGCCGCCAGCTTCCAGGAGACCACCCGCGTCCTCACCGAGGCCGCGCTTGAAGGCCGCGTGGACTACCTGCGCGGGCTCAAGGAGAACGTCATCCTGGGTCGCCTGATCCCGGCTGGCACCGGCATGGCCCACTACCGCAACCTGGAGATCGAGGAGGGCGAGTATCCCGAGCCAAGCCTCAACGAGTTCCAGGGCGGCGAGGACTTCGACGACGAATACGCCCGCATGGCCCAGCACGTCGAAGAGCTGCAGGGCATGACCGAGATCGACGGCGAGGACCTCTAGTCGGTTGCGACCCCAAGAAGAAACGGCCCGCTTCGGCGGGCCGTTTCTCTGGTCGCTGTTGCTCCAAACCTAGTAGCCTCCGCTACACCACTTGGAATTGCCTGGCGATCTCATCTTTGGCTGAGTCCGGCAACCCGGCCTCTCGGGCGTGTTCTCCGAAAGAGGCCACTGCGGAGCGCACGTCGGCCAACAGGGCAGCGGGCCTCCGAACCCCGAAGCGCTCCGCGTCCAGCAGGAGGTCTTCTCGGCCAATCCCATCGAAGCGCCCATTGATGCTCATCTGGTGGTGAGCTGTCCATTCACCGGCTGGGTTGTGCGCAAAGATCACGTCATAGGCCGGAGCCAGCGCCCACTCCCCTCCCTGCTTCAGGATGAAGGCGATGTTCTTCGTGTGATCGTCGCAGTTCCGGGCCATGACATTGAACGCCATGCGCCGGAACAACTCGTCCCTGGTATCTGCGCCGAGGCCGAGTTTCGCCAGCACCACAAAGGCCTGGCCGTAGCTGTGGGTCATGCCATACCGGAAATCCAGATGGTCCATCCCGCACAGCGTTTGGACATGGTGCTTCTGGTTAGCATCGCGATCAAAGCGGCGGGTCATGAAATGCGCCCGGCCGTTCTCTTCCAGAAGCCGGCAGTCCGACATCTGAATTCCCGCGGCCCTGGCCATCAGGTGGTAAGCGTATTCGATCCGGCCGTAGTGCTCAGTCCCGCCAAGATCGGGGTCCTTGCCCATGCCGTCGAACTTCAGCAGCCAGTGCTCGAAGCCCTCCTGGACCTCAAACTGGCCGCTCCTCAACTCTCCGGTGGTTTCGTTCCATGCGACCACTGCCTTGGCCCTGGCCCCACCCGCCGAGGACCCGACATCGATGATCTCGGACAGGGCGTTCTTCGCCAGATCCTGGTTGGTGAGGAAGCCCTGGACCACCAAGCGTGCCTCCTCAACCAGAGACTGCATCCTGATGCCCGTGCTGAGCTTCGGCCTGCCCCCCATCGTCGGCTTGAACTCCAGGGCACCCATCCCGCGCTTGCCCATGTAGGACAGGCGGTCGAGCACGGTGACAGAAGTCTTCGCGA
Organism: uncultured Holophagaceae bacterium; assembly: GCA_903863195.1. Classification (GTDB taxonomy): domain Bacteria; phylum Acidobacteriota; class Holophagae; order Holophagales; family Holophagaceae; genus Geothrix. The sequence continues at coordinate 8,762 of CAIPAY010000250.1, forward strand.
TCCCCTTGGAGAGCAGGTAAGCATCCACGACCGCGTTGCCCCAGTTGTCGGGCAAGGCGTCAGAAAGCATTCCCGGGAGGCCGCTGTAGGTTAGGCGGGACAGCTCCGGGAAGGCAAAGAGCTCGCGTCCTACGCGGGTCGGCATCCGAAGGGGGGACAGCTCGATACCCTCCTTCAGCCAGCCCTTTGCATAGCTGAAGACGTAGCAGTTCGCCTGGGGATCGAAGGCAACGCCACCGACCTGCTTGCCCCAGATCCGGACCTCGATAGCACTCTTCACAAGCCCTCCCGCTCTGTCTTGCTCTTGCGGACACGGGTGCGGGGTGCTCGCTGTCGCAAGAGGGCCATGGGATCGACCGAAGGGCGAGGGGCCAGGAGAGCGATTCCATCGAGGGACTCAAGCGCCTTCAGCACCCTCAGGAGTGATTCGACGGTGGAACCCTTCCCCCGCTCCAGGTCTCGAATGGTCCGGATGGAGAGTCCCGCGCGGGCAGCCAGTTCATCCTGGCTGAGGCGGCGACGGACTCGGATGTCCCGGAGCCTTTTGCCGAGTTCGGTGGCCAGTTCGATGAGGGTGTTGTATTCAAGTACCATTTAGGGCAACCTTTCGCCGGTTATATTCAATCTTAATAATTACAGGTAGAATCTCACCGGTAATTAGAATTTATACGATTTATGAGCTATGTCAATAACCAGCAAAATTCTTCCTCTTCTGAAAAATAATGATGGTGATAGGTGTACTTGTTCCGCTTACGTAATGTCAAGTAACTCAAAAAAGGCTCCCCTACTGCCCTCACGGGTTCGGTAGGGGTGATCCTCCCAATCCCCTAAAGGGGATGGGGAGGATCACAGATGGCCCACGTTTCACGGTTCGACGCTCCTCTCGGTCAGATGGCGAGGTTCTCCCCATCCCATGACATGACCACCTGGTGGTGATGTTTGAGGTCACACACGGTCTCAGGGCGGAAACCGACCACGCAGGTTCCCCCCGCGGCGCGCAGGCTCGGATAGGCTAGGCCTCGGTCCGTAAGACGATGACTCCGAGCAAAAGCCTGGGACGCGCTGTAGCTGTTCGGATCGAGTTCCGCCTGGAACTTGGCACCACGGAGGTCCAGGAACGCTCCTTCCAAAGTGCCTGACAGCATCCGAAAATCCAGGCGGGTAGCGGGTGCCCGATCCCCCTTGAGGTAGCGAGCCTGCCAGAAGCGCACTTCTTCGAGCGCCGTCTCTGGCTCCAGGCCAACGTAGATGGTGCCCCAGGTGCCATCATTGAACCGGCTGGGGGTGCCGCCGAGGCTATAGGCAAAGGCCGCAGCCACATAAAGATTGGCGTGACCAAAGGCCTGGATGCGCCGGTTGGTCTGGGCGTCCAACGCATTCAACAGGTCGTAATCAGTCGGGTTGGCGACCCGCGCCAAGAGGTCGGCGGAAGGCACCCTGGTTGGAATGAGCCGCCAAGCCTGGGCTCCCGACAGATCGACCGATAGCAAGTTCATCCCCAGCCACCTCGACGGGCATCGAGATGGCGACGGACTTGAGCCAGTCCTTCCATCGAGAACTGCATCAGGGTAAGAGGTGCTTCCCCAAGGAAGGGGAAGTTGTCATTGGGCAGATGAACCCAGCGATCCGCGATCTCGTCTTGGGGCATGAGGATCGCGAGGGCCTTCCAGATGCCCACCAGGTTCCCGAGCCGTTCAAGGGTGTCCGGGCCAAGTTTGACTGGGCCCTTGACGGCCTTGCTCTTCCAGGCAAACAGGGTGCTGCGTCCAGTCAGGCCGAGCAGCCGAATTTGCTGCTCCTCCGTGAGTCTCCATTGTTTGGCGATGTTGAAGAAGGCACGAAGCCCCGCACCACCCATCTCGCTGGGAGATGGGGGCGTGGTTGCTGTGGTCAGGTTGCTAAGGTGTGGCATGGAAGCCTCCCCGAGCTGAGTATAGTCCCTTTTTGGACATTATTAAAAAAATTGTCCATTTATGGACTACCGACCACGTCGAGATACCTTAGAGGCGGACCCAGAAGCCAAGTCCCAGGTGGACCCCCAAATAGCTGCCCAACCAGTTCGTAAGTTCGGCAAGGCCAAGCAAGGTCGCAGAGTGAAGTTACCCTTTCCGATCCGCCCTATTGTGCTGTGATGGAGGAATCCACACTGCAGCCCGGGGGACTCCCATGGCTGGTATCTACTGGAGCGATGCATGCGACGAAATCCTTGGGCGACCCTCCTGACGACAGCCAGCCTCTGGCTGAGCGGCTCGGGCTTCCTCGCCGCGCAGGCTCCGCCGCCCTACACCCGCACTCTGGAGACCTACACGGTGCCTGATGTGGTGCTGGTCAACCAGGACGGCGCCAAGGTGAAGCTCAAGGCCCTGCTGGACTCCGGCGAGCCCGTCATCCTGGATTTCATCTTCGGCACCTGCACCACCATCTGTCCGGTCCTGTCCGCGGGCTACGCCAACCTCCAGACGAAGCTGCCTGCGGGCCCCTCGAAGGTCCACCTCATCTCGGTCTCCATCGATCCGGAGAACGACACGCCGAAGGTGATGCGCGACTACCTCAAGCGCTACCGGGCCAAGCCGGGCTGGGATTTCTTCACGGGCCGCCGGGAGGACATCGACAAGGTCATGAATGCCTTCAACGCCTACATTCCGAACAAGATGTCGCACTACCCCCTGACGCTGATCCGGGATCCCAAGACCGGGCAGTGGATCCGCATCTTCGGCATGATGAGCTCCTCCGAGTTCGTGGCCGAGTGCCGGAAGGCGGGAGTCCTATGAGCGGCTGGCGAGCGATCCCCTTGCTTTCGCGCTGCCTGGCCGGCGCCTTCGGCTTCCTGCTGCTGACCGCGCCCGCCCTGGCCGCGCCCCCGGCCACGGCCCACCCTGCCGGAACCGTCGCGGGCCTGCCCGAGGACAAGGCCCTCGCCCTGGGCGAGCGCATGTACCGGCAGGGCCTTCTGCCCTCCGGGGAACCCATGCCCTCCGTGGTGAACAACGACGTGCCCGTGGCGGGCACCGCCTTCTCCTGCAGCAGCTGTCACCTGCGCGCCGGACTCGGCTCCTGGGAAGGGGGCATCGTCACCCTGCCCACCAACGGGGCCCGGCTGGCCATCCCCCGCTACTGGAAGTTCCCGAACCTCAGCCCCGAGGAGCGCCGCGAGCTCAAGCTCCAGAACCCCGCCGCCCGCCCGGCCTACACCGATGAGACCCTGGCCCACCTGCTGCGCACCGGCCGGGATCCCAGCGGCTACGACATGCACTCCGTCATGCCCCGCTACCACCTCAGCGACCCGGACATGGCCATCCTCATCCACTACCTGCGCAACCTCTCCGCGCGCCACTCCCCGGGCGTCGTGGGGGACACCCTACGGTTCGCCACGGTGATCGCACCGGGGGTCAGCGAGGACGACCAGCAGGCCATGCTGGTGCCCCTGAACAACTACGTCGCCCGCCACAACCAGTTCTCGGCGGGCTTCGGCAACCGGATGTACCTGGGCGTCGGCGGCAACGAGATGAGCGGCGCCTACCGCAAGCTCTCCCTGTCTGTGTGGCGCCTCACAGGCGCGCCGGAGACCTGGGAGGCCCAGCTCGACGCCTTCCTGGCCAAGGAGCCTGCCTTCGCCCTGCTGGGCGGGCTCGCCCCCGGGGACTGGAAGCCCATCCACGCATTCTGCGAGCGCGCGCAGCTGCCCTGTCTCTTCCCCATCACCGACCTGCCCGTGGTCTCGGACACCGACTGGTACACCCAGTACTTCTCCAAGGGCTACTACCAGGAGGGCCAGGCCGCCGCCCGCTACCTGCACGGACTGGAGGACCCGAAGCCGGCCCGGAAGGTCCTTCAGATCATTGAGAACAGCCTGGAGGGGAAGGCCCTGGCCCAGGGCTTCCGCGACACCTGGGCCGAGCTGGGGCAGGCCGCCATGCCGGAGATCCTGCTGCCCGAAGGCAAGCCCCTCGCCCTCGCGACCCTGGCAGACCTGCTGGCCCGGGAGAAGCCCAGCACGGTGCTCCTCTGGACCGGCGCCAGCGCCTTCCCGGCCCTGACCGCGCTGACCAGGGGCGCCACGGGCGCCTTCATGTCGGCCCGCCTGCTCGGCAGCCAGCTGACCAGCCTGCCTGAGCTGGTCCGCACCCAGGTCTGGATCACCTATCCCTACCGGGACCCCAAGCTGGAACCCAAGTATTCCCTCTACGCCGACACCCTCCTGGGCGGCCTGATGCAGCGCCACCCGGAGACCCGAATCTCCACCCGCACCTATGCGCTGATCCAGATCCTGCGCCAGGCGCTCATGGACATGGACCGGCACTTCTATCGGGACAACCTCCTCGACCGCATCGGCATGCAGCGGGACCAGATCCTCCCGGACTACCTCCGCCTGAGCTTCGGCCCCGGCCAGCGGTATGCCTCCAAGGGCTGCTTCATCATGCAGGTGGGCCCTGGCCCCTCCCCGGTGCTCCTCCGGAAGAGCGAGTGGGTGATCCATTAGTCCTGGCTCGGGTATGTTGAACGGGAAGAGGTGCTCATGCGCGCGATGAACTGGGGCTGGTCACGGCTGATGCTCGGAGTGGCGATCCTCGCCCTGGCCCTGCTGGGCCTGGGCTGCAAGGATGTCGTCGAGGCTCCCACCTCGCTGGCCTACGCCACCAACCCCGCCAGCTACGTGGCTGGCGTCACCATCACCCCGAACAGCCCCACCGCCTCCGGCGGGGCCATCGATTCCTACGGGGTCAGCCCCACGCTGCCCACGGGCCTCAGCCTGGACACCAAGACCGGCATCATCTCGGGCACGCCCTCCGTGGCCACCAGCACGGCCACCTACACGGTGACCGGGACCAACGCCACGGGCAGCACCACGGCCAGCCTCAGCATCACGGTCAGCGGGCCCTCCCTCACCATCACCAGCCATCCGGCCAACCTGTCGATCCTGGTGGGCCAGACCGCGCTCTTCAGCGTCTCGGCCGCCGGCACGGGGACCCTGAGCTACCAGTGGCTGAAGGGCGGCGTGGCCATTGCCGGTGCGACCGCCGCCGCCTACACGACCCCGACCGCCATCCTCGCCGACAGCGGCAGCAGCTTCACGGTGCAGGTCTCCGATGCCTACGGCGACACCGTCACTAGCAACGCCGCCGTGCTCACCGTGACCGCCGTTGCGGCCGGGGCCGGCACGTCCATCGCCACCGGCAGCCTGGCTGCCGCCCGGGCCTTCCACACCGCGACCCTGCTCGACACCGGGGATGTGCTCATCACCGGCGGCAAGAACGCCTCCAGTTCCCTCCAGACCGCAGAGCTCTACGACCCCACCGCCGGCACCTTCAGCGCCGGGGGGAGCCTCACCACTCCCCGCTACAACCACACCGCGACCCTCCTGGCGGACGGACGGGTCCTGCTCATCGGCGGCGTCAGCTTCGCCACGACCCTGGCCAGCGCCGAGATCTATGACCCGGCCACAGGTACCTTCACGGCCACGGGCAGCCTCCTGGCGGCGCGCTCGGACCACACCGCCACGTTGCTGACCAGTGGCAAGGTGCTGGTGGTCGGTGGTCGGGATCTCACGGCCTATCTCGCCACGGCCGAGCTCTGGGACCCTGCCACGGGGGCCTTTACCGTCATCACCAACGCGCCCCTCAGCCCCCGGGCCACCCACACCGCCTCGCTGCTGGCCAGCGGCAAGGTCCTCCTCGCCGGCGGCTACCGCGCCAGCGCCCTGGCCACCGCCGAGCTCTACGACCCGACCGCGGGCACCTTCACCGCGACGGGCAGCCTGACCGTTGCCCGGGCCTATCAGACCGCCACCACCCTTGCCAATGGCAAGGTGCTCGTGGTGGGCGGGGCTGCCACGGCCACGGCCGAGCTCTACGACCCGACCGCGGGCACCTTCACGGCCACGGGCAGCCTGCTCATCGCCCGGGCCAGCTGGCACGTCGCCGCCCTCCTGCCTACAGGCAAGGTCCTCATTGCCGGAGGGCTCGGCACCGGCACACCCGCCACGCTGCTGTCAGAGGCCGAGCTGTTCGATCCCGCCACGGGACTCTTCACCTCCACCGGCAGCCTGACCACGGGCCGCGAAGCCCCGACCGCCACGGTCCTGGGGAGCGGCAAGACCCTCGTCGTCGGCGGCGCCGGCACGGGCTACCTGAGCAGCGCCGAGCTTTACTACTGACCCAGCGCCCCTAGCGGGCGAGCAGGTCCCAAGGCCCGGAACTCCGTTTCCGGGCCATGGCGCGTACGCCTACTCAAAAATACGTAGTTCCTACCCATCCAATGGGTAGAACTACCCATACCCAGAAACCGGCATTCAATCGAGCATGATGTCTACTAAGTTTTTCTACTTACTTGGCCCGAAGTCCGTCCATCCCCCTGGCCATGTGCTCATTACACCAGCAGGTCTTGATTCGCCCCTGAGTTCCCCACTTTTCAGGAAGAGGTGCACCATGCAAAGCAAGTTAAAGAGATTGTTAGGGTTGGCCGTGACACTGTTCGCGGGCTTCGGCCTGCCGACGCAGGCACAAGAAGTGGCCAACCGCACCGCGGCCCCCACCCCCGGCGGCGACCAAGCCGCCATCATCGAGCGGGCCACCCGCCGGGCCGTGCTGAACAATGCCCGGGCGGCAGCGGCCGCGCGGACCAAGGCGGCCCTGGCCGCCCAGGGCGGCAAGGTCAATCCCAAGGCCCTGGGCGTCAACCCCGCCGCCAAGAACACGGCCCTGGCCGCCAAGGGGCTCGCCCCGGAAGGAGCGGTGTTCACGCCCGGCCCCGGCTTCCAGCTGGCCCAGCCGGACTACCTGAACGGGACCGCCAGCAACTGGCACTACACCAAGCGCCTGAAGAAGTTCGTGGACGGGCTGCCCGGTCTGGGCGCGGCCAACGCGAACAACCTGGGGAACTACATCCCCGTGGGCGTGCCTGACACCACCACCTACCCCGGTTCTGACTACTACCAGATCGACGTCGTCGAGTACACCCAGAGGCTCCACTCGGGCCTGGCGCCCACCAAGCTGCGCGGCTACGTCCAGCACAGCAGCACGCCTTGGGTGAACGGCGGCCCCGCCTCCAACTACCTCGGCCCCGTCATCATCGCCCACCGGGATCGCCCGGTCCGCGTGAAGCTCCGGAACCTGCTGCCCACGGGCACCAAGGGTGACCTGTTCATCCCCGTGGACACCACCATGATGGGCGCTGGCTACGGCCCCCTGGGCACCGGCGCCCTCGGGACGCAGCTCTACACCCAGAACCGCGCCGAGCTCCACCTCCACGGTGGACTCAATCCCTGGATCAGTGACGGCACCCCCCACCAGTGGATCACCCCTGCGGGTGAGAACACGAGCTACAAGAAGGGCGCCGCCTTCCAGAACGTGCCCGACATGGGCGCCGGCACCGCCGGTGACGGCATCGCCACCTACTACTACACCAACCAGCAGAGCGGTCGGTTCATGTTCTACCACGACCACTCCTTCGCGCTCACCCGCCTGAACGTCTACGCCGGCGAGGCTGCGGGCTACCTCATCGTGGACCCGGTCGACGACAAGCTCATCAACGCCGGGATCCTGCCCAACAACGGCGGCGGTCTCTACAACTACGGCATCCCCCTCGTCATCCAGGACAAGACCTTCGTCGACACCACCACCCTGGGCACCGTCGGCGTGTCCAACATTGACCCCGCCACACTCCTGCCCACGCCCGCCACGGACCCCACCTGGGATACGGTCAAATACGGTAGCGACGGCGCCCTCTGGTATCCCCACGTCTACATGGTGAACCAGAACCCCGCGGACCTGTCCGGCGCCAATGCCATGGGCCGGTGGGACTACGGCCCGTGGTTCTGGCCCCCGCTGACCGCCGCCGCGGGCCTGGTCCATGGCGCCGAGCCCGTTCCTGGCAGCACCACGGGCGCCGA
>CAIPAY010000251.1 GCA_903863195.1 uncultured Holophagaceae bacterium
CGAAGCTTGCCTGCGATGAGGTAGGCGATGGCCACGATGTTGCGGACGGTTCGATAGCCTCTGGCCTTGGCCTTCGCAGCCTGGATGAGGGAGTTGATGCCCTCCAGGATGCCGTTGGTGAGGCCCTTCACGAACCAGCGGAGGACGCCCGCCGCGTGGTCCCGGAGGGTCTGGGCGAACTTCACAAAGGGCGCCAGGCCTGACTCTGTGGCCATCTCGCACCATTCCTCGAGGAACTGGCCGGCGGCCAACAGGTTGCTCTGCTCGTAGAAGTCCTGGAGGGTCAGCTTCATTCGATAGGCTTCGGCGGTCTGGAGGTTGGAGCACTTCAGATCCTGGATCCTCTCCCGCTGGTGACTGGTGAGGTTCGACGGGTTCTTGAGCCAGCAGTAGCGCGTGCGCTTGAGCTCCGGGTGGTCCTTGGCCTCCTGCCTTCGCACCTGGTCCACGGCCTCGTTGGCCATCTTCATCACATGGAAGCGGTCGAAGGTCAGGTGGGCATTGGGAAAGGCGGCCTGGACCCCCTTGATGAAGGCCTGGTGCATGTCCATGCAGGCCTCCTCGATGTTCTCGACCTTGCCGCCGTGGGCGAGGAGGTCAGCTTTGAATGCTGCAACTGTGGCCGCGTCCCGGCCTTCGGTGGCGAACAGGAGGGAGCGGGCCGCCATGTCCATGAACAGCGTGATGTAGTTCTGGCCTCGTCGGGAGGCGGTCTCGTCCATCCCGAGCTGAGTGACGCCGGACATGTCCTTTTGGCTTCGGGCCTCGTCCACGTGGTGGTGCAGGATCCGCCAGATCCGCGTGTCATGCTCCCCGACCAGGCGGGCAGCCGCGGCCACGGGCATACCCTGCACCAGGGTCATGACCAGGGCCTCGAACAGCAGGGTGAAGCCCGAGCCTTCCCGGGCCCAGGGCACTGCCACCTGCTTCACCCCGTGCTCATCGCACTTGCACCTTGGCACTCGGGCCGTCAGATAAGCCGCGTGCTGAAAGAAGTCCAGATGGCGCCAGGTCTTCTCCTCGGTGTCATGCACCTTGGCGGGCTGGCCGCAGGTCGGGCACGGAAAGGAGGCACCCCGCTCGAAATCCACGAGGATGTCCAGGCGCCGTTCATCGGCGTTGAAGTCTAGGGTTCTCACTTCCCAGGGGGACTTGAGACCGAGGGCCATGGTGAAAAGGGCGTTGGTATCCATGGCTTAATGATCGCCGAGTCCGTCCCATCGACCCACCCCGGGGGCGATGCAGGGCATGGAAAGCCCGCCGGATTCCCCTGCGGGGAACGAGCTGCGCTCGCCCTTCGGGTCCGCGTCCTTCCCACACCCTGGCCTGCGGCTGGAAATCGACGCGCGATTTCCACATCGCCACCTCAAACGCCATCAGCAGCAAATGGGGTTACCCACACGATTCAGCGAGGAGGCTTATTTTCTATTGCAACGGCTCGCCCTGCTGGAAGGGCTACAAGGCGGCGATGCAGGCCATTAAGGCTGGCTACAAGAAGGTCTACTGGTTCCGCGATGGCATGCCCGCCTGGGAAGCCAAGGGCCTGCCCGCGGATTGAACGGCTGCAGGGGAAGGCCTGCGAGCCCGTGCGCTCAAGGGAGGATCTCCTTGGGCCTCGGGCCGTGGATACCACTTGGGGGAATTGCCATGTTCAGGACGTTACGAGGCCAGCTCTTGGTGATGGCCATCCTCACCCTGGCGGGGCTGCTGCTCCTGGGCGGCATGGCCATCCAGGCCGCCCGTGGAGGGGTCACCCTCCTGGCTGACCTGAATACCCAGGCGGTGGAGCCCCTGATCCTGGTCCAGTCCGTGGAGCGGAAGGTGAAGGAAGTCCGCTTCCGGATGGCTGGCGTCGCCCTGGGCCAGCTCCCCACCGTAGGCTCGGCGAACCACCTGAAGGAGGTCCAGGCCACCCTGCCTCCGGAGTGGACTCGGCTGCGTGCCATGGCGGCCGCCCAGTCCCTGCCGACCAAGGAGCGGGAGCTGCTGGCCAAGATCGACCAGGGGATGGGGCCGCTGGCGGCTCTCATGGAGAAGCTGCAGCAGGCCTACCAGGACGATCGCATTGCCACGGTGAAGGCGATCCTGGAAGATGACTGGCCCCTCATGCACAGCGGCGTGGTGAAACCGCTGGAAGGCTTCATTCCCTACTATCAGGCTCAGTCCGGCTTCGCGCTGGAGCAGGCGACCGAGGCTGCCCGTCGCAGCATGGTCATCATCCTGACCTTGGGGCTGAGCGTCCTGGCAGGGATCGGACTCGCCCAGGCCTACCTCCAGTTCCGGATCACCCGGCAGATGCGGGCGGCAAAGGAGGCGGTCGGGGCCATCGCCCGCTTCGACCTGACGCAGCCCATCCAGCCCCGCGGCCAGGACGAGATCGCCTCCCTGCTGCGGGACTTGGCCTCCATGCAGACCCGGCTCCGGGAGGTCGTGTCCCAGGCCCGCGACAGCGCTTCGAACCTGATGCGGCAGTCCGACGGCCTGGCGGGCGCCAGCGACCGGGTCGCGGCGGCCAGCCGCACGCAGGCAGAGTCCTCCGGCGGCATGGCCGCCTCCATCCATGAGCTGTCCACGGCCATCGCCCAGATGCGGGAGCACTCCAGCGCCTCGCAGGATCTGGCCCAGGACTCGGGTGCCATGTCCCGAGAGGGCCGGCAGGTCATCCAGGATGCTGCGGGCGAGATGGTGGCCATCGCCGAGGGCGCCCGCGGCGCCTCGGCCCTGGTGACGGAGCTGGCCGAGCTCTCCACGGAGATCAGTGACATTGTGAAGGTCATCAGGGACATCTCAGACCAGACGCACCTGCTCGCGCTGAATGCAGCCATCGAGTCCGCCCATGCCGGGACGCACGGCAGGGGCTTTTCGGTGGTGGCGGAAGAAGTGCGGAAGCTGGCCGAGCGGACCTCCACCTCGACCGCCGAGATTGCGGGGATCATCGCCCGAATCCAGGGCGGCACCAGCCGGGCGGAGTCGTCGATGAAGGCGAACGTGGTGCGGGCCGACAAAGGGGAGGCCCTGGCCGTGCAGGCCGGTGCGGCCATCGAGAAGATCGAGGCCCAAGCAGGGCAGGTGGTCAGGTCGGTCCAGGAGATCCAGCTCGCCCTGAGCGAGCAGACCTCTGCGGCCCAGGACGTGGCCAAGCGGGTGGAGGCCATCGCCCAGGTGACGGAGGACAACTCCAGCGCCAGCCAGATCACCAGCCAGAATGCCGAGCAGGTATCCCGGCTGGCACGGGGCCTGAATGATCTGGTGGCCGATTTCAAGGTGTAGGACCGAAGGGCGGGATGCGAACATGTGGGCTACGGGAACCCCATGAACGCACTGAACCGACAATTCGAGCTCATTCGCCAGTCCGCCACGGTGGCCATGGCGGACCGGATCCTGGCGCTGAAGGCCAGTGGGCAGCCCATCATCGGGCTCCAGGTGGGCGACCCCGA
>CAIPAY010000252.1 GCA_903863195.1 uncultured Holophagaceae bacterium
CATCCGGCGCGCGTGGACTGGGCAAAGGCGGGAAACCTGTTTTCCAGCAATGCCTGCCTTGCGGCGCGGGTAAGCCCCACAGTGTAACTCAGGTTGTGGATCGTGTTCAGCGTGAACCCCAGCAGCTCCCCACAGCGGAACAGGTGGTGGAGGTAGGCCCGGCTGAAGGTGGCGCAGGTGTAGCAGCTGCAGGCGGGGTCCAGGGGCCGGTCCGCGTCCCGGTGCCGGGCGGTCTTGAGGTTCAGGCGCCCCCGGCTGGTGAGGGCGCGTCCGTGCCGGGCCTCGCGGCTGGGCAGCACACAGTCGAAGAGATCCACCCCGTGCTCGATGCCGAAGATCAGGTCCTCCGGCGTGCCCACCCCCATGAGGTAGCGGGGCCGGTCCGCGGGGAGCTCCTGGACGAACTCCGCCAGCAGGGCGTTCATCTCGGGCTTGGGCTCCCCCACGCTGAGGCCGCCCACGGCGAAGCCCTGGAAGGGGGTCCGGGCGTCCAGCTCCAGGGCCTCGGCCAGGTGGCGGCGGCGCAGGTCCAGGTGGGTGCCCCCCTGGTTGATGGCGAAGAGGGCCTGGTGGTCCTGCAGGGGCACGGCCCGGCTGCGGGCCAGCCAGCGGGTGGTGCGGGCCATGCTGATCTCCAGCTTCGAGCGCTCCAGCTGCCCCGGTGGGCACTCATCCAGGGCCATGCAGATGTCGGAGCCCAGGTTCCGCTGGATCTCCAGGCTGCGCTCCGGGGACAGGAACTGCGGGCTGCCGTCGATGTGGCTCTGGAAGGTGACGCCCTCCTCCGTCATCTTCCTCAGGGAGGCCAGGGAGAAGACCTGGAAGCCGCCGGAGTCCGTGAGGATGGGGCCGTCCCAGCCCATGAAGCGGTGCAGCCCTCCCAGCCGGGCCACCAGCTCGTCCCCGGGTCGAAGTCCTAAGTGATAGGTATTGCCTAGAATTACCTGCGGACAAATCTCCCGGAGCTGGACCGGCGTGATCCCCTTGACCGTGCCCTGAGTGCCCACGGGCATGAAGGCCGGCGTCAGGACCAGACCGTGACCGGTCTGGAAGGACCCCGCGCGGGCAGGGGTTTCCGGGCATTCGGCCTCGGGGCGGTATGCGCAAGATCGGTCTGCTGGATATGGCATGATAGGGACTCGGCTTTCACAACAATGATTGGCACTTCCACTCAGTGGGCCGCACTAACAAGGACGCGGCTCCCGGGAATATCATCAGGGCACCGTCGCACCGGGAGGGTGACCCGGAGTTTCAAGGCTTGACCTGCCGACGCCCCTTTGCCATCTTAGCCGTTGGGCTTGACCCAGATCTTTATCCTATTCGCTGAAGCTGAACCGGTTTTTCTGTCGGTTCGGCTCGCTGTTTTTTCCCTGTGGATTTTTCAAGGGAGTCGCATGAGCAAAGACCCCAACAAATCGGTTCCAGCCAAACCGGCCGCTCCCGTCGAGACGCTGGAGGACGCCGTCTACAAGACGTCCCTCGTCGCTGGGAACGAAGAGATCAGGCGGGGCAATCCCATGGTCACCATCCCGACGACGGTGGCCATGTATGTGCTGTTCTCGGTGGTGGCCTTCCAGCTCGCGAAGCAGTCGCAGGTGGTCAAGGAGAAGTTGAAGACGGTCGGCATCGACCTCGCGGAGCAGGCTGATGCCGCGCCGCCGCCGCCCCCGCCGCCTCCTCCACCCCCGCCCCCGCCGCCGCCACCGCCCATGGCGGCCACGTCCAAGGCCGATACGACTCCCATCGACCCACGCCAGGAAGTGGTGCCTGAGCAGGCCCCGAAGGAACTGCCCAAGCAAGATCACTCGCTGGGTGGCGTTCCGGGCGGCGTGCCCGGCGGCGTGCCCGGCGGCGTCATCGGCGGCGTCGTGGGAGGTGTCATCGGCGGCGTCCCCGGCGGCACCGGCAAGGTGGTGGACTTCGACTTCAGCCAGATCAAGGTGAAGTATCAGCCCCCCGCCCCCCCCTACCCGGCCCTGGCCAAGATTGCCAAGATCCAGGGCACGGTGGTCGTCGAGATCGTCGTGGGTCCCGATGGGGTGCCCACCTCGGCCAGCGCCAAGGAAGGTCCGCCCCAGCTCCGCCCCACCGCCGAGGCCTATGCCATGCAGTGGAAGTTCGAGCCAGCCTTGCTGAACGGCCAGCCCCAATACGCCCGCTTCAAATTGACCATGCCGTTCCGGCTCCGGTAGTCCAAACGACCTCCGTCATCCACTTCTCTTCCCCTTTCTTCCACAAGGAACTCCCATGAACCTGCTTTCCTCTCCCCTGATGCTTGCCCTGGCCGAGGCCGGCCAAGACAGCTTCTCGCCCCGCGAGCTCTTCATGGCGGCCTCCCCCGCCAACAAGGGCATCATCATCCTGCTGATCTTCCTCTTCTGCTATCAGGTCTACGTGGCGGTCGAGCGCTTCGTGACCTACGCGCAGAGCAAGCAGGCCTCTGACAAGTTCCTCAAGCTCTTCATGGACACCCTCCGCCGCGGTGACTTCGAGGCCGCCAAGCGCGCCGCCACCACCCACAACAAGAGCCACATCGCCCTCGTCCTCAAGCACGGCCTGGACATCTTCCAGTACGAGAAGCAGCTCAAGACCATGAACCCCCACCACGACGCCATCCAGCCCGTGGAGCGCGCCATCCAGCGCGGCACCGCCGAGGTCCTCGAGCTCCTCAAGAAGGGCATGAGCGGCCTGGGCACCATCGGCGCGCTGGCCCCCTTCATCGGCCTGCTCGGCACCGTCATCGGCATCATCAAGGTCTTCTCCGACCTGAAGACCAAGGGCGCGGGCGACATCAACGCGCTGGCCGGCTCCATCGGTGAGGCGCTCGCCACCACCGCCCTCGGCCTCTTCGTCGCCATCCCCGCCGTGTGGATCTACAACCTGCTGGTGAACAAGCAGGACGTGGTGGTCACCAACATCAACAACGCCGCCTCCCAGATGATCGACGAGTTCATCCGCCGCGAGAGCCAGAACTAAGCTGCTTCCCCACCCCGCCCGGGGGCGCGAGTCCCCGGGTCATTCAGAGGAGAACACACCATGGATACAGGTGGTTCCAAGGGTGGAATGAAGGCCGACATCAATGTCACGCCGCTGGTGGACATCGTGCTGGTGCTGCTGATCATCTTCATCGTGATCACACCCGCCGTGAACAACGCCGTGAAGCTGCCGTTGGCCAAGCATGCCCCGAAGGTGGAGCAGCAGCAGGACTCGGGCCAGAAGTACCTGACCCTCATGCTGACCTCCAAGCGCAACGACAAGTACGAAGTGATCGGCCCCGGCGCCATCCTGATCGATGACAAGGACGCGAAGGACATGCGCTTCTTCATCAACAACGAGGCCCAGCGCCAGCAGCTTGAGGACTTCATCAGCCGCAATGTCTCGCAGCTGAACGACAAGCGCGTGTTCGTGAAGGCCGATGCCGACCTCCCCTTCAAATATATCAACGAGCTCTTCCAGACCTGCCGCAAGGGGGGCGCTGACGAGGCGTCCATCGTGACCAGCGAAGACAAGAGCGAAAAGAAGGAAGGGGGTCACTGATGGATACCGGTGGTGCCAAGGGCAAACAGAAATCCGATATCAACGTCACTCCCCTGATCGACATCGTGCTGGTGCTCCTCATCGTCTTCATCGTGATGGTGCCGGGCCTGAGCAAGGCCATGAAGGTGGTCGTGCCCCAGGTCGTCCAGACCGCCACGCCGCCCAAGCCTGATCCCAACAACATCCTGATCCAGGTGGACCAGGACGGGACCATCACGCTCCAGCAGGACAAGATCGACGCCCAGGGCCTGAAGGACAGGATCCCTGACGCCGTCATGCTGCAGCCCCTCAACTACCGCAAGGTCTTCCTGAAGGTCGACGAGGACGTGAAGTTCCAGGTCATGGTGGACGTGCTCGACGCGATCCGCGCCGCCTCGGATACCGCGAAGAAGAAGTCCCTCGAGCAGCTCGACAAGTTCCAGGGCCAGGATGGCGGTGACGTCAAGGTCGCCGTCTCCCTCAAGAAGCGGGCAGGAGCCCCCACAACCTGAACTCGCTGAAAAAAGTTCAAACTATTTTCACCAGGGCCCCAGTCGGGGCTCTGGTTTTTTGTGCCGTGGTATAGCGAAAACCACGTAGTCCGACCGCTTTGTCTAAGTATTACCATTCATGTATTTGGACACCTTTGTGTCCTTTTTGGGGCCGGGTGGGCCCCGAAAAAAGGCCCCGAGACCCCCTGGAAATGGGGGGTGACTGGTAGTCCATCAAGCGTATTTCACTGTCGTTGATTGGGTTGAACACTGTGGTTGTGGATTCACCACCTTCCTCTCACGAATACGGGAAGCCAGCTCCAGACCCCAACAGTTCCACCCAGGAGTTTTCCATGACCCCCTTCAGCGCCCTCTCCCTGACCCGCACCTCCCTCCGGCTGACCCTCTCCTTCCTGGCCGTCACCCTGGCCGCGGGCACCCCCTCCACCCGCACCGAGCTGGAAGCCTCCCGCCTGGCGGAAGCCGGCACCGAGGGTCTGGCCGCCAAGCGCGCTCAGTTGGGCCTGGACGCGGACCATGCCTTCCAGGTGCGCAGCACCCACTCGGACGAGCTGGGCCAGACCCACGGCCACCACAGCCAGCTCTACAAGGGCGTCCGGGTCTGGGGCGGCGACGCCATCACCCACCTCGACCGCAGTGGTCGCGAACTGCCCCTCACCGATTCGCTCCAGCGCAACCTCCAGCTCAACGTGACGCCTTCCCTGGGCGCTGGCGAAGCGCTAGCGGCCGTCCTCCTGGACCTGGCCCCCCTCGGCGCCTTCTCCGTGGCCCCCACCGCCGAGCTGGTGATCTTCCCCGAGACCAGCCTCGTGACCCGGAAGCCCGCCAGCCACACCCTGGACCAGGACTCCGATGCCACCAGCGTCGAGCACGTCGTCGTCCGCCACACCCTGGCCTACCACATCCACACCGAGCTCGAGAATGCCCAGGACGGCATCCGGCACACCGACTACCTCGTGAACGCCCACACCGGCGCGATCCTCCAGCAGTGGAACACCCTGCACACCATCGGCACCACGGGCACTGGCAACAGCCAGTATTCGGGCGTGGTCACCGTCAACACCAACAGCACCCCCACCGGCTTTGAGCTGCGCGACCTGACCCGCGGCACGGGCGGCACCTTCGGTAACAACGTGGTCACCAACGCGGCCCACGCCGCCACCAGCTCTGCCGCCGCCGGCACCGTCTACACCAGCGCCAGCAACACCTGGGGCGACGGCGCCAACTACGTCGAGAGCACCTCCACCACCGCCCCCAATGGCCAGACCGCCGCGGTGGACGCCATGTTCGGCATGGCCAAGTCCTGGGATTTCTTCAAGAACGTCTTCGGCCGCAACGGCATCGACGGCAAGGGCACCGCGACCTACAGCCGCGTGCACATCGGCAACGCCTACGACAACGCCTTCTGGTCAGACAGCTGCTTCTGCATGACCTACGGCGACGGCACCGGCTTCACCACCCTGACGGCCCTGGATGTGGCCGGTCACGAGATGAGCCACGGCGTCTGCGCCCGCACCGCGAACCTGGTCTACTGCGGCGAGTCCGGCGGCCTCAACGAAGCGAACTCCGACATCTTCGGCACCCTGATCGAGTTCTACGCCCGCGGCGGCTCCGGTGCCAGCATCGGCAACACCGGCGGCAACTGGACCATCGGCGAGCAGCTCTCCTCCACCCCCCTCCGCTACATGTACAAGCCCAGCCTCGATGGCCGCAGCCCCGACGCGTGGAGCGCCTCCGTCGGCAGCCTGGACGTGCACTACTCCAGCGGCCCCATGAATCGTGCCTTCTACTTCCTGAGTCAGGGCGCCACCTCCTCCGGCAACACCAGCACCAGCTACCTGCCCGCGGGCATGGTCGGCCTGGGCAACAACAAGGCCGCGGCCATCTGGTTCCGCGCCCTCACCACCTACCTCACCAGCACCTCCAACTACGCATCCACCCGCACCGCCACCATCAGCGCCGCCAAGGACCTCTACGGCGCCGGCAGCCCGGAAGAGCAGGCCGTGTGGAACGCCTTCCATGGCATCAACGTGGGCGCCGCCTGGTCCAGCACCGTCCCCGACACCACCGCTCCCAAGGCCACCGCCGCCGAGGCTGGCACCGCCGGCATCATCACCCTGACCGCCACGGCCACCGACAACATCGGCGTCACCAAGGTTGAGTTCTACGTGGATGGCGCCCTCAGGGGCACCAGCAGCACCGCCCCCTTCGCCCTGAGCCTGGACTCCAAGACCCTGACCAACGCCAGCCACAGCCTCGTGACCAAGGCCTACGACGCCGCCGGCAACATCGGCACCTCCGCCGTCGTCAGCTTCGCCATCAGCAACCCCGTCCCTGACACCACCGCCCCCAAGGCCGCCGGCTGCGTCGCTGGCACCGCCGGCACCATCACCCTGACCGCCACGGCCACCGACAACATCGGCGTCACCAAGGTCGAGTATTTCGTCGACGGCACCCTCCTCGGCACCACCACCGCCGCCCCCCACGCCCTAGCCCTGGACTCCAAGACCCTCTCCAACGCCTCGCACAGCCTGGTGGTCAAAGCCTACGACGCCGCCGGCAACGTCGGCACCTCCGCGGCCGCCACCTTCGTCGTCTACAACGCCTGCGTCGTCTCCTCCTACAGCGAGGTCGAGACCAACAACACGCTGGCCACCGCCAACGTCCTCGCCGACACAATCACCAAGGTCACCGGCACCCTCGGTAGCAGCACCGACCAGGACTACTACAAGCTCAGCGTCGGCGCCGGCCGCACCGTGACCGTGAGCATGACCGGCCCCACGAACAAGGACTACGACCTCTACCTGCTCAACAGCACCGGCACCACCCTGAAGTACAGCTCCACCTTCTCATCTAACGAGACCCTGAGCTTCCAGAACACCGGCGCCTCCGCGGTCTTCTACATCAAGGTCGTCGGCTACGTGGGCTCCTTCGACGCCAAGAACGCCTACACCCTGACCATCAGCCGCTAGGCCGATCAGGTTCCAAGAGAGGAGGGCCGCCGCGGCGGCCCTCCTCTCTTTGCCCAGCCCACTCAGCACGCGGCGACCAGCTTCCGGCGCTGGCCCAGCACGGTGCCGTAGGCCACGCCAGCCACGGTGATGAGGACGCCCGCCAGTCCCGGCAGCGTGGCCCGCTCCCCCAGGAGGGGCATGGCCAGCAGGTACTGGACGATGGGCAGCAGCTGGAGCCAGATGGCAGCCTCGGAGACGGCCAGGGTGCCATAGGCCTGGGACATGAGGATCTGGCCCCCGTAGGCCAGCAGGCTCATGAGGATGGCCAGGGACCAGGGACCGTGCCCCCCGGGCCAGGGGGTCAGGGCGAAGGGCAGCACCACGGGCAGCCCGGCCACGCAGAAGAAGAAGAAGATCGTGGCGGCGTTGTCCGTGTGCCGCACGGCGCGGATGGCGTTGGCGCTGGTGGCCGCGAACACCGCCGCGGCCAGCGCCGCCAGCTGGCCCCGGCCGAAGCCCAGGCCCAGGTGGCCCTGGCTGAGCACCAGGGCCACCCCCAGAGACGCGGCCAGGATGGCCAGCCAGAGGTGGAAGGTGGGGCGCTCCTTGAAGAGCACCAGCGACATGCCCGTGGCGATCACCGGGAACACGTTGTAGAGGATGCCCGCCTCGCCCGCCGGGATGTGGGCCAGGGCGTAGAAGTAGAGCACCACCACGGCCCCGCCCGAGAGGCCGCGGGTCACCAGCAGCCGGTAGTTGCTGGGCCGGTAGAGGCCGGGGATGAGCCCGAAGGCCACCAGGCTGAGGAGGGCTCCCACCACGAAGCGCATCACCGCGAGATGGCCCGCCGTGAACCCCATGCCCGGCAGGGTGAGCTTCCGCGCCAGAATGGCCATGAGGCCGAAACACAGTGCCGACGCCGCCAGCTGTGCCCGCGCCACCATGCGGCGGCGGGACAGGGCGGCGGCGGCGGCATGAGGCATCTTCGCATCCTAGAGCGGAGGCTGAAGAGGAGAAAGGGAAAGCTGCCGAAAGCCGAGGTAAACCAACAGAGGGATGAATGAGGAGAGGCAAGGAAATGCAAAACAGACTGACCACCACGAAGGCACGAAGAAGTGCAGAGACACTGCTTTTTCTTTCTTCGTGTCTTCTTGCCTTCGTGGTGAATCTTTTTTCTTCTTGTTGTTCTTTTTCGGTGGCGCGCCCCTCCGAAGCAACCCAGACCTAGGGGTTGTAGGCGCCCTGGGGCTGGTTGAGGCCGGCGGTGTGGAAGGCGGACTGCAGGGCGCCGCCGCGGAAGGCGCCGCGGTCGGCGGCCTCCAGGTGGTCCAGCAGGTGGGACAGGTTGGCGCCGCTGGGCACTGTGGGCACGCCCAGGTCCGTGGCCAGCTGCGGCAGCGTCAGGTCGTCCAGGAAGGTGCCCTCCTCGCGGACCACCACGCCGCGCAGGGTGTACTGGTCCGTGGGGCCAGTGTGGGTGCGGAGGCTGGACGAGGGCACCGCCACCGCGTCCACCCAGTCGGCGCGGCCGCCCTGGTCGTCGCGGTCCGCGTGGGCGGCGTACTTCAGGTCCGCACCGCAGAGCAGGCCCGCCACGGTGACGCTCTCGCCGAAGCTGAAGTTTTTGGCAGCCACCACCCGCAGCTGGCTGCCCACGGCGCGGTTCAGCTCGGCCGCCACGCGGCTGAGGGTCGGGGCGAAGCTCGGCCCGGTGAGCAGCAGCACCCGCCGCCCTTTGAAGCCCTGGGCGCGGGGACTGCGGAGGAAGCGGCGGCTGTGCTCCAGGAAGCGCCGCACCAGGCCCACGCCGTTCTCCAGCTGCGCCCAGGATCTTGAGTAGAAAGCGCGACCCGGCACCTCCAGGCCCGCCCGGGTGAACCACTCGTCCGCCAGCAGCAGCCAGGGCTCCCCGTCGTTGGCCGCCGCAAGCCTCCGCACCTCGGGCTTCCAGCGCAGGGCCCACTCCCGGGCAAAGGCGGGATCCACGTCCTGCACGAAGGGCAGCCCGTCCCGGTGCGCCGTGAGCCCCACGGGCACGCAGCTGAGGCTGAGAACGCTGCCCCGACCCTCCCGGCGCCGGGCCCAGAGGTCGTCCAGGGTCCGCTGCCAGATGGCGCCATCGTTCAGGCCCGGCGCCACCACCGCCTGGGTGTGGACATCGATGCCCCCGGCCAGCAGGCGGTCGATCTTGCGCAGGATGTCGCCTTCGCGGGGGTTGCCCACCACCCGGATCCGGGCCGCGGGCTCCGTGGCGTGCACTGAGACGTGGATGGGGCTCAGGCGCTCGCGCACGATGCGGTCAAGCTCCGCGTCGTCGCTGCTCGACAGGGTCGTGAAGTGGCCGTAGAGGAAGGACAGGCGGATATCCTCGTCCTTCAGGTAGAGCGACTTCCGGAAGCCCTTGGGCATCTGGTGCACGAAGCAGAAGACACAGTTCTGGCGGCAGACCCTGACCTCGTCCTGGGCCAGGTCCACGCCGATGCCCTCGCCGCCGTTCTCTACCCAGGCCTCGAAGGTGCTGCCGTCCGGCCGCCGCACCCGCAGGGTCGCCTCGTCCTCCCGGCTGACGAGGTACTGGTAGCTCAGCTGGTCCAGCACCGCCTCGCCATGGATCTCCAGCAGCGTGTCTCCAGGCCGGATGCCGGCCTCCTCGGCCAGGCTGCCGGGTTCCACTGAGATCACTTGTACGCCCTGCTGTGCCAAAGGCCGCTCCCTGCTCGGAATCCTCTGCGAGGATTCCGAGATTGATATTGACAGGGTCTGGCCGTCGGCCAGTCGAGGGGCACAGACCCCCACCCAACAAAAAGATCGGCCCCGAAGGGCCGATCTTCAGTCCTTTTCTATCTCCGGCCTGCCAAGGCCGGAGCCTGGCTCAACCTCAAGCAGGCGCCTTGGTCGCCTTGCGCGCCTCAACCACCTTGTCGGCGTCACGGCCGACCAGCTCCTGCAGGTGATGGAAGGCCCAGGTGAAGGAGCCGACGCCCATGGTGAGGCTGCGCAGCTCGACGATGACGTCGCTCATCTCGGCCTGGGGGATGTAGGCGGAGACCACGTCCCAGCCGGTCCAGCCGGGCCGGGCGTCGAAGCCGAGCACCTGCCCACCGCGGCGGCCCGTCACCAGGCGCTGGGCCTTGGGGGTGAACTCGCTGGGCACGGCGATGTGCACCTCGGAGATGGGCTCGAGCAGCACAGGATGGCAGAGGGGGGCGCCCTCGCTCATGCCGATGCGGGCGGCAGTCTTGAAGGCCATGTCGGAGCTGTCCACGGTGTGGTAGCTGCCGTCCACCAAGGCCACGTGGATGTCCACGACCGGGAAGCCCAGCGGGCCGCGCTTCATCCAGTCCACCACGCCGTGCTCGATGGCGCCGAAGAAGTTTCGAGGCACCACGCCACCGACGATGCGCTCCTCGAAGACGAACCCGCTCCCGCGCGGCAGGGGCTTGATCTCGAACCACACGTCGCCGAACTGGCCGTGGCCGCCGGTCTGGTGCTTGTGGCGCCCGTGGATCTTGGTGCCTTTCGTGAAGGTCTCGCGATAGGGGACCATCGGGGGATGGTGGTTGACGTCGAGCCCAAAGCGGCTCTTGAGGCGGTCCAGGGCGCACTTGAGGTGCACCTCGCCCTGGCCCCAGAGGATGCGCTCCTGGGTCTCGGCGTTCTGCTCCACCTGCAGGGAGGCGTCCTCCTCGCAGAGCTTCTGCAGGGACAGGGACAGCTTCACGTCGTCACCGCTCTTCACGGTGTGTAGGCTGAGGGCCAGCATCGGCTGCATCGGCGCGGGCCAGTCAAGCTCCACCCGGGCCGACGGGCTGAGGCCCTCGCTGGTGTGGACCTCGTCCATGCGGCCCAGGGCCACAATCTCGCCGGCCCCGGCCTTCGGCTGCTTGAGCTGCTGGGAGCCGAAGAGCTTGTTGATGCCGCTGACGCGGTTGCCGGCCAGGGAGGTGCCGTCCACCACCTCGCCCCGCCACACGCGGGAAATGCTCAGCTTGCCCACGTGCTGCGCGTGGACGGTCTTGATGACCTGGACCAGGGTCTCCTTGCCCTCGGGAATGCCCAGCCGCGCCGCGGTGGCCTCCACCCGGGGGGCCTCGTCGCACAGGGCCTGGAACAGGCGGCGGACGCCGGCGTCCTTGTCCGCGGAGCCGAAGAACACAGGCACGAGCAGGTCAGCCTGCACGTCCTTGGCCATGTCCTCGCTGACTTCCTCGAAGGAAGGCGCCATGTCGCTGAGCAGCTCTTCCATGAGGTGGTCGTCGAAGTCCGCCAGCTTCTCCAGCAGGACCTGCCGCGCCTCGAGTTCCTCGGGCACCACGGATTCCGGCATCTGCATCAGGTCCGCATCCTTGCCGGCTTCGTACTTGTAGGCGTGCTCGCTGATGAGGTCCACGTAGCCCGTGATCTGCTCGCCATCGCGAATGGGGACTTCGACGAGGACGAGGGGCCGTTCGCTGACCTGCTGGAGGGCGTTCATGACGTCCTTCAGCTTGCCGCCGCTGCCGGGGGCTTCCATCTTGTTGACGAAGACCACGTGAGGCACCTGGTGGTCGTCGAGGAACTTCAGGGTGGGCGCCACCATCAGGGCCCGGTTCGGATCGGGGTCGCACACCACCACCGCGATGTCCGCGGCCATGAGCGCGTGGGCGCCCTCCTGGCTGAACTCCACGGAGCCGGGGCAGTCGATGAGGGTCCAGGCTTCGCCCTGGTAGGTGCAGGCGGCCAGACTGGCCTCCACGCTCATCTGCCGGGCCTTGGCCTCCAGGGAGGCGTCACCGACCGTGTTGCCCTCCTTGACGGTGCCCTTGCGCGGCAGAGCACCCGCCACGAACAGGAGGCTTTCCATCAAGGAGGTCTTTCCAGAGAGGTAGGGACCCACGATGGCCGCTACCCGTGGCGTTGACTGAGAATTCCCGCTCACAGTGCCTCCTGGCTGATTGGTTCAGAATGAGACCGAACCAAGTGTTCCGACCCCGTCACACCCTGGCAACACTAAAAAAATGCCGCCTCGGAAAAGGCGGCATAAGTCACAAAATACGCTGGGTTTGGGGCTAATTCCGCAGAGGCCGTCCCGTTTTCAGGATGGCATCCATGCGGGCCTGGGTCTTCTCGTAGCCGCAGAGGCGGGCGAAGGCCTGCCGCTCCAGCTCGAGGATCCGCTCCTCGGTGACCTCCTGGACCGGGCTGACGTCGCCGCCCGTCAGGATGGTGGCCAGCTCGCCCATGATGATCCCGTCGTGCTCGGAAGCCAGCCCCTGGAGCTGGAAGTCCCGCACGGCGCACTTGAGGGCCTCGGCTCCGCCCCGGCCCGGCAGGCGCAGGGTGCGCTCCTTCACGGGCTGGAAGTCCTCGGCCAGCTTGAGCACCTCCTGCTTGGCCTCGAAGAGCAGGAAGGCCTTGTTCATGACCCGGCGGTCCGTGCGGCGCAGGTAGCCGTTGCGCTGGGCCTCGTCGAAGCTGGTGTGCACCGTGGCGGTGCCGATGCCCTGGAAGGCCGCCTTCACCTTGGGCATGGGCCCCAGCTGGCCCTGGGCGGCCATGGCGTCCTCCATCCGGAGCAGCATCTGGAGGCAGCCGCCGCCCGCGGGGATGACGCCCACGCCGACTTCGACCAGCCCGATGTAGAGCTCCGCGTGGCCCACCACCCGCTGGCAGGCCATGGTCAGCTCGCAGCCGCCGCCCAGGGCCAGGTTGAAGGGCGCCGCCACCGTGGGGAAGGGCGCGTAGGTGAGCATGCGGGCCGCGTACTGCAGCCGGCGGGCCACCTCCTCGATGAGGTCGAGCTTCCCCTCCCGCGCGGCGTTGAGCACCATGACCAGGTTGGCGCCGGCGCTGAAGTGCTGGCCCTGATTGCCCACCACCAGACCCTTGAAGCGGCCGGGGATGTGCTTCTGGATGGTCTCCTCCATGAGCCCGATGATGCCGTCATCCAGGGCGTTCATCTTGCTGCGGAAGGCCAGGCAGGCCACGTCGTCGCCCAGGTCGATGAGCTGGCAGCTGCCGTTCTCGGCCACTACCTTGCCCCTGCCCTTCCTGGCGCTTGAGGATGGTCACGCGCCGGTCCTCGAGGATGGGATCGAAGGCCAGGGTCTTGGGGTTCAGCTGGGCCACGGGGACGCCGTGCTCCCAGCGGTAGAAGCCGGGAATGCCCTTGGCGAGCATCTGCTCGACCAGGGGGGCCAGGGGCATCTCCTCGAACTTCATGCGGGCGGCGACGCGCTCCAGGCCCAGGATGTCCCAGAGCTCGAAGGGGCCCAGCTCGAAAGCGAAGCCGTTCTTGATGGCGCGGTCCACGTTCAGGGGGCCGTCCGTCACCTCGCCCAGGCGGTTCACCGCGTAGGTCAGGTTCGGCGCGATGCAGCGCCAAGCCAGCTTGCCCGCCTCGGTGTCGCTGGTGAGGAGGGTCTTCACCTTCTCCGCGGGGTCGTCGATGCCCTTGAGCTCCTTCAGGATCGGCCAGTCCCGCTTCACCTGGGGGAGATACTCGCGGGTGGCGGGATCCAGGGCCAGGAAGGACTTCTTGCCCTTGGCGTCCTTGGGGCCCTTCTTGAAGAAGCCCTGCTTGGTCTTGTTGCCCAGCAGCTTGTTGTCGAGCATGTACTGCAGGAACTCCGGGAACTTGAAGGCGTCGCGGACCTCGTCGTTGGGGCACAGGTCATAGACGTTCTTCGCGGTGGCCGCGAGGATGTCCACGCCCGCCAGGTCCGCGGTGCGGAAGGCGGCGCTCTTGGCGCGGGCGGCGGCGTCGCCCAGCACCGAGTCGACCACCTCAAACGGGATCTTCTCGGCCAGGGCCATGTGCAGCGTGGCCATGATGCTGTGGATGCCGATGCGGTTGCCGATGAAGGTGGGACTGTCGAAAGCGGGCACCACCTCCTTGCCAAGGCTCTCCTCCAGCCAGACGCGGAAGGCCTGGGCTTCCGCGGCGTCCACCTCCGGGCCGGTCACGAACTCCAGCAGACGCAGGTAGCGCACGGGGTTGAAGAAGTGGGTGATGACGAAGTGGCTGCGGAAGGCGTCCGTGCGGCCCTCCACCAGCAGCTTCAGCGGAATGCCCGAGGTGTTCGAGCTGATCCAGGCGCCGGGCTTGAGCTTCGGCTCAAGGCGGCCGTAGAGCTCGCGCTTGATGGCCAGGTCCTCCTTGACCACCTCCACGACCCAGTCACAGTCCGAGAGCCGGTCCAGGTGGTCGCGCAGGTTGCCGGGGCGGATGCGCTTCAGGAACGACGGGTGCATGGCCAGCGCGGGCCTGCTCTTGGCGAGGGCGGCCAGGGCCCCCTGGGCCAGCTTGTCCGGCGCCGCCTCGTCGATGACGATGTCCAGCAGCTCCACCTGGCACCCCGCGGACGCCACATGCGCCGCGATGCCCGAGCCCATCACACCCGATCCAAGAATGCCGATCTTTTGGATTTTCATGTCAGATCCCAATCAGAAAAACGCTCGCAGAGATCACAGAGAGAACAGAGGGTCGCAGAGGGAACTGCTTCTCAGCGGTCTCAGCCACCTCTGCGTCCCTCCGCGAGAGTGGTTTCCTTAAAGCTTCTCAATGATGGAAGCGATGCCCTGGCCGCCGCCGATGCACATGGTGGCGATGCCGTACTTGCCGCCGTCAGTCTCCAGGCGGTTGAGCAGAGTGGTCAGGATGCGGGCGCCGCTGGCGCCGAGGGGATGGCCCACAGCGATGGCGCCGCCCCAGGCGTTCACCTTGGCGGGATCGTAGCCACCCTGGCGGATGACGGCCAGACTCTGGGCCGCGAAGGCCTCGTTCAGCTCCATAGCGTCGATCTGGTCCAGCCGGAGGCCGAAGCGGTCCAGGGCCTTCTTCACCGCCGGCACGGGGCCAATGCCCATGCGCTCCGGCTCGACGCCGGCCACGGCACCGCCGAGGATGCGGGCCCGGGCCTTCAGGCCCAGGGACTTGGCCAGGCCCTCTTCCATCACCAGCATGAAGGCGGCGCCGTCGGTGATGGGGGAGCTGTTGCCGGCGGTGACGTTGCCATCCGCCAGGAAGGCCGGCTTCAGCTCGCCCAGCTTCTCCACGGTGGTCTCGGCACGGATGCACTCGTCCTGCTGCAGGGTGACGGGCTTGCCGTCCAGGCCCTTGGTCTCGAAGAGGACCACTTCCTTCGCGAACTTGCCGGCCTTCCATGCGGCGGCGGCCTTCTGGTGGCTCTGGAAGGCGAACTCGTCCTGATCCCGCCGGGTGATGCCGTATTCCCGGGCCAGGTTCTCGGCGGTGATGCCCATGGAGCAGTAGGCCTCGGGATAGTGCTCGTTCAGGTAGGGATCCACGCTGGGGTTGAAGCCCATCATGGGCACCTTGGACATGCTCTCCACGCCGCCGGTCAGGAAGAGGTCGCCCTGGTTGGCCATGATGGCCCGGGCGGCCATGAGCATCGTCTCCTGGCTGCTGCCGCAGAAGCGGTTGATGGTGGCGGCCCCGGCGGTGAGGGGCAGGCCGGCGCGGAAGCTGATGAGCCGGGCCATGTTCATGCCCTGCTCGCCCTCGGGCATGGCGCAGCCCACGAGGACGTCCTCCAGGGCGGACCAGTCCTTCAGGAGCGGCTTGAGGGCTTCCAGCACGGCCGCGCCCAGGTGTTCGGGACGCGTGGCGGCATAGGCGCCCTTGATGCCCCGGCCGATGGGGGTGCGCTTGGCTTCGACGATGACTGCGGTTCGCATGGGGCCTCCAGTGGAAGGGACAGGGATCGGGATTTCCCAGGAGCCTAGCACCGGCCGGAAGGCCCGTAAGCACTTACCGTGGGTCAACGGATTCGCTCCGAACCGGGGCCTTTTCCAGTCAAGATGGGGAAACGCCCCGGACCCGCCATGACCGCCGCCGCCTCTCATTCCCTGGAACCCCTGCTCACCGAGTGCCGCAAGGTGATCGTGGGCCAGTCCCTGCTGCTCAACCGGCTGCTGGTGGCCCTGCTCTGCCGGGGCCATGTGCTGCTGGAGGGCCTCCCGGGCCTGGCCAAGACCCGCACCATCAAGACCCTGGCCTCGGCCAGCCACACCAGCTTCCGCCGCATCCAGTTCACGCCGGACCTGCTGCCCAGCGACGTGGTGGGCACCCTGATCTTCGATCCCCGGCAGCTCACCTTCACGCCCAAGCGGGGCCCGGTCTTCGCGAACCTGGTGCTGGCGGACGAGATCAACCGCGCCCCGTCCAAGGTGCAGGCGGCCCTCCTGGAGGCCATGGAAGAGCGCCAGGTGACCCTGGGTGACGAGAGCTTCAAGCTGCCGGACCCCTTCCTGGTCCTGGCCACCCAGAACCCCCTGGAGCAGGAGGGCACCTTCCCCCTGCCCGAGGCCCAGATGGACCGCTTCCTCTTCAAGCTGCGGGTGGACTACCCCAAGCACGAGGAGGAGATCGAGGTCCTGCGCCGCGCCCACCTCAACGGCGACGAGGTGAATCCCGTGGTGGACGGCCCCAGCCTGCTGGCCGCGGGCCGCGAGGCCCAGCAGGTGCGGCTGGACGAGGCGATCCGCGCCTACATCGTGCGGCTGGTCCAGGCGACCCGGCCGGGCCAGGGCAAGCCCTGGAAGGGCAAGGAGCTGCTCCGCTGCGGGGCCAGCCCCCGAGCCTCCCTCTCCCTGCAGGCGGCCTCCCGGGCCCTGGCCTACCTCCAGGGCCGCGACCACGTGCTGCCCCAGGACATCGTGGACCTGGCCCCGGACGTGCTGCGCCACCGCCTCCTGCTCACCTTCGAGAGTGAGGCCGACGGCGCCACCACGGACCAGGTCATCACCCAGCTCATCCAGGCTGTGCCCCGGCCGTAACTTCGCGTTTCCATGGGTTGACCCCCGCCTCCGGGGTGGGGCAGACTGGCCCTGGCCCCGAGGCCGGAAAGGAGGTTCCGATGGGACGACACGCCGACCTCTCCGAACCTCCGTCGAGACGCGCCGCCCGCTGAGGTGGCGCCCGTCCGCTCTCCCGAATCCGCACCCTGAATGGGACAGCGGCGCTCCTGGCAGCGCTGCTTCCAATCCTTCGGACCGGCCATGATCCATCGCTTGCTCGACACCGTCTGGGGCCAGGCCACCAACCTGATCACAGCGCCCATCCGCCGCCGCCGGTGGATCGACCTGCTTGTACTCGCAGCCCTGGTGAGCACCCTGGCGGCGCTCTGGCTGGTTGGCCGGGAGTGGACCGCTGTCCAGCGGCCCTCGGTGGTGATCTCTCTCAGCGCCTGGGCCCTGCCGAAGTACGTCCTGCTCTCCCTGATCCGCGCCATCGCCGCCTATGCCGTGTCCCTCAGCTTCACCCTGGTGGTCGCCTACTGGGCCGCGAAGGATCCGCTGGCCGAGCGGGTGCTGGTGCCCATCCTGGACATCCTCCAGAGCGTGCCCCTGCTGGCCTTCCTGCCGCCGGTGCTGCTGCTCATGCTCACACTGTTCCCGCACAGCAACGTCGGGCTCGAGCTCTCGGCGGTGCTGCTCATCGTCACCTGCCAGGCCTGGAACATGGCGTTCAGCTTCTACCAGTCGCTGAAGACCCTGCCCAAGGACCTTGAAGAGACCGCCGGGCTGTTCGGCTTCAACTGGATACAGCGGCTCCGCTGGGTCGAGATCCCCTTCGCCACGCCCGGCCTGGTCTGGAACTCCATGGTGAGCGTGGCCAACAGCTGGTTCTTCCTCATGTCCGCGGAAGCCTTCAAGGCCGGCGACAAGAACTTCCAGCTGCCGGGCGTGGGCTCCTACATGAACACCGCGGTGGAGCAGGGCAATGGCCGGGCCCAGGTCTACGCGATCCTCACCATGCTGGCGCTGGTCGTGCTGCTGGACCAGCTGGTCTGGCGCCCCGTGGTGGCCTGGTCCCAGCGCTTCCAGGTCGATGAATCCGCCGAGGTCGAGCCCAGCGACAACTGGCTGCTGCGCTTCCTCCGCCGCTCGCGCCTCCTGCGCTGGCTGGAGACCAAGCGGAACCAGCGCCTCCACCAGCGGCGGCCACGGACCGTCTTCTTCCGCCAGGCCGAGGAGGGCCTGAAGCGCCCGGGCCGGATGGCGCCCTGGTTCGCCGCCTCGGCGCTCATCGCCATGCTGGGGCTCATGGCTCTGGGCGGCCTCTCGGTGGTCCGCCTGCTGGTGGATGTGAGCCCCGCCAAGTGGCTGCAGCTGCTGAAGGCGGGCGGCGCCTCTCTGTCGCGGGTCCTGCTCTCCACCTTCCTGGCCACCCTCTGGACCCTGCCCGTGGGCCTCTGGATCGGCATGTCGCCGGTCTGGTCCCGGCGCCTGCAGTCCGTGGTGCAGGTGGCGGCGTCCTTCCCCTCCTCTCTGATCTTCGCCAGCCTCATCCTCGTCTTCCAGGGCATGGGCATCGGCCTCGGCGTCAGCTGTGTCCTGCTGATGGTGCTGTCCACCCAGTGGTATCTGCTCTTCAACATCATCGCGGGGGCCCAGGCCATCCCGGCGGATCTCCGCGAGGCCTCCCGGGCCTACCGGCTGTCGCTGTGGAAGCGCTGCTGGACGCTCTACTTCCCGGCGGTATTCCCCTACCTGGTCACGGGCTGGGTGACGGCCACGGGCGGGGCCTGGAACGCCAGCATCGTCACCGAGATCGTCACTGCCAAGCATGAGACGCTCCGCACCTTCGGCCTCGGCGCCGAGGTGGTCATGGCCACGGACCAGGGCTCCATGCCCAACCTGGCCGCCAGCGCCCTGCTCATGGCCGGCCTGGTGGTGGTGTTCAACCGCCTCGTCTGGGTCCCTCTCTACCGGCTGGCGGAAACCCGCTACGCCCTGAACCGCTGAGGTCGTCATGCAGCAGCCCTACGGCGCTCCCATCTGCGAACTGCGCGGCATCCAGATGCGCTTCAGCGGTCCCAAGGGCAAGGTGCAGCGGGTGCTGGAGGACATCCGCCTCGAGGTCCGGCCCGACGAGATCCTGTCCCTCATCGGTCCCAACGGCTGCGGCAAGTCGACGCTGCTGCGCATCCTCTCGGGCTTGCTGGTGCCCAGCCAGGGCGAGGTGCGCCACCACGGCGACAAGCTCGAGGGCCTGAACCCCGGCGTCGCCATGGTCTTCCAGACTTTCGCCCTCTATCCCTGGATGACCGTGGAGGAGAACGTCCGCGTGGTGCTCCGCGCCCGGGACCTGCCCGAGATCGAGGTGCGCGAGAAGGCCCACCAGGCCATCCGCAAGGTGGGTCTCGAGGGCTTCGAGGAGGCCTTCCCCCGCGAGCTCTCCCGCGGCACCAAGCAGCGCGTCGGCGTGGCCCGGGCCCTGGCGGTGGATCCCGAGATCCTGATCATGGACGAACCCTTCAGCCAGGTGGACGCCCTCACGGCCGAGGCCCTCCGCGCCGAGATCATGGACATCTGGGCCGACAAGGAGCGCAACCCGTCCGCCATTGTCATGGTGAGCCAGTCTATCCGCGAGGCGCTGCTCATGGCCGACCGCGTGGCCATCCTCTCCGGCGCGCCCGGCAGCCTCCGCACCGTGGTGGACATCCCCCTGCCCCGCCCCCGGGACAGCCGGTCACCGGAGTTCATGAAGCTGGTGGACCATATCCACGACCTCATCACCAGCGCCGAGCTGCCGGATGTCCTGATCTCCGCCCCCATCCTCAGCGCCTCCGAGGATGACCAGATCGAGCCACTGCCCCTGGTCCAGAGCGCCGACATCCTGGGTCTCCTGGAGTTCGTGGAAGCCCAGGGCGGCGCCAGCGACCTCTTCCAGGTGGCCTCCCACACCCAC
This sequence comes from uncultured Holophagaceae bacterium, assembly GCA_903863195.1. Taxonomy (GTDB): domain Bacteria; phylum Acidobacteriota; class Holophagae; order Holophagales; family Holophagaceae; genus Geothrix. Next base: position 19,680 of record CAIPAY010000252.1, read on the forward strand.
GTGCCCTTCGAGCGGGTGCTCACGACCGTGAAGGCTGCGGAGATGCTCGACCTGGTCGACACGCCAAAGCGGGCGGTGCTGCTTACGGCCCTGGGCAAGCGGTTCGTGAATGCCAACATGGACGACCGCAAGGATCTCTGGCGCGCCCAGCTGCTGGAGCTCCGGCTGTTCCGCGTGGTGCGGGAGATGATCGAGCTCCAGGAGGGCGAGCTGCCCAAGGAAGTGCTGCTCCAGGAACTGGCCACGCGCCTACCCATGGAGGATCCCGAGCAGACCTTCGAGACCGTGGTCGCCTGGGGCCGCTTCGGCGAGCTCTTCGCCTACCGCGAAGAGCGCGGCGTCCTGACGCCCGAGTAGCGGTCGGAGTGCCCCACCTGACTACCGCCCCGATCGCACGTGCAGCTAGAACTGCGCGTGCAGTCTCACCGCCACGAGCCTCACGGGCCCCCGGTCCCGGTTGTAGCCGGGGCTCGCGATGCGCTGGACATCGAGGCTGGCGGTAAGGAAGCGCCCCAGGGCCGCCGCGTAGGTGGTCTCCAGGATGCGCTCGGGGGAGCAGATCAGGCGGCCGTCCCCGAGCAGGAAGCCGAGCCCGCCCGCCGCCAGGTAGGCCTGGTGGTCGGGGCTGAGGCCGTTCTGCACGAAAGCGACGCCGACGCGGTCCAGGGGCCGGCCCCAGCCGCCGCCCTTCAGCGCCAGCCCCGCCGAGGCCGAGCGGTCCACCTCCGTGAAGGCCCAGGTCTCCGCGCGGCCATCGCTCCAGCTCCAGCGGGCGAAGGCGCCCAGGTTCGCGGTCAGCGCCTGCTCGAGGTTGAGGCCCCAGCCGCGCTTGTCCCGGCCGTACCGCCGAGTGGCGGTGACGTCCGGCGCCGTGGGCCGCAGGGCGAGGCTCTCGCGGTAGTCGCCCATGCGGGTGGTGTTGTGGAAGGCCATCACCCGCACCACGCCGGGCTGGCCGCCAAGGTCGTGGTCGTGCTCCACCTCCACCACATCGCCGTGGGCCCGGGCCAGGCCGTGGTCCATCTCGAGCTGGTTGGCCTCCAGGGGCTCCGCGAAGCGGCCCAGGCGGAGCGCCCAGGCATCCCAGATGAGCTCCGCCGCGCCGCCCCAGGTATAGCCCCGGGTATCGGCGGGATAGTCCCAGGCCCCGTGGCCCATGAGGGTCCAGTTGAGGAACTGGGAGCGGGGATCGTGGGCGTAGGTGTTGGCGTCAAACACGTCCATCACGCTGAGCTTGCCGGCATGGAGCACCAGGCGGCGGGCGCCGCGGGCGCCGCCCAGCTGGTGGGCATCCGGCTCCACCTTCGTGGGCTCGCCGCCAAGGTCGAAGGTCTGCCGCAGCCAGACGCGGGCCACCGCGGCCCGGAACTCGGGGTTGCCCACCCGGTAGGTCTCGCCGTTGGGGGCGCCGGCCAGGCCCAGGACGCTGCTGACGCCCTTGCCGGCCGCGCCCTCGGCGTCCAGGTAGAGCTCCGCGCCCTGCCAGGGGCGCCAGCCGGCCATGAGGGTGGTCGTGAAGGAGGTCGCCGCCTCCCGGGCCGGGCTGAGCGAGTGGGGCCCCTGGTAGGGCGAGGTGAAGCCGCCGTGGCCCTGGGTGATGGCCGTGGCCTGGCCGTGGAGGCTCCAGGTCTCCGGGGCGGGGTCGCTGGCCTGGCTCCAGAGCGGCGGCGCGGCCAGCAGGAGGAGGGCCGGGAGCCACCGACGGGGGAACGGGCTTCGCAGTAGTCGCATGGAAACACTCTGCCAGAAGGCCGTGGCGCGCCCATGACGGGCAGGCCTCGAGCGGGTGACGGCGGAGGGGCCTGGGGCCTTCAGGCCCCCTCGGGCACCGGCGGCGCCAGGGCGCAGAGGGTGACGCCGGCCAGTACCAGGAGGGCGCCGAGGCTCTGCACGGGGCGCATGGCCTCGGACAGCAGCAGCCAGCCAAGGATGACCGTGGCCACGGGCTGGGTCATGAGGCCCATGGCCCCCATGCTGGTAGGCACATGGCCCAGGCCCCAGGTGATGAGCCACCAGGCCCCCACCTGCACGCCCAAGCCCAGGGCCAGGAGGGCCCACCAGGCCCGGGACGGGAAGCCGGTGAAGGCCTCGCCCCGGGCCCAGCCCAGGACGCCGAACAGGACCGTGCAGCAGAGCACCACCCAAAAGAGGGCCTCGAGGGTGTTGAGGGTTCGCCGAGCCCGCCCCAGGGCCAGGGTGAAGGCGGCGTAAGCCAAGGAGGCCAGGGCCCCCAGCAGCTCCCCCAGCCCCGTGCCCAGGCGAGCCCCCTGGGCGAGTCCCAGCACCAGAGCCCCAGCGGTGGCCAGGGCCATTCCGGCCCAGAAGCGCCGCCGCAGCCGGGCGCCCATCCAGAGCACGGCCACCAAGGCCACCCAGATCGGCGCCAGGGTCACCAGCAGCGTGGCGTTGGCGGCGCTGGTGAGGTGCAGGGCCGTGTGCCACATCCAGAGGTCCGCCACGAAACAGGCCCCGGCCAGCACCGCCCAGAGGCGCGGACCCGCCGGGCCGGGGGTCCGGCTCCTCCAGGCCAGCACGGCTACCAGGGGCAGCGCGAAGACCATACGGTAGAAGCCCACGACCAGGGGCCCGGCCGGACTGGCCCAGCGGACCAGCATGGCGGCGAAGCCAAGCAGGGAGGCCCCCAGAATCAGGGCGGCCAGTCCCCGGGCATCCGGCCTTCGCGTCACATGCATCTAACCAGACTTCCCGCTCCGGGCTCAGCCCGCAAGAGCCTCGGCCACTTTCGCCACCAGCACCGGGGCTTCCACAGGCTTGAGCAGGAATCCGGAGATGCCCAGCTGCTGCAGGCGGATCAGGCTGTCGTCATCGCGATGGGCGGAGAGCATGAGGATGGGCAGCTCGAGCAGAGCGTGGTCCTCCCGGCAGGCCCGGACCAGGCTCTCGCCCGGGCAGTCCGGCATGAGGAAGTCCGCCACCAGCAGGTCCACGGGGGTCTCCCGCAGCACCCTCAACACCTCGAAGAGGGAGGTGGGTTCCACCTCGACCACCTCGTTGCCCTTGGCGCGCAGGGCCCCCGCGACGAAGGCGCGCACCAGCCGGCTGTCGTCCACGATGGCGATCCGGGTCATGGACCCTCCTGGTCCGCTTATCGTCCCCGGAGCCCGAAGGCTCAATATTGATCAGCGATTATTCCTAGTTGGCCCACCGGGACACCTGCTCCCAGATGTCCTCGTCCCCGCAGGGGCCGTTGAGCAGGATGGCGAAGACGCGCTGCTTCCCGTCCAGGGTCTGGAGGTAGCCGCAGAGGCTGTCGACCCGGTCCAGGTGGCCGCTCTTCACCCGCACCCGGCGCGTGAGGTTCGGATCCTTGATCTTCAGCTTCCAGGGCTCGCCCCCAATGATCTTCAGGGAGGAGACGAACTCGGGCCCCACCTCGAAGTCGTGCTGGGCGCCCCGCAGGATCGTCGCCAGGGTGCGGGCCGAGAGGCGGTTCTCCTTGCTCAGGCCCGAGCCGTCTGTGATGCGGATGGCCTCCGGTCCCAGGTCGTAGGCGGTCCGGTAGAAGTCCTGGATCCGCAGGATGCCCCGGGGCCAGGAGCCGGCGCCGAACTTCCGCACCAGCATCTCGATCATGAAGTTGTTCGACCACTTGTTGATGTCCATGACCATGGCGCGCAGCGGCGGAGAGGTCCACGTGGTCAGCTTCACGGGCATGCCGGAACCGCCGGGCTTTCCTTCGACGGCGATGCCCGACTCCGTGAGCAGCCGGGTGAGCAGCTCGCAGGCCACCCGCTCGGGGTCCGCCGCCGGGCGGCCCGCCTCGTCCCGGTTGAAGTTCACGGACAGGGCCAGCACCGCCGGCAGGGTGTTGGCCGAGGTGTTCTCCCAGCCCTGGGGCTGCCGCTGGCTGTCGAAGGCGCTCTGGTCCAGGCGGATCGAGCCCGTCACACGCCGCAGCCCGAGCTTCTTCAGGGACTGGACCAGCATCCACAGGCGCTCGCTGGTCAGCAGCGGATCCCCGTCCCCTTTGAAGATCAGGTCGCCTGCCACGACGCCGTCCTTGAGGTCGCCCCAGGCTTCCGTATCCAGGGTGAAGTCGGGCTTCAGCGACTTGAGCAGGGCATAGGTGGTCACCGCCTTCGTGGTGCTGGCGGGAATCAGCGCCAGCTCGTCCCGGTGGCGCTCGAGAGCCTTGCCGGTGCCAGCGTCCCAGATGCCCGCGGACACGGTGACGCCCCGCGCCTCCAGGCGCTTCGCCCAGGCCCGGAGTTCCTGGGCAGGCAGCGCCAGGGCCGTGGCAAAGATGAGGAGGAGTGCCTTCCGCAGCATGCCGCCTCAGTTCTTCGGGGTGTCGGACTTGGTCGAAGCATTGCCGGCCTTGGGCTGGCCCTTGGTCCGGGCGGCCTCTTCCGCTGCGGCACCTAGCAGGTTCTGGTCCGCGGAGAACTTCCAGTCGTGGTAGATCTCTTTGCCCTGGTAGATGCGGATGCTGTTCTCGAGGCTGCGGCTCCGGACGCCCACGATGGGCAGTCCCTCGGTGTTGCCGGAGGCGCCAGGCTGGACCTGGGTGAGGTACTCCCACTCTCCGTCGGTGGTCATGGGATCCTTGTATTTCTGGCGCAGGATGTGGGGCCGCACCTTCAGGATCTCGTCCAGATCCTTGGGATAGCGGTGGATCCGCGCGAAGTAGATCCGGATGGCGTTGGCGATGGCCTCCCCGCGGAAGATCAGCTCCGCCTCGTTCTCATGCTGCACCTGCTTGATCACGTTCGGGGCGGCCTTCAGCAGCAGGATGCCCATCACCACAGCCATCGCCAGGGCCAGGGCCATGGTGAATCCCCGCTGGGAACGGACCGAAGGCATCAGAACTCCAGCTCTCAGGTTAACCCCGTTCGCCGCGCCGTGTCATGAGCTCCTGGAAGGCGGCCACGACCTTCGGATCGAACTGCGCCCCGGCCTCGCTCTGCAGCTCCTCCAGCACCTGGCGGAAGCCCTGGGGGGCACGGTAGCCCTTGCCGCTGGTCATCACCTCGTAGGCCTCGATGAGACCGATGATGCGGCTGCCGATGGGGATGCCGGTCTCGGTCAGCCGATCCGGATAGCCCCGCCCGTCCCATCGCTCGTGATGGTGGCGGATCATCCTCACCACGTCGAAGGGGAAGCGCAGGTCCTTCAGGAACACGGCGGCCAGCTCCGGATGGTTCCGGACCTTCTTCAGCTCCTCGGCATCGAGGTGCTGCTTGCCAAGCATCGCCGGATCCAGCATCAGCAGGCCGACATCATGCAGGATCGCCGCGATGCTCACCGCCTCCACCTCTTCGGTGGTCAGCTCCAGCTTCAGCGCCAGGTCCCGGGCGAGCCGGGCGGTAGCAAGGCTGTGGGGCCGAAGGCTCGGTAGCCGCCCCTCGCTGGACCGCAGGATCCGGTGGCTCACCGAGAGGAATGCGTGGTGGTAGCGCTCATGGAGCCGGGCCTCCTGCAGGTGGAGGCCCAGGATCCGGCCCATGTGCTCGATCACCTCGATCTCGGGCAGGGAGAAGGACTGGTCCTCCTGCCGGAACACCATCAGCAGGTCGTGGCCCTGGATGGTCTCGTTGAGCAGCAGGGGCAGGTAGGTGGCGAAGGCCCCCTTGAGTTCCGGTGACTCGGTCATCCCGACGCGGGTGATGAGCCGCAGGTCCTGCTCCTGGATCGAGGGCAGGTGGAAGGTGGCGTGCGCCAGGATCTGCTGCTGCAGCCCCGAAGACAGGGGCAGCGTGCTGTAGGCGAGAATGGGGCGGATCTCTTCGGGGTCGTCGGTCCACAGCGCCACTGCCGAGGCGGTCAGGATCTGGCTGAGCAGGCCAGCCGTCTCCCAGAAGAAGGCGCGCAGCTCCGGTGGCACCATCCCCCGCTTCCGGTCCGGGTTGACGGGCGCCGGGGCCACCCAGGCGCTCAGGGTGCGGTCCGCCTCCCAGGGCATGGTCGCGTAGGTCTCGTGGCCACCGGGGAAGCCGTGCAGCCGCTCCTCCTCCGAGGGGCCGGTCGAGGGCAGGACCACCTCCGGCAGGTGCCAGGGATGCGCGGCCTCGGCAGGGGCCACCTGGTTGATGACCGCCGAGGCGGTGGGCAGGGCCAGCCGGTTCGGGGCCAGCGCGAAGTTGGTGGTGGAGGCATCTTCCGGCAGCGGGAGCACGGGCTCAGCCTGCGGCCGCAGGCCATAGAGGCGGAACTCCTTCAGGGCCGCAACCAGGTCCCCGCAGATGCCGAGGGTCGGCCCCTCGTCCCGCTCCAGGTCAAAGGTGCCGCCCTTGATGCGGTCGCGCTGGATGAGCAGGCCCACCCAGTCACCCGCCACGTAGACCGGGGTCACGAGGAACCGGGGCCACTCGCCCCCTTGCCCGAAAGCCGAGAGCTCTGGAGCCTCGGCCACATCGTTCACCACGAAGCCCCGGCGCTCGCGCTGGGTGCGGACCACCAGGGGGTGGTCTTCGGGGATAGAAACCGGGGGATGGGTGCTGCGGGGCCAGCCGTAGAAGCTGACCACCTCGAAAGAGCGCTCTCCGGGCGGCCGGAGGTAGAGCGCACCCTTGGTGCTCCCTACGTCCTCCAGGCAGCGGTAGAGCACCTGGGAACAGCGGTTGGCGAGCACCTCGCCAAGGATCAACTGGGACGGAGACATGGGTGGCAGGTTCCTGGGCAGATGGGCTGAAGCCCCATCATGGCATGGACCCTTCCGGAGTATCCATTGATTTGGAAGTTCGAATCATCTTTTTTTACCTAACGATCTGCAAAGCTTACGCCACCTGCGGGGGCCCCTGGAGGCTCACCACCGACAGGCTGCGGTCCGCCCAGCGGGTCAGCCCCGTGAGCTGGTTCCCGTGGCCGCACTCCGCCAGGGGCGCCGCCAGGAGCTGCAGCTGGGCCACCACCGCCAGCCAGTCCACCGGGAGGGCCACCGAGGCCAGCCCGTCGTCCCAGGCCTCGGCCCCCGTGGAGAGCCGACGGCCATCGAAGTGGGAGAGCAGCGGGAAGGCCGGTGCACCCGGGCTGACGCCCGCCAGCCGCCGGGCGATCCCGGGCAGGAGGGGGGCCATGTGCGGACCGTGAAGGGGATGCTGGACCGGCAGGAGCCCCGCCTTCATGGCGGCGGGGGCGAGGGCCGCCACCAGCGGCTCCAGCTCCGCGCGCGGGCCGGACACCGTGAACTGGGCCCGGCCGTTGCGGTTGGACAGCACCAGGCCCGGATGGTCCGCCAGGGCCTGGCGCAGGTCGGCTTCGGTCACGCCGATCAGGAAGGCCATGCCCATGGGCCGGCCCGCGAAGGCGGCCTCGCTGAGGTCCTCCACCGCGGAAAACAGATCCAGGGCCGCTTCGAGAGGCACCACCTCCGCGGCCACCAGGGCCGAGTAGCAGCCCATGCTGTGACCCACCCCGGCCATGGGCAGGGGCAGCCCGGCCAGCCGCCAGGCCCGGTAGACCCCCACGGAGTGGGCCAGCACCGCGCAGGGCGCCAGGCGCTGGGCCCGCAGGTCCCCCAGCGGTCCCTCGGCCATGAGCCGCCGCAGCGGGCGGCCTGCGTGGAGCTCGGCGGCGCGGAGGGTTTCGGTCCAGGCCGGGTGCGCCTCCCAGCCGGCGGACATGCCCACGGCCTCGGTGCCCTGACCCGGGAAGAGAAGGATGGAGGCGGCGGCCGTGGTCATGCCCACCAGCATACGGGGTTGCGCCCCGACCGGCGGCAGGCGGGTGGGAGCGACTTCATCCTGCTCCGTGACTGGGCTACTGTGTCCAGATGCCCTCCGCCCCGCCTCCGGCCTGGCACCAGGTGCCTTGGCCCTTGCGCCGCTCCTACTGGGAGCTGGCGGAGCCCGCACGCCTCGAGCTGCGCGAGGCCCTCGAGCAGGAGGCGGCTCTGCTGGCCCGGCACGCCCCGGTGGCCCTGGACGAGTACGCGGCCCTGCCCGGCACCCTGGAGGGTCAGCTGGTCAACGGGGACGTCCTCGCCACCCTGCTGCCCAGCCTGCGGCGCAACCCCACCCAGGGCTACGAGGCCCTGGAGGATCCCGCCGGGCGCGCGGCCGTCCACCTGAACGCCCTGGGCAAGCGCCTGCGGGACCGAGCCCTGGCCCACGCCCGGGGCCGCCCGGTGGTGATCTTCATGGGCGGCCAGGCGTCGGGCAAGACCACCGGGGCCCTCGCCCTGGGCTCGTCTTTCGGCGCCGTCTTCGACGCGCCCCACACGGACCCCGAGGGCGTGGCCTTCCTCCTGGGACGCATCCGGGAGGCCGGCTGCGCCGAGGTGCATCTGGCCTACACCGACCGCCCCCCCGAGACCTCCCTCAAGGCCATGCTCGCCAGGTCCGAGCGGGAGGGGCGCTACGTGCCCCTGGGCCGCATGGCCCGGGCCCACGCCTACGCCCCCTTCACCTTCCTGGGCCTGGCGCCCCGGGTGGGCCGCGCCCTGGAGGTCTACCACATCCGGGTGGACGAGGACGGCCCGGGCCCCATGACCGCGGGCCTGGACGCCCTCGCGACCGTGCGGCTCCGCCCCAAGCCGTTGGAATCCGTGCTTGCCTATCAGCTGCAGACCGCCTACCTTTCTCTCCTGAGGACCCAAGCCCATGCCCACGAACCCTGGTGCCCGCGAGATGTCCTCGCAGGGCTCAACCGATCGCTCGATGCCTGGCGCCGAGGTGAAGCCGACCATCTCCTTCGCCGATTTTTCAAAGCTGTGGCAGAGCGAGGTCCCCAAGCAGGTGCAGGCCCACGAGGAGCATCGGCAGGAAGTCCGCCGGAGCCTGGGTCTGGCCTAGGCTGAATTCGTTGCACGAATTCAGATAGGAGAAGCTCTCTGCGGAATTCGCGCAGCGAATTCCTATCTGAATTTGCGCAGCAAATTCAGTCGCGATACCCCATGACCACGAGCAGGCACGGCCCCCCCGCGATGACCGACAGGCCCAGCTCCTCTGCGGCCTTGATCGCCGCATCGCTCTCGGCGCCGGGCTGCATCCAGACGTGCCGCACCCCCGCCGCGGCGGCATCTCGGACCACCTGCTCAGTGATGGCGGGCGGCGTGATCACCGAGATGGCCGGCACCGGCGTGGGCAGCGCCGCCAGCGTGGGATAGGCCTTCAGCCCCTCCACGGTGTCCGCCCGGGGGTTGATGGGGTGCACCGTCCGCCCGTGCTGCTGGTAGCAGCGCAGCACCTTGTTGCCATACTTCGACCGGTCCACGCTGGCCCCCACCACCGCGAAGGAATCAGCGGCGAGAAAAGCCTGGATGCGGGCAGTGACAGACGTGACCATGAGAACTCCCCTTGAAAATCAGTATATATAAACGGCAACCTCGCTGGCGTCCGTCGCGGGTTCAGCGCCAAGCACCTGCTCCGCGACCGCGCTGCGTTACAGTGCTGATTCAATCGTCGCTTTGACCGGAGTTCCATCCGCGGCCGCCTTCGGATCTCCTCGGTCCACACTCCACCCATACCCATCAGACCGCTGAGTTTTTCAGGGGTGGGCTGAAATATATATATTTATTTTGTCTAGAATTAATGCGCTTTACGAGCTTTCCGGGGGGGGGGGGGACACACACACAAACTTCCACCCAATTCACCCACAGGAGCGGCACACAATGATCACCGCATTACTTTTACTCGGGGTCCTATCAACCCCAGGTCCCACGGTTGGATCGCCAACCCCCGTTGCCAAGGTAGATGCTTCGCCGTACGACCCCCCACCCGGCTGCAAAGACCAGTGCACGATCAAGTTCAACGAGTGCTATGAGGGAGGAGGTGGCTGGCAAAAGTGCGCGGACGAGCAGACGGCCTGCTACAACCGTTGTGATGGACTCGGTGGTAGTGGTGGCGGGAAGCCTGGCGTGATGCAGAAGTACGAGTAGTCCTATTTGACAGGTCAAGCCATTTGAACAGACGAAGGAATAGCCATGAACACCCTCGCCCGCACACTATTTATCTTTGGTCTGTTGATAGGGCTGGCAGCAGGCCTTGCAGCCCAGATGCCAGTGGGTTATGGCTATCCCAAGATCAATGATGCCGTGGTCTGGGGCGAGGCTGGGGAGTGGATTCACATTCCCGCGCTGCACGGGCGGAACCCGACCCTAGTATCAACAGACGGACTTAAGAAAGTCCTCCCAGCACCCCCGGGCGGAATACTAAATTTCATGAGTCTCCGGAACCAATCCGTCTGGATGGTGGCTGGCAACGAAGGGCTGGGGCAAGACTACATCGAATTTCGGTTCATCGCGGAATAGCGTGAGGAAAGGGACACCGGCAGTCCTCTGAGACCCTTGTGTTTGTCGAGAACGCAGGGGGAGGTGCCGGTGTCTTGGGAAAAGTGTATCCGTCTGCTCGGGGGCTGGAGTGCCTACGAGCCA
>CAIPAY010000253.1 GCA_903863195.1 uncultured Holophagaceae bacterium
CGGGGTACTGGTCCTGCGGGAGGAAGCCGCCGAGGGCCACGCCCATGAGCAGGCCCACGAAGATCCAGAAGGTGCTGGAGCGGTACCAGGGTCGCTTGGCGGTCACGGAAGCCTCTCAGAGGATGAGGCAGTTTGGCACGGGAAGGCTCCCGGGTCCTCCCTGGGCCGGTGGTGTGGGATCATGGGAGCCCTGTGTTTCGGAGCTTTTCATGGCTGCTTTCGACCTCCTCGTCATCGGTTCGGGCCCCGGCGGCTACATCGCCGCCATCCGCGGAGCCCAGCTGGGCCTGACCACGGCCCTGGTGGAGAAGGACCCCCTGCTTGGCGGCACCTGCCTGCACCGCGGCTGCATTCCCGCCAAGACCTGGCTGGAGACCGCCCACCGCTTCGAGCAGATGCAGGTGGCCGGTGACTACGGCATCGATGGCGTGGAGGCCAAGGCCCTGCACCCGAACCTGGCGACCATCGTCAAGCGCAAGGGCCGCATCGTCTTCAAGAACGCCAAGGGCATCGAGTTCCTGATGAAGAAGAACAAGGTCGCGGTGCTCAAGGGCTTCGGCCGCCTGCTGGGCTCCGGCCGGGTGGAGGTCGAGGGCGAGGTCCACGAGGCCAAGCGCATCATCGTGGCCACGGGCTCGGGCCCCAAGGACATCCCTGGCCTCGAGACCGACGGCCAGCGCGTGCTCAACAGTGACCACATCCTGGACCTGACCGACCTGCCGGCGCACCTGGTCATCCTCGGCGCCGGCGCCATCGGTGTGGAGTTCGCGTCGGTGTTCAGCCGCCTAGGGTCCAAGGTGACCCTGGTGGAGTTCATGGACACCATCCTGCCCCTGGAGGACGAGGACATCGGCCTGGAGCTGGCCAAGATCCTCCGCAAGTCCTACAAGATCGACGTGCGCACCAAGACCAAGATCACCGCCATCGAGCGCCGGGAGGACGGCATCCTCTGCCACCTGGAAGGCGAGAGCGCCGGCGAGGTGCTGGGCAGCCACCTGCTGGTGGCCGTGGGCCGCGCGCCGCGCCTCGAGGGCGTCGGCCTGGAGAAGACCAAGGCCCAGGTGGATCGCGGCTGCGTGGTCATCGACCGCTTCATGCAGACCGGCGAGCCCGGCCTCTACGCCATCGGCGACATCGTCCGCACCCCCTGGTTGGCCCACGTGGCCAGCGACGAGGGCATCGTGGCCGCCGAGCACGCGGCCCAGAGCCTGGGCAAGGATGTCCATCCCCACCCGGTGCGCTACGACCGCTTCCCCGCCTGCACCTACTGCGATCCCGAGGTGGGCACCGTGGGCCTCAGCGAGAAGGCCGCCCGGGCCAAGGGCCACGACGTCCAGGTGGGCACCTTCCCCTTCGCGCCCATGGCCAAGGCCAACATCGTGGGCGAGCCCCACGGCTTCATCAAGATCGTCGCCGACAAGCAGTACGGCGAGATCCTGGGCATCCACATCCTGGGCCCCAAGGCCACGGAGCTGGTGGCCTCCAGCGTGGCGCTCATGGGCGGCGAGTTCACGGTGGATGAGCTGATCCAGACCATGTATCCGCATCCGACGCTGAACGAGGTCTTCCCCGAGGCGGCCCGGGCTGTCTACGGCCGCGCCCTGAATATGTAGGTCTCAGCGGCTGTCGAGCCAGCTCAGGGCGTAGGCGTAGGCGCCCAGGGCGGTGGCTTGGCTCGTGCCCAGGCGGGTGAGTCCCACGCCCGTCCGCTTGAGCGCGTCGTAGGGAACCCTGCGGTCCGTGCCCGGCACCGGCAGCTGGCGGACGTCGCCCTGGAGGAAGGCCGCGCGGTCGGTGGGGTCCTCCAGGTTGAAGGCCTGCAGCTCAGTACGCGGGCGGACCCGACCATCCAGGTTGGTGGTGGGGACGTTCAGCTCGGCCACCAGGGCGGGCATGAACAGCGGCGCCGCGCCGCTGAGGCCCCCGCCGATCACCACCAGGGCGTCCACGAGGGTGAGGGCGTTGGCCAGGGCGTCTCCGGCCACCTCGCCCAGGCGGCGGAAGGCCTCCCGGGCCGCGGCGGCCTCGCCGGGCTGCCGCCCCATGCCGACCTCGAAGATTTCCCGGGGCTCCGGGGCGCCCTCCAGGCTCAGGCCCACAGCCTCGGCGTAGGTTCGTCGCACCGCGCGGATGGCCACGCCCTCCTCGGCTGAGGCCAGGGGGTTCAGCTTGTTGCGAAGGGCCCAGATCTC
>CAIPAY010000254.1 GCA_903863195.1 uncultured Holophagaceae bacterium
CCATGGCTGAACTCACCCACCTCGACCCCGAAGGACGCCCCCGCATGGTGGACGTCTCTGCCAAAGCAGTGACCCGGCGCACCGCCATCGCCGCCGGCTACCTGGAACTGGACGCCCCGGCGGCAGAAGCCCTCTCCCGGGGCGGCGGCCCCAAGGGGGATCCCTGGTCCGTGGCCCGCATCGGGGCCGTCGGTGGGGTCAAGCGGGCGGCGGACCTGATCCCCCTGGCCCACCCCCTGGCCATCGAGGCCGTGGACGTCACCCACCACTGGGACCCCGCCGGGCGGCGGGCCTGGCTCCGGGTCGCTGTGACCTGCGAGGGCCGCACGGGCATCGAGATGGAGGCCCTGGCGGGCGTGACCATCGGCCTGCTGGTGCTCTACGACATGCTCAAGGCCGTGAGCCATGGCATGGCCCTGGGTCCGGCCCGGCTACTCCGGAAAGAGGGGGGGCGTCGGGGGCAGGTGCTGCTGCCCTGGGCGGACTGTCCCTGGGAACCCTAAGTTGCCCAGGCTTAATGGAAAACTTTTGCATATGCAATCGCCCCACCTGCCGATAAGATGAACGTTCGACTGTTCCCACCAACGCACATCCGGGGTGACCACCCCCACTTGGAGGCCTAGCGAAGCAGGCTTTTCCGTTCCAGCCGGAGTTTACCCATGCGTCTTGCCATCCTGACACTCGTCATCGCGTCATTGAGTCCCGGCCTTCAGGCCGCCCCCAAGCGAACCCACAGGAAGACGGTTTCCCGGCCCGCCCCTGCCTCTGCGAATGTCTCGGTCCATGTCGTCAAGAAGGGCGAGACCGCCGCTGCGATCGCCCGCGCCAACGGCCTGAGCATGGGCGAGCTTGCCAAGCTGAACCCCGGCAAGTCCCTCACCAAGCTCGGTGTCGGCGCCAAGCTCAATGTGCCCCGGACGCCTGTCGCGGAGAGCGCCCTCGTCAGTGGGGATGCCCCCGCCAGCCCCCGACTGCCCCTGGCCGCCCTGCCCGCCAGCCCTGCGGTCACGGCCACGCCCATGCCCCACCTGGAGCGGCTGCTGCCCTACCAGGTGCGCGCCACGCCCCCCGCCAGCGGCCCCCTCGGCACCGCTGACATGGACGCCCACCAGTCTCCGGCCACCACCGCCCAGCTGCTGGCCCGCCTGCAGCCGGTGATGCCCCCCATCACTGAAGCCGAGCTCAACGCCCTGCTGCCGACCTACTCGCAGGCGGACCCGGAGCGCCTGGACCTCCTCTGGCCCGTGGAGACCCGGACCATCAGCTCCGCCTGGGGCCCCCGGATGCGCACCAAGACGGTCCGCGTCAAGGACCAGCGGAAAAAGAAGGTGCGCTACAAGGGGCGCCACAAGGGCATCGACCTAAACGCGCCCACGGGTACCTCGGTCTTCGCGGTCCTCGACGGCCAGGTGGTGACAGCGGGACGCCACAAGCAGTACGGCAACTACGTGGTGGTGGAGCACGGCAATGGGGTTGTCACCCTCTATGCCCACCACCACCTGAACCTGGTGCGGGAAGGTGACATCGTCCGGCGCGGCCAGAAGATCGCCGAGGTCGGGCGCACCGGCAACGCCACGGGACCCCACCTCCACTTCGAGCTCAAGATTGATGGCATCCAGCGCAACCCTCTGCCCGTCCTCAACGACGAGGAGGAGATCCCTGCGGAAGTGGCCGCTCATAACGCCCTCCTGGGAACCGGCACGGCGCACTGAACTTCCCCGCCGTCGGAAGCACTGGTAGGAAGCGTGCCTTCTGATCCTTACGCGGGATCGCTTCCAAAGGCCGTGTTAGACTTGGTCCTTTCGCCGTTCCGAGGTGGTCATGCTGCTGTACCGAGCTTCCCTCCAGACCCTGGGGGCCGTTGTGCTTCTGGCCCTGGCCCTGGCCTGCAAGGGAAGCAGTGGCAGCTCGTCCACCTCTGACACGGTCGCACTGATCTCGGGAACGGTCACTTATTTGCGGGTACCCCTCGCCAAGGATGCCAACGGCGTCCCCACGGGGCTGGTGGACTCAACAGTGGCGGCCAATCTCACAAGCCTTCCGGCCCGAGGGGTAGTCCTGCGGATCTATCAGCAGGTCGAGCAAGTCAAGCCGGATGGCTCGAAGGCCCTTGTCTGGGAGCTCACGGGGAGCGGCTTCACAGACGCTTCCGGCAACTACTCCCTGAACGCCACCAAGGATCGGGCCACCCTGGTCGAGCTCCAGAGCTCCTTCGCTGGCGGCGGCACCAGCCTCATCAACCTGATCGCGGAACCCGGCGGCTTCAACAGCACCACCCCGAACTACAACCGCCTCCGCTACGGCATGCGCAAGGCTGCTGACGGCACCGCCTCGACCACCACCAACAATGTGCCGGCCTCGGTGCTCAGCGCCAACTCCACCGTGAACTTCACGGTCGGACTCGACGACGCCTGGTATCTCGTGAACCCCGCCATCAACCTCGGCACCTCTGAGTCTTCCACGCTGCCGCTGGCCGTGCTCGAGACCACCATCTCAGGCCACACCCAGGGTACGGGAAGCCGCGTCCTCGGGATCGGGGACACCATCTATACGTTCGTGACCGACTACGCCACCGCCGCTCCCGGAGGTACCCTGGACCTTCACTACTGGCGCGGCAATGAGAGCCTGGGCTCCTTCGTCGAATACGCCCGGGATCTGGTGACGTTGCACGACCAGCTCTACGATCCTGCCAGCACCTCCTACCACTTCCGAGGCGCGCTCAGGGCCGGCCCGATCAATGATGACGCCTGGGACGAAGGGGTCATCCTGCCCCTGCTGGCCCGGAACGCCCTCTATTCTGGGAACTTCGGGCGTACCTTTTCCACTCCGCTGAACCCGCTCTACCCGGTCGGGACGCCGCTCGACAACCTCAGTCCGGACATGGCCCGGATCGAAGGCCTTGCCGAGGCCATGGCCGCCAACGTCCTCAAGTCCCCCTATCTGGCGGACACCAAGGGCACGGGGCTCGCGTCCGTCAAGGATGTCCGCATCGTGACGGCCCAAGGGCCCAATTCCGCGTCTGCAGTGCGCGCCCTGGCCTGGGGAGTGGTCCTCAAGTCCAACAACATCAATGCCCCCGGGCTGGCCGCCGACTGGGCCGCCATGAACCCGCTGGCAGCCGTGCGCTTCTTCCAGGCACCCACCTCCCTGACCAATGGCGCCGCGGACACCACTGCCCGGGACATCGAGCCCCTGAACATCTATTCCCAGCTCACCCGGCTTAAGGAAGGCAAGGCTACCAGTGAGCCCGTCGATCTGGCGTCGATCTTCAACGACACCGCGCTGACCGCCCTCTCGGTCCCCTTTGGTCTCACCTGGCCGCGCCCCACCGACAGTGCCGGCGTCCTCATCGCCCCCTACGTCACGGACTGGGGAACCGATCCCAATGCCACCACCACGCCCCTGGCCCCCGTGACCCTCAGCATGGCCAAGGCGGTCCAGGTCGGCGGCGTCTATCCCAACCTCAGCCAGGGAGAGGTCTTCTACGCGGGCTTCAGCCTCACCGTGGACAAGCGCTACAGCCTCAAGGCCACGATCACACCCGCGCTGAGCAGCGACGCCAGCCTGGAGGTGGACCTGCCCTTGATGGGTCGGACCTTCACCTTCAAGGGCGCGGGCTCCCAGGTGGATGGCGTCGTGGTGCCCGTCTACAACACGGCGCCCGTCTACCACCCGGTCCGGCTGCGGCTCAAGAGCGCCACGACGGTTCAGCCCTCCGTGGCTGTGACCATCGCCTTTGTGCCTGCCTCCTGATCCCCGGTAACGGAGGCTCTCATGACTGCCCTTGACGCGCTTCAGACCTTGAAGGCGCGAGCCCCTTTCGTGCCCGAGCTCGCCATCGTCCTGGGCTCCGGCCTGGGCGCCCTGGCGGATGGCCCCGAGGCGAAGGCCGGCCTCGCCATCCCCTTCACGG
>CAIPAY010000255.1 GCA_903863195.1 uncultured Holophagaceae bacterium
GCGCTCGCTGTCCACCTGGGGGGCGGAGGCGGCGACCACTTCCACCACCGCGCCGGTCTCGGGCGCGAGCTTGACGGTCAGGGGGGCGGCATCACCGAGGTTCAGGTTCAGCTTGATGTTGCCGGCGGTCTGGAAGCCGGCCTTGGTGACGGTCACGACATAGGGGCCCACGGGCAGCAGGGTGGCCATGTAGCGGCCTTCGGCGCTGGTCTGCAGCGTGCGGGTCAGGCCGGTCTCCTGGTTGCGGATGACGACGGTGGCGCCGGCCACGGCGCCGCCCTTGGCATCCAGCACGCGGCCACCCAGCTGAGTGGAGACGCCCTGGGCCATGAGGGGGGCCGCTGCCACCAGCAGGGCCGCAAGGGATGAAGTGCTCAGGTGCCTTGAACGCATAGGAAGTTCCTCCACTTTTGAGGGTAGCGGCCCGGGGTGACCATTGAAAGGGGACCAGGGGGTTAAGCAACCGAAGTCACAGCCGCGGTACGTGCCCGTCTCAGCGCGGGGCAGGCCGACAGACTCAGGCCCGGCGGGCCCGCCGCTGGAAGGGCCTGGGCCGGGGACCGGTTTGGCTCCGAATGAATCACTGATGTGGCATCAAAAGGACTATGCAGGCAAAGAGATCACTAGGCTAAATAAGGCAAGAAGTTATTTCGAAAAACGAGAATAAACAGACAGCGCGGCTCCGAGGGGGAGCCGCGTCTTGGTCTGGCAGTCAGGGAAGCCTGGAGACCACCCTGGTCACCGGGGGTCAGAACTTGAGGCGGATGCCCAGCTGGACCTCCCTGGTCTTGGTCTTGTCCACGTTGCCCAGCTGGCCGAAAGCAGCCGCGGGAGCCGTGGCGGTGTTTGTCCCCCACTTGTAGTTGGAGGTGGGCACGAAGAAGTCGGCCTTGTTCAGGATGTTGTAGATGTCAAGAATGCCATCCACCTGGAGGCGCTTGGCCAGCTTGAACGCGCGGCTGATGCGGAGGTCGAACTGGCTGTAGCCGGGCTGGCGCAGGTCGTTACGGGTGTGGCCCGCGAGGACATGGTTGGCCATGTTGTCCCCGTTCAGGTCATTGGAGTAGTAAGCCGTGTAGGGCAGTCCCGACTGATAGAGGCCGCGCAGGGCGACGTCCACGCTATCGCCGATGGGGAAGTAGAACACCGCGTTGACCACCCAGCGCCGGTCGTTGTCGCTGTAGCCGAAGTTGGAGGCGGGACCCTGGGGATCGGAGGTCTGGGAGGCGCCCAACTCGCTGGTGAAGTCCGTGCTGGCGGACGTGTAGGTGCCGCGCTCGAAGGAGCCGGTGTCCTGGGACTTCGACCAGGTGGCATTGGCGATCAGGCCGGTGCGGTCATCCCAGGACTTCTTGGCAGTGATGCTGACGCCCCGGTAGTAGCCCCAGCCGTCCGTCTTCACCAGGTAGACATCGCTGAAGCCGCCGACGGGGTTCCCGGGCACGGTGGCCTGGGGCCCGAAGCTGACCAGGCGGCCCCCGACGATCGCCTGGCCCGGGCGGCTGGCGGTGCTCCAGGAGTTGCTGCCGGAGGCATAGCCGTCGTTGTAGAGGCCGCCGGCGATGAGGGCGCCCGAGGCGTCGTTCTGGCCCAGGTTGATGTTCTCGAAGCGCTGCAGGTGCTCGTATTTCACGTAGGTGCCGCTGAGGCCCACCACGAACCGGTT
Source organism: uncultured Holophagaceae bacterium (assembly GCA_903863195.1). Classification (GTDB taxonomy): domain Bacteria; phylum Acidobacteriota; class Holophagae; order Holophagales; family Holophagaceae; genus Geothrix. Next base: position 1,667 of record CAIPAY010000255.1, read on the forward strand.
GCCCAGGTCGTGCTCGACGCCGAGGTTGACCTTCTTGGACTGGGAGAGCTTGTTGTTGGGATCCCACAGCGACGTCGGAGAGGCCCCGGCCGTAAAGAGCCCGCTGCTGGCGATGGCGGCCAGCTCGCCATCGTTGGCCTTCCGGAGGCTGGTGCCACTGAGCAGGTTGGCGGCGCTGAGGAGGCCGGAGTTGAACAGGGCCAGGTTGCCGGCACTGGTCTTGTTGAGGGCGAAGGAGTAGTTGGTGATGATCTGGCCATTGCCGGTCATGGTGTTGGAGTGCAGGAGCAGGGGGGTCGGGCTGGTGAAGACGCCGTAGCCGCCGCGGATCACAGTCTTGCCGTGGCCGTCCAGGTCATAGCTGAAGGCCAGTCGGGGATCCGTGGTGCTGCCGCCGTAGCCCTGGTCCAGTCCCTTGAAGTTGGGATTCGGATGGGGGTTGTCTGAGAAGGTCTGCTTGTTGGTGCGCAGGCCGGCGGTGAGGGTCAGGCGCTTGTCGAGGAGGCCCGAATACTGGATCTGGCCGAAGAAACCGTCTGTGTGGGTCCACATCGGGATGCGGCCGAAGTAGGGGCTGACGCCGCCCGCGTAGACGATGCCGCCGGGTGTTCCGCTGGCCAGGGTGCCGGTGGCCCAGGCAGTGGCTCCTCCATAGGTGTCGAAGCGCCAGGAGCCGGCGTTGTTCTGGAAGAACTGATTGTCCTCATCCACCCGGAGCAGATCCAGACCGCCCTTCACCTGGAGGTCACCATGGGTCCAGGTGGTGGCGCTGAAGAACTGGGTGGTGATCTCGTTGCTCTCCCGGGGCGTGGAGGTCTTCGTGCCGAAGGACATGTTGGTCGCCGAGGTCGGGATTGCGATGGCGGGTACGCCAGGCGCCGCGTTGTTCCGCATGGGCCGGGCTTCCCGGGCCAGCTGCAGGCGGCTCTCGGTGAAGACCTCATTCGACCAGATGTCATTGGCCTCGAGCACCCAGCTGATGGACTGCACCTTCGTGGGGATGTTGTTGCTCTCGGCGTTGTTGGGGCTGGCGCTGGTGTTCTGCAGCGTGTCCGTCATGTCCTGGAAGTTGCCGCGCAGGACGAAGCGGTGGTTGGCGCTGGCCACCCAGTCGAGGCGCCCGAAGTAGACCGTGTTGGTGTTCTCCATGGGGTAGGAGTTGGCGGGGATCCCTGCGCCGGGGTTCCCGAACTCCTGCGCCAGGGTGAGGCCGGACCGGTTGGTGATGATGCCGCCCAGGGACGAGGCCAGGAAGGTCGTCAGGTCCGTCGCGGTCATGCCCGCGCTGGCGCTCACCGTGGTGGGGCTGGGCGTGGCCGTGATCTTCCGGTTGTAGCGCTCCACCCCGAAGAAGTAGAAGAGCTTCTCCTTGATGATCGGGCCGCTGATGTTGAAGTTCACGTTGGTGGAGTCGTTGAAGCGGCTGAGGTTCGCCGGGGTGTTGAAGGACCCGGTGGGGTCATAGGGCACCCGCTGGGCCGATTCGGTCCAGGCGGTCTTGCGGAACTGGTAAAGGGCGCTGCCGCCGACTTCGTTGGTGCCGCCCCGGGTGATGGCATTGATGGTGGCGCCGGCCTGGGCGTACTGGACATCGAAGCCGTTGGTGATGACCTGCAGCTCCTTGATGGTGTCAGCGCCGAAGATGAAGGGGGTGTAGACCCCGCCGCGCTGCTCGTTGAAGAAGGCGGAGTTGTTGCTGGCGCCGTCGATCTGGATCGCATTGAAGATCTGGCGGCCGCCCTCCACCACCAGCCGGGCCGGGCTGCCGGAGCCGGCGGTCACGCCCGGGGCCAGCTTGGCGATGTCCGTGAAGTTGCGGGTGACCAGGGGGATGGACTCCACCAGGCTCTGGTCGATGGTGGCCACGGTGTTCACCTGCTGGGTGTCGATGGCCCCGGTGGAGCCCGTCACTTCCACGGTGGCGCCGACCTCCGTGGCCTCCAGGCTCGGGCTGAGTGTGGTGGTGTTGCCGAGGGTGACCCGCACGCCCGCGGTCTTGGTGGGGAGGTAGCCCACGGCGGTGACCGTCACGTCATAGGCCCCCGAGGGCAGCAGGGGGAAGGAGAACTCTCCGGTGGCGCCGCTGCGGGTGCTCCGGCTCACCCCGGTCTCCTGGTTCTGGACGCGGACGGCGGCGCCGGCGACGGCGCGGCCAGCGCGGTCCCGGACCGCGCCGCGGAGGGCGCCCGAGGTCTGGCTGCTCTGGGCGTGGGCAACAACGGAGAGGGCGAAGGCCGTCAGGGTGAGGGCGGGTAGGCGGCGGTGGAACATGAAGTCCTCCAGGGGGCCATGGGGCCGGTTAGCGGGAAGGGCTAGCAATGTCGTGACACCCAGCCAAATTACACGATAAAAATAAATTTGGGAACCTTTCGTGAATTGTAAAAATAAGGTGAATTTGGGGGAACTGAAACGTATGCCATCCGCACGGCACATGATGGTCACAGGGAGGTCCGAGGGGGCCGTCTGTTAGGCTCAATCTTTCCCGGGAACCCCATGAAACTGGCCTCTGTCATCGCCCTGCTGTCCGTGGCGCCGTTGCTGGCCCAGGCGCCTGCCACGCTTGGTGTGGCCGAGATCCGCGCCGGCATGAAGGGCCAGGGCCGCACGGTGTTCCAGGGGGGCAAGATTGAGCGCTTCGACTTCGAGGTGCTGGGCGTCCAGAAGAACGCCGCGCCCGGCCGCAGCCGCATCATGGTCAAGGCCGCCGGGGGACCCCTGGCGGACACCGGCATCCTGGCGGGCATGAGCGGCAGCCCCTGCTACATCGACGGCAAGCTCATCGGGGCCCTGAGCACGGGCATCGTGTTCGAGAAGGACGCCATCGGGGGCATCACGCCCATCGCCGAGATGCTCGACCAGCTGCGGGACATCCCCGAGCTGGCCCCCAGCCGCACCCCGCTGATCCTGCCCAAGCTCGAGCCGCCCCGGGTCCTGAAGGCCGCCCTCCAGGGCCAGATGCTGGACTTCCAGAGCCTGATGGGCGAGACCGACCCCCAGGTCCTGCCCATGACGCTGGTGGGCAGCCCCCTGGGCGCCGAGGCCCAGCGGCTCTTCGCGGGCTGGCCCGTGACCTTCGCCGCGGTGCCGACCCTGTCCGGGGGCCGGGAGGAGGCCAGTCCCCTGGAGCCCGGCGGCATGGCCGCCATCATGCTGATGCAAGGGGACCTCGATCTGGCCGCCTCCGGCACCATCACCTACGTCTCGGGCAAGCGCGTGCTGCTGTTCGGCCACCAGCTGTTCAACCTGGGGGCCGTGGACCTGCCGCTCTGGTCCGCCACGGTGGCCACCACGGTCGCCAGCTACCAGAACTCCTTCAAGCTGGCCATGCCCGTGGCGCCCGTGGGCGCCCTGCGCCTGGACCGCAACGCCGGCGTGGCGGGCATCCTCGGGGCCGAGGCCCACATGGTCCCCCTGCGCATCGGCCTGAACCTGGGCGGCAAGCGCACGCTCAACTTCCGCTTCGAGATCATGGACCATCCCGTGGCGACGGCCTCCCTGGCGGCGCTGGCCGTGGCCCAGACGCTGGAGGCCCACACCCGGGGCTTCGGCCTCCAGAGCCTGTCGATGCAAGGCAACATCAAGCTCACGGGCCATCCGGCCATCCAGATCGAGAACGTCATCGCCGACCTGAACCCCAGCCGCATGGCGCAATACGTGGGGGGCATGCTCCAGGCGGTCTGCCTGAATCCCTTCGAGAAGCCTGTCTTCGAGGGCATCTCGCTCACCATCAAGGCCGAGGAGCGCCTGGACCTCACCGCCATCGCGGCGGTGCGCCTGCTGAAGGCCCGGGCCAAGCGGGGCGAGGTGCTGCCGGTGCTGGTGACCCTCCAGAACATCCAGGGTGTTCGGGAGACCGCCACCTTCAACATCCAGGTGCCCTCCTCCGCGGCCAAGGGCAAGGCCACCCTCATGGTCGGTGACGGCTACAGCCTGACGGCGGCGGATCCCGACGAGCGGGTGATCGAGATCGCCTCCCTGGGTGACATCGTGCGGATCCTGAACGGCGCCCTGCGCAACAACCACGCCTACGCCCTGCTGGTGCAGTCCCAGCCCGGCGCGGGCCTGCGGGGCAGCCGCATCGAGGGCATTCCCCCCACCGTGGCCAGCCTCGTCGGCGGTGATGGCGCCAGCAGCGACAACCGGCTGCAGCGGCGGATCGTCGGGCGGGCGGTGCTGCCGCTGGAGCGCGAGGTGCGCGGCCTGGCCCAGCTGGAAGTGGAGATCGAGTAGATGCTTTCCCGAGGAAGAGGTTCTATGCGCTGGATGACCTTGCTGCTTGCCGCCGCCCTGGGAGTGACCGCTCTGGCGGACCAACCCTCGGCCACTTTCTCGGGCTTCAACGACTGGCTGGGCTCGGAGACCCGCGGCGTACGGATCGGCGCTGACGGGCGGCTGCGCCTGGCGCCGAACCTCCGGCGCGTGGGCCAGCTGCCCGAGGGGGTCATCTGGGCCGCGGTGCCGGACGGCTCTGGCGGCGCCTACCTCTCCGCGGGCACCGATGGCAAGCTGTTCCACTACGTGGGCGGTCAGATGAAGCCCCTGGGCCAGGTGAAGGGCGGCATCGTCTTCGCGCTGGCGCGGCTGGGCCAGGATCTGGTGGTAGCGCCTACGGGAGAGGGCAAGCTGCTCCGAGTGACCCCTACCGGCGAAGTGAAACCCTTCGCCGACATCGACGCCCGCATCGTCTGGGCCATGGCCGTGGAAGGGGACGCCGTCCTCGTGGCGGGCGGGGCCGAGAAGGGCGCCGTGCTGGTTCAGGCCCGGGAGGGCGCCAGCCGCCGGCTGGCGGAGCTGGCCGACGAGACCGCCTTCACCGCACTGGCCTCGGACGGGCAGGGCGGCTGGTACCTGGGCAGCCATGGCCGCGGCCTGGTGCTGCGCTACAGCCGCCAGGGGGACCGCCTGGAGACCCTGATGGACACCCCCTTCGAGGAGGTCCGTGCCCTGGCCGTTGCCGAGGGACAGCTCTATATCGGCGCCGACAACGGCCTCACTCCCAAGTTCAGCACCGGCCTGCTCGAGCGCCGCGAGGGCTACCTGCAGGCAGACACCAGCACCACCACGCGTTCCGCCGTCATCCGGCTGGACAAGGACCGTGTCCCCGAAGTGCTCTGGCAGAGCACCCAGAGCCAGGTCTACGCGCTGACCGTCTGGAAGGGCCAGCTCCTGGTGGGCACGGGCAACCGCTCCCGCCTCTTCGCGCTGCCCCTGGGCAAGGCCCGCGACGCCGATCCCTTCGCCGTGGTGCAGGAGCTGGGCACCGCCCAGGCCACCGGGTTCCTGCCCACGGGCGGGGATCTGCTGGTGGTGGGCTCCAACCCCGCCGAGCTGCACCTGCTGTCTGAGGCCCAGGCCACGGAAGGCACGCTGGAGTCCCGCATCCTGAAGGGCGCCCCCATCGCCGACTGGGGCCGCGCCTACCTGGATGCGGAGACCCCCACGGGCACTGGCGTGGAGCTGCAGTTCCGCATCGGCAGCACCGAGACCCCCGACGTCACCTGGAGTCCCTGGACCCCGCCTCTGCGCAGCGGGGAGCGGCCGACCCTGCCAGCGGCGCGCTTCGCCCAGTTCCGCCTGCGCCTCAGCAGCACTCGGGGCGGCGCCACCCCCATCGTCGAGTCCGTGAGCCTCTACTGGGCTCACCGCAACCTGGCCCCGGTCTGGGAGGGCGTGGACCTCATGCCGCCGGGCCTGGTCATCACCCGCACCGCGCCGCCGGAGGACATCGGCATCGAGCGGGTGCCCCTGGAGACCCAGAAGCTCATCCCCGCCCTGGGCTACCTGGGGGCCGAAAAACGCAGCTTCCGCCGGGGCAGCCAGAGCTTCGTGTTCCGGGTGAACGACCCCAACGCGGATGCCCTCCAGTTCGCCATCCGCCTGGTGCCGGAGCGGGGCGCGCCGATCCTGGTCGAGAAGGCCTGGAGGGAGAAGTTCTTCAGCTTCGACACCCTGCCGGTGCCCGACGGCCGATACCGGCTGGAAGTGACCGCCTCGGACGCCCCCAGCGCGCCCTTCAACGCCGTCCTCACCAGCACCTGGCGGACCGCCCCTTTCCTGGTGGACCACACGCCGCCGGTGATCCTGGACCTGAGCGCCGTGCCCGAGGGCGAGGGCATCCGCGTGAAGTTCCTGGCCCGGGATGAGACCTCCATCCTGAAGGAGGCCGCGGTCAGCGCCGACGGCGAGCGCTGGCTCCAGCTCGTGCCCGAGGACCGCGTCTTCGACCAGAAGGAGGAGCGCTTCGACGTGCTGCTGCCTCGCGACGTCGTCCGCGGCGATCGCGTCCTCGTCAAGGTCGTGGACCAGCATCTCAACGAACAGACCGCGGCGGTGTCGTTGGGAGTGGTTCCCAAGCGATAGCCGCTCGCTCGCTCCAATAAAAGGCGGGCCAGCGGGCCCGCCTCTTTTTGGAGATAGGAATAGATTGGTTCATCGCGCTTTACCGGGGAAGGCGACTCTGGTTTTCGCTAAGTCCCGGCTCCGAAACCTGGCTAAGCACCGGAAACAGATCGTCTCCCAGGCGCCACGACATGGACCGTATCTGCGGAGCACCTGCGCCTGCGCC
>CAIPAY010000256.1 GCA_903863195.1 uncultured Holophagaceae bacterium
TCGCCTCATGAGCGGATGCCGGAGTCCCGGCCCAAGATCGAGGAGCGGCGCCCCGAGACCTCGCCTCGTGAGCGGATGCCGGAGTCCCGGCCCAAGATCGAGGAGCGGCGCCCCGAGACCTCGCCTCGCGAACGCGCACCAGAGCCGCGTCCCAAGGCCGAGGAGCGGCGCCCCGAGACCTCGCCCCGCGAGCGGATGCCCGAGTCCCGGCCCAGGCTGGACGAGCGGCGTGCAGACCCGGCCCCTCGGGAACGACCCATGGAGTCCCGTCCCTCCCGCGGGGAGGAGCGCCATCCCGAAGCCGCCCCCAAGCCCGAGGCGAAGCCCCACCAGGCCACCCCCAAGCCCGAGGCCCCTAAGGAGAAGCCGAGGGAAGAGCGTCACTGACCCCCTTCCCAGCATTGAAAAGGGCCCCGAACGGGGCCCTTTTCCGATCCCCGCCGCACCGCGGCGGAGCAGCGGCTAGGCCACCTCAATCGGGTAGATCCCCCGCTGGATCAGCTCGCTGGCGATGCGGCCGCGCAGGCGGGCGCTGCTGGTGGGGTGGAACTCAGTGAAGGCCTTCACGCCGGCCAGGGCGTGGCGCAGGGCCTCGCCTTCGACCACATCGGCGCAGAGCATGCGGGCGTCGCCGTGGACCTTGTGCCAGCTCTCGTTCACGTAGAGCTCCGTGATGTCGCGGGCGATCTGGGCCCAGCGGTGGCCGCCCTCGAGCATGCGCTCGGCGCGGACGATGGCGCTCTCCATGGCGTAGATCTCCATGAGCATGTTGCTCATGCGACCCATGACCTCCTGGTTGTCGATGAGCTTCTGGCCCAGCACCTGCACGGCCAGGCCCGCGGCCAGCATGCACTGGCGCTTGCTCAGCTCCACGCCGTGCTTGAGGCGGGCGAGGGGCCCCGTGAAGGCATCGGCCTTGACCGGGTTGGAGATCTCCTTGGCCACCTGCTGGCCGAACTGCATGAGCGGCAGCTCACCCTTCATGGCGCGCTTGAGCAGGGTGCCGGCGATGAGCAGCCGGTTGATCTCGTTGGTGCCCTCGAAGATTCGATTGATGCGGCAGTCGCGGAGGGCCTTCTCGGGCGGATACTCGGCGCTGAAGCCGTAGCCGCCGTAGGCCTGGACGGCCTCGTCAGCCACGAAGAACAGCGCCTCGCTGGCCCAGACCTTGGAGATGCTGCACTCGATGGTGTACTCGTCGATGGCGGCCATCTTGTCGGCGCCAGCGGTGGGGCTGGACCAGCTGGTGCGGGCGAGGGCCTCGTCGATGTAGCCCACGGTGCGGAAGTTCATGGCCTCGCAGACGAAGATCTTCGCGGCCATGTCCGCCAGCTTCTGCTGGATGAGGCCGAAGGAGTTGATGGCCTTGCCGAACTGCTGGCGCTCGGTGGTGTAGCGGATGGCGTATTCCAGGATCCGCTTCATGCCGCCCTGGCTGCCCACGCCGAGCTTGAAGCGGCCGATATTCAGGATGCCGAAGGCGATCTTGTGGCCCTTGCCGATCTCGCCCAGCAGGCGGTCCTTGGGGATGCGGCAGTTCTCCAGGATCACGGTGCGGGTGGAGCTGCCCTTGATGCCCAGCTTCTTCTCCTCGGCGCCGGTGCTGATGCCGGGATCGGTCTTCTCCACAATGAAGGCGCTGAACTGCTGGCCATCCACCTTGGCGAAGATCACGAAGACATCGGCGAAACCGGCGTTGGTGATCCACATCTTGGTGCCGTTCAGCACCCAGTGGTCGCCGTCGAGCACGGCGGTGGCCTTGGCGCCCATGGCGTCGGAGCCGCTGCCAGCCTCGGTGAGGGCGTAGGCCGCCAGCCACTCGCCGCTGCCCAGCTTCGGCAGGTAGGTCTGCTTCTGGGCCTCGGTGCCGAAGTAGACGATGGGCAGGGTGCCGATGCCGGTGTTGGCGCTGTAGGTCACGGCGAAGCTGCCCTGCTTGCTCATCTCCTCCAGCACGAGCATGGCGGTGCGCTTGTCCAGGTCCATGCCGTCATAGGCCTCGGGGATCTCGAGGCTGAGCAGGCCCAGCTCACCGGCCTTCTTCATGAGCGACACGGTCAGCGGGAGGTCCAGCTTGTCGATCTCTTCGTCCCGGGGCAGCACCTCGCCCTGGATGAAGTCCTTCGCGGCCCGGGCGAACTCCTTGCTCTCGTCACCGAAGTCCTCGGGCGTGAACTGGGGCATGGTGCCGATGGGGGTCAGCAGGAAGCTGCCTCCCTTGACCTGCTCTGCCGCGGCGTTGCTCATCTTGGACCTCCGGATTGGGTAGGGATCAAGATGGGCGGCAGGGCGGTTCTTGACTAGTCTCTACCTCTGGTCAACGAGGCGTTACTTCGGGTAAAGGCGCGGCTCTGGTTCAATGGAAGTTCGCAGGAGCGCGCCTGAGCCAGTCTTCGGGCAGCGGAGGTGGGATGCCGGAAGGCCGACAGGTGCAGCAGATGTTCTCGGCCATCGCCGGGAAATACGACGTGCTCAACCATGTCCTCTCGGGCGGCGTGGACTTCTGGTGGTGGTGGCGCATGGCCCGGGCCAGCGGCGCGGCCCCGGGCAAGCGGTTCCTGGATGTAGCGGCTGGCACCGGGGACTCCAGCGTGGCCCTGGCCCGCCGGGGCGCCGAGGTGCTCAGCACCGACTTCACCCACGCCATGCTGCGCCTGGGACCGGCCAAGTTCGCCCGGAAGGGGCTGGCGGGGCTCATCTGGGCCTCGAGCGATGCCGACGCCCAACAGCTGCCCTTCCGGGACGCCAGCTTCGATGGCCTGACCATCTGCTACGGCATCCGCAACGTCGAGGACCGTCCCCGGGCCTACGCCGAGTTCCTCCGCGTCCTGAGGCCCGGCGGCCAGCTCACCATCCTGGAGTTCAGCACCCCGGTGCTGCCGGGGCTCAGGGGCTTCTACACCTGGTACAGCCTGCGCGTGCTGCCCCGGATCGGAGCCTGGATCAGCGGGGACGGCTCGGCCTACACCTACCTGCCCGAGAGCATCCGGACCTTCCCGGATCAGCGGGCCTTGGGCGGGGAGCTCGAGCAGGCGGGCTTCCAGGAGGTCCGCTGGACCAACCTCACGGGCGGCATCGTGGCGCTGCATGTGGGTCTGAAGGGATGAGGGCTCAAGCCATCCGGTGGCGCTCGGCCACCATCTGATCGATGATCTGCACCACTTCCTCGCTGGCGCGCTCGGCGTCCTCGAAGTGGGCGTAGATGTCGCCCTGGGCGACCGGGTCGTTCTCCCAGTGGGTGCCCAGCAGCGCCACGGCCTGGTGGACGCTGGCGTGGACCCGGGTGTGCGGCTGCTCCAGCCGGGGGTAGGAAGGCACGTGAGAGAAGTTCTCCGCGCCGTCCCCCTCGTAGTACCAGGTGCCCAGGCGGCAGCCCCGGTGGTCCGTCTGGATGGCCCGGGCCTCCGGTGAGCCGGCCCCCTGGTGCAGCACGCGGTAGCCGTTCTGCTTGTAGAGGAAGTGGTCCATCTTCACCAGGGAGGCGAAGCTGAAGTCCTGGGCCCGGCTGATCTGGGTGAAGGAGGTCTTGGCAGAGTCGGCGAACTTCAGCACCTGGGCGCGGAACTCGGTGACGGCGCTCCGGCTGCCCTCGGCGATCTCCTTGACCTGCCGGGAGTCGTCGATCATGCGGTTGGTGGCCTGGCCGAAGGACTCGATGGTCGCAGCGATGCTGGCGGCGGCGTCCTTGGTGTTCTCGGAGAGGGTGCGCACCTCCTCGGCCACCACGGCGAAGCCCTTGCCCACGTCGCCGGCATGGGCGGCCTCGATGGCGGCGTTCAGGGCCAGGAGGTTGGTGCGGTCGGCCACGTCGGTGATGACCTGGACGATCTGGTTGATCTCCTCCCCCTTCTCGTGGAGGAGGGTGATCTGGGCGTTGGTTTCGGCCACCATCTGAGCCACCTGGTTCAGGTTCGCGACCAGGTCCTCGATGGTGGTGCGGCTGCCGTCGGCCTCCTTGGCCGTCTCCCGGGAGAGCTGGCCGACGATGGACAGCTCCTGGGTCATGTTCATCAGGTATTCCTGGATGGACTTCAGGTTCCCGATGAGGTTGCCGGAGTTCAGGTCGGTGATGCGCGTGATGAGCTTCTCCTTGAGGGCCATCTGCTGGACCTGGCCCATGCTCTCCACCGAGACGTTGATGCGCTGCATGCCGTCCTTGAAGGCCCCGTGCAGGCCCTGGTCCATGGCCAGCCGGAAGGTCTGCCCCCGGGAGGCGTGGTCGAAGGCAGAGAATACCTCGCGGAAGTAGGCCTCCTGCTGGTCAAGCAGGTCGTTGAGGGCCCAGGCCAGCTTCCCGGTGGCGGCGCCCTTCTTGATGCCGGTGATGCGCTGGTCCAGGTTGCCCAGGGCCGCGGCTTCAAGCTGCCCCGTGATCTTGCCGACGGCGTTCAGGATGCGGTGCACGGTGTAGTAGGTCAGGGTCAGCACTGCGGCCGTCAGAGCGAAGGCGGCCCAGGCTGCGGTCGAGTAGCCGCCAGAACCCAGTCCCAGGTAGGCGAACCCTAGGAACAGGCCGAAGCTGAGGGCCACCAGCAGGTGGACACTAGAGCCCAAAGACAAATTCTTCATAGCTCAAGCCCTTCTGTTCGAGTGTCTGGTTGAGGAGTGCAAGAGAGGCCTTCATGCCGGCCTGGCCATCTCCGGCCCGCCGCTCGGCTTCCAGCAGGGCCTGGTAGACGCCGCTGATGGCCTGGATGGCCTCGGGCCGGGGCTTCCGGCGGACGGAGTAGTAGCCGATGAGGCTGCCCCTGGAGTCCAGGGAGGGCGTGATGTTGGCCCACACCCAGTAGAAGCTGCCGTCCTTGGCCAGGTTCTTCACGTAGGCGGAGATCTCGCGCTTGGCCTGGATGGTGTCCCAGAGCAGCTTGAACACCACCCGGGGCATGTCCGGGTGGCGCAGGATGTTGTGCGGGGCGCCCAGCAGCTCCCGCTCGGCGTAGCCGGACATGGCAATGAAGGTGCGGTTGCCGTAAGTGATGAGGCCCTTCAGGTCCGTCTTCGAGACGATGAAGTCATCCTCTGCCATCACGCGTTCATTCGAGGTCGGTACGGGCCGGGCGGTCATAGGGGGAGTCTCCACTCTTCTGCTATCGGTCAGGGAGCCGCCCGCCCCTGAGTTCTGCCAAGAAAAGGATCCTAGACCGTGAACAGGGCCACTTCCGCCCGGATGCTCTCGGCGATGCGGGACAGCTCGGTGGAGGTGTCCGCCACTTCGGATACAGTGGCCGACAGCTGGTGGCTGGCGGACGCATTGCGCGCCACGTCGTCCGAGACACACCCCACCAGAGAGCCGACCTCCTGACTGATGCGCACCTGGTCGCTGGCCGAGCGCCCGATCCGAGTGGCCATCTCCACCGACTCCTGCACATGAGCATGGATCTGCTGGAGGGCCTTGGTGGTGGCTTCGGTGGTGAGGGTGCCCTTGCCCAGCGCCTGGTCTGTGGCGCTGATGAGCTGGTTGATCTGGTGGGTGGCCTGGGCGCTGCGCTCAGCGAGCTTCCGCACCTCCTCGGCCACCACGGCGAAGCCCTTGCCCATCTGGCCCGCCTTGGCGGCCTCGATGGCGGCATTGAGCGAGAGCAGGTTGGTCTGCCGGGCGATGTCCTGGATCACCGAGACGGCCTTGATCATCTGGGAGGTCGCCTCCCGGATCTCATCCATGGCCCTGGCTGTGTCCTGGCCCGTGGTGATCCCGTGCTGGATGGCCAGCTCGGAGTCTTTCGAGTGGGTGCGGGACTGCTCCGCCAGGGTGATGACCTCCTCCAGGCTGGCCAGGAGGGTCTTCATGGCGCCGCCCATGGACTGGGCATTGCCCTGGGTGGACTGGGTGTGGCTGTCGAGCTGGCCGGCGGTGTCGGCGAGGGAGGCCGCGGTGGCGGACAGCTGGGTGGACCCGCTGGCTACACCGTGGGAGTGGAGTCCCAGCCGCTTGAAGAACTGCTGGTAGAACTCCGTGAGGCGGTTGGCCTTTGCCGCGATGCGGCAGAGCTCATCCTGGCCCGCCACCGGGAGCCGCCGGGTGAGGTCGCCCTTGCCGCTGGCCAGTTCCTCCATGGCCTGATCCAGCGCTCCCAGCCGTTGCTGGATGCTCCGGATGGACACTAGGCCCAGCCCCGCCCCCAGGGCGATGGCCGCCAGGGCCACGATGATGGCCAGGGTGATGGCCCTGCCGAGGCTGCGGTTGGCCTGCTCCTTGGCCGCGGCCATGGCCAGCTCCTGGGCTCGGACCCGCTCCAGGAGCTGGGACCGCAGCTCGCGCCAGAGGGGCGTGACCTCGGCCTTCGTGAGGGTCGCCCCGGCGGCGGGGGGGAGGGCCTTGTCCCGGATGGGTGCCTGCAGGGCCAGGAGCCGGGTCCACTTGTCCTGGATGCCCGCCAGGGACTTCCGGGCCTCGGGGCGCTCCCCCAGGAGGGCCGGGGCGCCCTGCAGGGCGTCGTTGAACTCCTTCACGGCGCCGTCGTAGTTCTCGTAGGCCTTGGTGTTCGCCGGATCCAGCAGGATGTTGCGGAGGGCCTGACCCGTCTGGAGACCATAAGCGTAGAGCCGGGTGTAGAGGAGCAACTCCGGGGCCTCGTGGTCTGCATAGGCAAGGAAGGTCGACCGGCCCTGCTGGAGCCCCTGGAGGGCCACCAGGAGGGCCGCAGCGAAGAAGAGGGCCGTGACCCCCGTGGCGAAAAAGAGTCGGGTGGCGATGGTGCGAGCGTTCTTGAACACTTTCCCCTCCGGAGCTGGCTGCATCCAGCCTTCCCATCGGCAGGATTTCCGGAATATTAAGTGATGGATAAAGCACGTTTAAGTCACAAGAGCCGCTTCTGGCTCCCAGGGTGGTTCAGCACCACCTGCTTGACCCGGTCGATCCAGGTGGACCGGGCGCCGGGTTCCAGGCGTTCGTGGGGCAGGCCGCGCTCTGCGAGGAGGCGGTCCACCAGCTGATCCACGGCCTCGGCGAAGAAGGCGTCCGTGTCCCGGATGCCATCCGGGGCCAGCTGGCCCTCGAAGGGCACCTTGAAGAGCAGGTCGTAGCTCTTCATCCAGTGGTGCATGTAGCGCTCGATGGGCAGCTGGCGGCCGCAGGCCAGCATCAGGTAGGCGTAGTTGTCCAGCACGCTGCGGTCGCAGACCAGCACATCGTGCTGGCTGGCCGAGCGGATCTCCTCGGCCATCTGGGTGAGGAAGATCCAGGTCTGGGCCTCCAGGGAGGTCTTCTGGTTGATGGGCAGGGGCGAGAGCCGCGCCACTTCCTTCACGATGTCCACGTGGACGCCCTCCCGCTTGAGGGCTGCGGCCAGCTCATAGCAGAGGGTGGTCTTGCCCACGCCGTGGGTGCCGATGAATGCGACTTTCATCTCTCCAGTATCCCTGGACCAGGGAGCCCGGAAATGTGTTCTGCATCACCTTGGGGGGCCACCGCGCCCTGGGCCATTAAATGGGTTCACCGCGTTTTTGCGTGGAGCGTGTGGCCTAGGCACCCCGTATCGTCCTCCTTCGCCCGGGCCACAGGCCCAGGACCTCTGCTCCAGATGCCAGGGCCAGAAAGACAATTGATTCAAAGGAAACCGGTGAGGAACGGTGAAGAACGGTGAGACTGCGACGAGCCAAGGTTCTTTCTCACCGGCGCTCACCGTTCCTCACTGGTTCATCAGCTGTTTTTATCGGGTCCATGTGCCCCAATGAAGATGCCCTCTGAGTCAAGGATGACCTAGTCCGAGTGCTGAGCCCCATTGCGCGGAGCACCTTCACCAAGGTCCTCTCTTTGGCATGCGCTCATCCGCGAAGAACCTAGAACAGGCTGCTGCCATCCATGACGGCGGGCTGGGGCAGGCCGAACAGCTTCAGGAGGGTGGGGGCCACGTCGCTGAGGGCGCCGCCGGCGCGGAGCTGCCGGGCCTCGAAGCCCCTGGCGACCAGCACGGCGGGCACCAGGTTCAGGGTGTGGGCCGTGTGGGGGTTGCCGCCCTCGTCGAGCATGCACTCGCAGTTGCCGTGGTCGGCGGTGATGAAGAGCGCGCCCCCGGCGGCGATGGTGGCGTCGGCGATGCGGCCCACGGCGGCATCCACGGCCTCGCAGGCGGTGACTGCGGCGGCCAGATCGCCCGTGTGGCCGATCATGTCGGGGTTGGCGAGGTTGCAGACCAGCAGCCGGTAGGCGCCGGAGCCGATGGCGGCCTCCAGGCCCAGGCTCACATCCGCCAGGCTCATCTCGGGCTGCAGGTCATAGGTGGCCACCTTGGGCGAGGGCACCAGGCGGCGCTCCTCATGGTCGAAGGGCACCTCCCGCCCGCCGTTGAAGAAGTAGGTCACGTGGGCGTACTTCTCGGTTTCGGCGGTGCGGAACTGCTTCCAGCCCTGGGCGCTGATGAGCTCGCCCAGGATCAGGTCGAGGCTCTGGGGCGGATAGGCCACGCTCAGGTACGGCTCCAGCTCGCCGTCGTAGGCCGTGAAGGTGAGCAGCTTCACGGCGGGGCGGTGTCTGGGGCTGAAGGCCTTGAAGCCCGGGTGCACCAGGGCGTGGCAGAGCTGACGGGCCCGGTCCGCCCGGAAGTTGAAGAACAGCACCCCGTCGCCGTCGGCGAAGGGGTGGAAGGCGTCCAGGGCCGTAGGCGCCATGAACTCGTCCGTCTCGCCCCGCGCGTAGGCGGCGGCGACGGCCGCGAGGGCATCCGGGGCATGCTGGGCGGCCTCGCCGTCCACGTAGAGCTTCCAGGCCTGCTCGGTGCGCTCCCAGCGCTTGTCGCGGTCCATGGCGGTGTAGCGGCCGCACACGGAGCCGATCGTCACCAGGGGGCAGGTCCGGAGCTGGAAGGTGAGCCACTGGAGGAAGCCGTCGGCGCTCTTCTGGCCCGTGTCCCGGCCGTCGGTGATGGCGTGGATGGTGGTGGGGATGCCCTCCGCCTGGGCCCACTGGGCCAGAGCCACGATGTGGTTCTGGTGGCTGTGGACGCCGCCGTCGCTCACCAGACCCAGGAGGTGCAGCCGCTTGCCGGAGGCCTTCAGCCCGGCCAGCAGGGCGGTGATGGGGGGATTTTCGCGGAAGGTGCCGCGCCGGATGGCGGCGTCGATGCGGGTGAGCTCCTGCCAGACCACGCGGCCGGCGCCCAGGTTCATGTGGCCCACCTCGGAGTTGCCGAACTGCCCCTCGGGCAGGCCCACGGCCTCGCCGCTGGTGGCCAGCTGGGTGGTGGCGTAGTCCTTCCGCAGGGCGTTGAACCGGGGCATCGAGGCCACGAAGGTGGCGTCGAAGGCGTTCCGGGGGCCGTCGCCGAAGCCGTCCAGGATGAGGAGGGTGATGGGGCCTGGGATCATGGGTCCTTCTCTCGGCGGTGGCGTGCTCAGGGCACCTGCTCCCCGTGGGGATTGGACAGCAGGTAGAGGACGGCCATGCGGACCGGGACCCCGTTGGTCACCTGGTCGAGGATGAGGTTGTTGGGGCCGTCGGCCACGTCGCTGGTGATCTCGAGGCCGCGGTTGATGGGGCCTGGATGCAGCACGACCACATCCTTCCGGGCGCGCTGCATCCGCGCCGTGTTGAGCTGGTAGAAGCGGCTGTACTCGCCCTGGCCGGGGATGTAGGCGCCGGTGCCGCGCTCGAACTGGGCGCGGAGCATCATGATGGCGTCCTGCTCGGGCAGCACGGCGTCGAAGTCGTGGCAGATCTCGATGGCGGGCCAGGTGGCCTTCATCTCCTGGGGCACCAGGGTTGGCGGGCCCACGAGTGTGACCTTGGCGCCCATGCGGTTCAGCAGCCAGAGATTGGAACGGACCACGCGGCTGTTGCGGATGTCGCCCACGATGGCGACGCGCAGGCCCTCCAGCCTGCCGAACCGCTTGCGCAGGGTGTAGGCGTCCAGCAGGGCCTGGGTGGGGTGCTCATGGGAGCCGTCCCCGGCGTTGATGATGCTGGCCTTCATGTGCCGGGACAGCAGCGCGTGGGCGCCGGGGGCGCTGTGGCGCATGACGATCAGATCCGGGTGCATGGCCTGGAGGTTCATGGCCGTGTCGATCAGGGTCTCACCCTTGTTGAGGCTGCTGGTGTCGGCGTCGAAGTTGATGATCTCGGCGGACAGCCGCTTCTCGGCGATCTCGAAGCTGTTGCGGGTGCGGGTGCTGTTCTCGAAGAAGAGGTTCACCACGAGCTTCTTGCGCAGGGCCGGCACGATCTTGATGCTGGGCCGCTCGCAGACCTCCTCAAAGGCCTGGGCCTGATCCAGGAGGGCGGTGATGTCCCGGGGGCTGAGGGGCTCAATGCCCAGCAGGTGCCGGTGGGGGAAGACGTAGCGTTCCGAAGTCATCAGCAGCTCTCCACGGTGACGCCGTCTTCGCCGTCGATCTCCTTCATCCGCACGGCCACCCGGTGGCCTGGCGGCACCTCCACGGTGAGGCCCGCCAGGTCCGCCTGGATGGGCAGCTCGCGTCCGCTGCGGTCGGCCATGACCAGCAGCATCACCCGCCGGGGGCGCCCGTGGTCCAGCAGTGCGTCCAGGGCCGCGCGCACCGTGCGGCCGGTGTAGAGCACATCGTCCACCAGCACCACGGTCCGCTCCTTCAGCGTGAAGGGGATCTCCGTGGGCCGGACGATGGGGCTGCCCACCATCTCGGTGAGGTCGTCCCGGTAGAGGGTGATGTCGAGGGTGCCAACCGGGATGGCGGCCCCGGTGAGTGCCCGGAGCTGGATGGCCAGGCGCTCCGCCAGGGGCATGCCCCGGGAGCGGATGCCCAGCAGGACGATCTCTTCTTCGGGTTTCACCCGGGTCAGCAGATCCGTGGCAAGACGGCGGACGATCGCCTCCATCTGGCCGGGGTCCACGGGGCAGGGGCCTTGGGCAGTGGGCATGGATCCTCCGACGAGCGCCTGTTCCAGCCGGGCGCCCACGGTTTCAAGTCTAGCCGAGCCGACCCCGATGTCGGATGCCCTCCAGGTAGCTTTTGCAGTATTCAAGTCAAATACGCCACCCTCCGATGCCCCATCTGAGGACAACCATGAGTCAGGAACGGCGGCAATACCGAAGAATCCCCCTGGAAGCTTCCCTGAGTTTCCAGGAACTCAGCTTCCACAAGGGCGAGGCGCCGGCCTCCAGCAGCTATCGGGATGTCTCTGCCGGCGGGCTGCTGCTGGACTCTCCCCGGGCCTACCCCCTGGGGGCCCTGCTCAAGCTCGAGCTGCGGGTGCCAGGCTGGGGCCGCTACCAGAACCACTTCGGCCCCGTCCAGGAAGCCGAGGTCCGGCCCCTGGTGGCCCTGGGCATGGTGGTCCGCGTCGAGCAGATGGATGCCGGGGACTACGAGCTGGGCATCAAGTTCCAGAACGTCTATCCCGATGACCTTGAAGCCCTTGTGAAGTTCCTGGAGGCCACCGCGCCTCCGTCCTCGCTCTGATCCCGAGTCACCACCCCTTTCAGGAGGCCCCCGTGAAGATCCTCATCGTGGACGATTCCTCGACGATGCGGCGCATCATCATCAACACCCTGTCCCGCATCGGCTATACCGATGTGGTCGAGGGTGACAACGGCAAGAGCGGCCTCGAGCGGCTCGGCCAGGGCGGGGTGGAGATGATCATCACCGACTGGAACATGCCAGAGATGGATGGGCTTGAGTTCGTGAAGACCGTGCGGGTCCAGAACCCCGTCATTCCGATCCTGATGGTGACCACCAACGCCGCCAAGGAGGACATCGTCGAAGCCCTCCAGGCTGGTGTGAACAACTACGTGGTGAAGCCATTCACCCCGGAGACCCTCAAGGAAAAGATCGAGTCCCTCCTGGGATAGGAGCAGGCCATGGATCAGTCCGAAATCGATGCCCTCCTCGCGGGAGGGGCGAAGTCGCCGAAGAAGCCCGAGGTCAGCGCTCCCGTCAAGGATCCCGTGCCGGTCCCACCGCCCGTCACGGCGGCTTCCCATGCGGAGCCCCACGCGGACGGCAGCGGGCACGTGATCTCTGAGCTGGACACGGTCACCGCCGTCACCGAGCGCGAGTCCAACAAGGTCATGGACCAGCTGGACCAGATCGGCCAGCTTGTGAACCGCCAGCAGCTCCTCATCACCCAGATCATGGCTCACGAGGGCGCCCAGGCGCCGGGGATGCAGAAGGTCATCCACGAGGTCATGAGCGCCGGCAAGGAGATCCAGGACAAGGTCTTCGAGGCCATGGACCTGATGCAGTTCCAGGACATCACCCGCCAGAAGCTGGAGCGCATCCTGCACCACCTGCGCCAGATCCACGACTACATCGTGGACCTGCTGGGCACCGGCCTGAAGAGCGACACCCAGCGGCCTTCCATCAGCCACACCATCGCCCAGACCGGCACCACGCCCGACGAGAACAAGGCCCACGCGGATGCGGTGATCGAGGCCTTCAAGTCCCAGAAGAAAGGGTGACCCATGGCCGTCGAGTCAGCCCAGACCCTGCTCGCCACCGAGTTGGTGCCTTCAGGCCAGCTGGTGACCTTCACGCTCGACCATGTGGAGTTCGGGCTGGACATCGACCGGGTGCAGGAGATCACCCACCGGACTGACATCACCCCGATCCCCGGCAGCCCCAGCTTCATCCTGGGCGTCATCAACCTGCGCGGCCTGATCATCCCGGTCATCGACAGCCGAGTGCGGTTCCACCTGGCCCCCCAGGAGACCACCTCCAAGACCCGCATCATCGTGCTGCGCCTGGCCAGCGGGCCCACGGGCCTGCAGGTGGACTCCGTGGCCGAGGTGGTGCGGCTCGAGGACCACACGATCCGCGAGACCCCGCCCCTCGTGGCGGGCATCCGCGCCGAATACCTGGCGGGCATGGTCACCGTGGGCACCCGCCTGATCACCCTGATCCACCTGGAGAAGCTCCTGGACAGCGCCGAGTTCACCCGTCGCGCCGAGTTCGATGACCTGGGCCTGGCCGGCACGATCGGGAGCGCGGACACCGACGACGACGATGACCTCGAGGAGGACGGCCAGCCCTACGTCACCTTCCGGCTGGGCCGGGAGTCTTTCGGCATCGCCCTGCACGAGGTGGAGGAGATCGTCGAGCTGCCGCCGGTGACCAAGGTCCCGGATGCGCCGGACTACGTGCTGGGGGTGATCTGCCTGCGGGATCACGTCATGCCCCTGGTGGACATCTCCGAGATCCTCTCCATCCAGCAGGAGGGGGCGGAGCGGAAGCGCGACATGGTGGTGCTGCTTTCCTTCGGCAGCGCGAAGATCGGCGTGGTCGTGGACGAGATCCAGGAGATCCTCCGGGTGCAGGAGGGCCAGACCCTGCCGCCGCCCCAGACCCTCTCCGAGGCTGAGCGCGACCACCTGAGCGGCATCCTCCTGCTGCCGGGCCGGATGGTGAGCCTCATCAACGTCCTGAAGATCATCACGGGCGATGACCAGGAGAAGATCGCCGCCCTGGGCCAGGGGCTGGGACTGGCGGACAACCGCGCCCAGGACGTGGCCCCCAGCCTGGAGCTGGTCGTGTTCCGCCTCGGGCCCGAGAACTACGCCCTGCGGCTCCATGAGGTGCGCGAGATCGTCATGGTGAGCCAGATCACGCCCGTGCCCCGGGCCCCGGAGTTCGTGGACGGCGTACTGAACCTGCGCGGCGAAGTCATGCCCGTGGTGGACCTCCGCACCCGCTTCGGCCTGGCGCGCGTGGAGGCGACCAGCATCTCCCGCATCCTCATCACCAGCATCGGCGGGGTCTTCACCGGCCTCGTGGTGGATGCCGTGGACGAGGTGCGTCCCGTGGAGCTGAGCCGCTTCGGCCCGCCGCCCGCCGTCACGGCCGTGGGGGCCAACCGCTACATCGAGAAGGTCGCCCGGCTCGACAGCAGCATGATCTTCCTGCTGGAGCTCCAGCAGCTGCTGACGGACACGGAAACCGGCCAGCTCCAGAACCTCCAGGGACGCCGCCCTGCGGCCAGCCGAACGGGTGAGCCATGAACGATTTCGCCCTGGACGATCCCAGCTTCTATGAGGACTTCCTTGTCGAGGCCCAGGAACACTTCGAGCAGATCGAGACCAACTTCCTGGCCCTCGAGGAGGCTCCGGGCGACCTTGACCTGCTGAACGCCATCTTCCGCAGCGTCCACACCATCAAGGGGGCCGCGGGCTTCCTTGGGCTCCAGAAGGTGCTCTCGGTCAGCCACATGGGCGAGAACGTGCTGGACGACCTGCGCAAGGGCCGCATGGAGCTCAGCGACCGGGTCATGGAGCTGCTCTTCGAGACCGTGGACCTGCTCAAGGTGCTGGTCGAGGACGTGGGCGTCATGGTGCGCAAGCAGGGCGAGCCCCAGGATCCGGACCCCAGCGAGCTGCTCCGGAACCTCGAGTCCCTCAAGCAGGGCGGGGCTGCCGTGGCCGCGCCCATCGCTCCGGTGGCGCCCGCCCCCGCGAGCGTGGTCCAGCTACCGCCAGTCCTGGCCGGGGTCAGCGAGGCCGGCCGGGCCGCCGCCTACGCGTCGCTCATCGAGGGCAAGCCGGTGATCGGTGTGCATGCGGAACTCTCCGGCGCCATTTATGGCACCGCTTTCAACCCCTTCTCCCTCTTCCAGATCGTGGATCTGGTGGGGCGCCCGCTCCATCGGCAGCTCATTCCGCGCGAGCCCCTGGTGGACCTGGACACCTTCGACCCCCGGGCCTTCCACCTGGATCTGGTGATGCTCATCGAGGCCACCGAGCCTCTGGAAGAGGTCAAGAAGGTCTTCGGCGCTGTCACCCATGCCACCATCACGTTCCATCCCCTGAGCCTCGGCCCCATGGTGCAGGCGGCGGCACCGGCGGCCCCCGAGCCTGAAGCCGCTTCGGAGCAGGCCGCTCCCGATCCCGCCTCCCCCGAGGTGCCCGCCCCCGCCGATGACCGGCGCAAGAACAGCCGCCGGGGCGGCGACGACAAGGGTGCCGGAGACACCATCCGGGTGAGTCAGGCCAAGCTCGAGCAGTTCATGAACATCGTGGCGGAGCTGATCATCAGCAAGACCATGATCAGCCACCTAGTGGAGCGCCTGGTGCCGCAGGTCAACGGCCATCCGGCCGCCGGCGTCGCCAAGGAGCTTGCGCACGCCTCGGTCTACCTCGACCACGTGAGCAAGGAGATCCAGGCCTCGGTGCTGGGCATCCGCATGGTCCCCGTGAAGACCGTCTTCTCGAAGTTCCCACGCATGCTCCGGGACCTGGCCAAGGCCAGCGGCAAGAAGATCGAGCTGCAGCTGGTGGGCGAGGACACTGAGATCGACAAGAGCATCATCGAGGAGCTGGGCGATCCGATGATCCACCTGATCCGGAACAGCGCCGACCACGGCATCGAGGCGCCGGAAGTGCGGCTCAAGGCGGGCAAGTCCGAGACGGGCATCGTGGTCCTGCGCGCCCGCCACGAAGGCGATAGCGTGGTGGTCGAGATCGAGGACGACGGCAAGGGCATCGACCCGGCGGTCATCCGCGCCAAGGCCGTCGAGAAGGGTCTGCTGACCGTGGACCGGGCCGAGGCCATGCCCGATGAGGAGATCATCGAGCTCATCTTCGCGCCGGGCTTCAGCACCGCCGCCCAGGTGACGGACATCTCCGGCCGCGGCGTCGGCATGGATGTGGTGCGGTCCAATGTCCGCAAGCTCAACGGCCGGGTGGGCATCCGCTCCACGGTCGGGAAGGGCTCGGTCTTCACCATCAAGCTCCCTCTGACCCTGGCCATCATCGACGCCCTGCTCGTGAAGAGCGGCGGGCAGGTGTTCGCCATCCCGGGCACCGCCGTCGAAGAGACCCTGATCGTGCCCCTCGAGAGCGTGTCGCACCTCACCAGCCGGCAGGCCATCAACCTGCGCGGGGAGGTGCTGGGCGTGAGCCGCCTCCAGCACCTGCTGAAGTCCAAGGCCCCGGTGAATGGCGAGGCCGAGTCGGAGGGCCTCTCCGTGGTGGTGGTCTCCTCCTCCGGGCGGCGCATGGGCATCATCGTCGATGCCTTCGTGCGCCGGCAGGAAGTGGTCATCAAGCCTCTGGCGCCCTACCTCGCCGCCCTGCCGGGCATCAGCGGCGCCTCCATCATGGGTGACGGCGGCGTGGTCCTGATCCTGGATCCCGCGGAGCTCCTGCAACTCGCCGTCCAGGAGGCCGTGTGAACCCTGGTGCCGCTCCGACGTCTCCAGCCCGCGCCGCGGGCCAAGGGTCTGTCCAGCACCGGTTCATGACCTTTCTCCTGAACGAGCGAACCTACGGCATCCCCCTCCACCACGTGGCGGAGATCACGCCCCTCCGGGAGCTGAACCGGCTGCCCCACATGCCCAAGGCCGTGGAGGGCATCCTCGACCTCCGGGGCCGGGTGGTGCCCGTGATGAGCCTGCGGGAGCGCATGTCCCTGCCGCCCCTGGAGGCCTCCCAGATCCCCACCATCCTGGTCCTGGATCTGGCCGGCACCGCCACGGGCCTCCTGGTGGATGCGGTGGACGCGGTGCTCAGCGTGCCCGAGGAGGACCTGGTCCAGGCCAGTCCCATGCTGGCCGGACTCGGCGGTGCCTGGGTCGAGGGCTTCATCGTCCAGGGCGATCGTGTCGTCACCCTGCTGGACGCGGCCATGATCGCCAACCTGGGGCCGGGACGCACCCAGGGCAGGGAGGCTCTCGCCGCCCGCACCCTGGAGGAGCGTCTGGACGACGACCTCCGCCGGCTCATCGAGCTGGCGCCGACCAAGGAGCAGGACGAGCACCGGGTGATTCCCCAGATCGAGTCTTCGATCACCTACACCGAGCAGGAGATGGCCAAGGTCCTCGAGCGGGTGGAGACCATGCTGGAGAGCACGGACAAGGTCTTCCGGGGCATCGGCCTCCTGAAGCAGGAGGCGGGACTGGGCAGGCTGAAGGGCCAGGAGAAGGCCATTGCCGAGTTGGAGGCCACCAACCAGGAGATGCAGAACACCGTCTTCGCCCTGATCCAGCTCATGCAGTTCCAGGACATCGCCCGCCAGAAGCTGGAGCGGGTCATGACGCATCTGAAGGGCATGCAGGTGGCCATCTCCGGGAAGTTCCGGGGGCAGAAGGAAGCCTGACCGCCCAGCGGAGGAGCTACCGCTGGAGCCGACGCCAATCCCCGGGCACAATAGGGGTTTGGCCCAGGAGGCCCCGTGAGCAGCCCGTCCTTCACCGAAGTCCGATTCCTCGCCGGCCAGATTGGTGAGACCGTCCGGCTGCGGGGCTGGGTCCGCAACGCCCGCACCAGCAAGACCCGCTTCATCGAGCTGCGCGACGGCTCCGGCTTCGTGCAGTGCGTGGTGGGCGCTGCCGAGGCTGATCCCGCCAGCTACGAGCTGGCCGGCAAGCTCACGCAGGAGGCCGCCATCGCCCTCACCGGGGTGGTGCAGCAGCACCCGAAGACCGGCCAGCCCGAGCTGCTGGTGAAGTCCCTGGAGCTCATCGGGGGCAGCACCGACTTCCCCATCACGCCCAAGGAGCACGGCACCGAGTTCCTCATGGAGAACCGGCACCTGTGGCTGCGCAGCCGCCGCCAGTGGGCCATCCTCCGCATCCGCCACACCCTGGTGAAGGGCATCCGGGACTTCTTCGACGGGGACGGCTTCACCCTGCTGGACGCGCCCATCCTGACCCCCAGCGCCTGCGAGGGCACCAGCACCCTCTTCGGCACTGAGTACTTCCACGAGGGCACGGCCTTCCTCAGCCAGTCGGGCCAGCTCTACCAGGAGCCGGGCATTGCGGCCTTCGGCAAGGTCTACTGCTTCGGCCCCACCTTCCGGGCAGAGAAGAGCAAGACCCGTCGCCACCTGACCGAGTTCTGGATGGTGGAGCCCGAAGTGGCCTTCGCTCACCTGGATGATGTCATGGCCCTGGGCGAGCGCATGACCAAGTTCCTCATCCAGCGGGTGCTGGAGGGGCGGCAGGAGGAGCTGAAGATCCTGGAGCGCGACACCGCGCCCCTGGAGCTGGCCCTCAACACCACCTTCGATCGCATGACCTACACCGAGGCCGTGGACAAACTCAAGACCCTGGGCAGCGACATCCAGTGGGGCGAGGACTTCGGCAACGACGACGAGACCATCCTCATGAACGCCACGGACCGCCCCCTCTGGGTGCACCGCTTCCCCAAGGCGTTCAAGGCCTTCTACATGGAGCCGGATCCCCTGGACGACCGCCTGGCCCTGGGCGCCGATCTGCTGGCCCCGGAGGGCTACGGCGAGGTCATCGGCGGCGGCGAGCGCGCCAGCGACCTCCAGTACCTGCTGGACCAGATCGTGCACCACCAGCTGAACCGCGCCGACTACGAGTGGTACCTGGACGTCCGCAAGTATGGCAGCGTCCCCCACGCCGGCTTCGGCATGGGCCTCGAGCGCGCCGTGGCCTGGATGTGCAAGCTGCCGCACGTGCGGGAGACCATTCCTTACCCTCGGATGATGGGGACGTTGCGGCCGTAGCGGCCCCGACCAGCGTTCGTTCCCGCACACGGGCTGCGCCCGTGTGATAGAAAATCGGGTTCATCGCGGAATAGCGTGAGGAAAGGGACACCGGCAGTCCTCTGAGACCCTTGTGTTTGTCGAGAACGCAGGGGGAGGTGCCGGTGTCTTGGGAAAAGTGTATCCGTCTGCTCGGGGGCTGGAGTGCCTACGAGCCA
>CAIPAY010000257.1 GCA_903863195.1 uncultured Holophagaceae bacterium
CATGCAGTACCTCCTTGGTCATCTGGCGGTGCGCATACACCGCGATGACCAAGGAGCCTGCTTTTACCCTTCCGCGCTAGCTGTCTTTATCGACCGGGCTGCCTGGATGACCGTCCCCCGCCGCGTAGCGGCTTCGTTCAACCGCAGATGGCGCAGATGACACAGATGCGCGCCACAGGCCCGTGAGCCCGGCAGGGGTGGTTTATCGCTTAGAGGGCCCGTTCAGCGTCCATCTGCGCAAGTCTGCGTCATCTACGGTTCCACTTTTTCTCTGAAGGCCTGGAGTTGGGCGTGGCCCCACCCTGCAGCCCTACTTCAGGGTGAAGGCCACTGCCGCGCCCTTGGCCTGCCCGGTGCGCACCTGGAAGACCCGCTCGGGATCGGCCTTGGCGTTATCCAGCAGCCAGGCCAGCACGGCCTTGGCGCGGCGGTCGGCCAGCTGGGCCAGGTCGGCGGGATCCGGCGCGAGGGTGCCCAGCAGCCGCTGCTCCAGCTCCGCAGGCGGCGGGGGCGGAGCCGCGGGAGCGCCCTTGGCGGGCGGAAAGGCGGCTTCGAAGGCCGCCTGCAGCCAGCGCCCGCGCTCCGATGGGGGCACTGGCCCCTCCTCGGCGAGCTTCAGGGCCCGCGCCCGGGTGCGCCGCAGCAGGGCGTCCAGGGCAGCGCGACGCAGGATGGCCCCGTCCTGGTCCGCGTCCACAGCGCCTTCGGCTTCCAGGCGTAGCGAAGGACGCTCCTGGAGCGCCTTGCCCAGGGCCTGCAGCCGGGCCGTGGCCGCGGGGTCGAGAAGGCTGGCCCCCGGCGCGAAGGCGACACTGCTGAGGTCCCCGGCATCGCCCCCGAAGAGGCTGCCGATCAGGGTGAAGGGCGAGGTGGCGATCTTTCCCAGCAGCCCGAAGATGGCCTTCCAGGCCAGCTTTCCATACTTCACGTCGGGATCGTCCAGGCTGCCCTCGATGGGCAGGTCGAAGGCGATGACGCCCTTGCGGTCGCGCAGGATGGCCAGGCCGAACTTCACCGGCAGACCCGTGGCGTCAGGGCTCTCCACCTTCTCGCCCAGGTAGAACTGGTCCAGCTTCACGGCGTTCTCGGCCTTCAGGTTCCGATGGTCGATGCGCAGCCGGGCCTCCACATCGAGCTTGCCCTTCTGCACGGTGTAACCCAGGTACTTGCCCGTGTAGGGCGTGAAGTCCGTGAGGTCCGCGCCCTGGATCCGCAGGGTGACGTCCGTGTCCAGGTCGTGCCGCAGGGGCATGGCATGACCCGTGATGGTGATGGGCGCGAGGCCCCCGGCGCGGCCGCGGAAGGCCACCTGGGAGGCGGCGTCGGGGCGGCTGGACAGGCCCAGGTAGGTGCCTTCCAGGTCGCTCAGCAGCAGGGCTGCGTTGGGCTGCACCGAGCGGTCGATGAAGCTGAGCCGCCCCCCGGTGATGGCCACCTTCTGGATTCGCAGGTCCGGCGCGGCGGCGGGCGTGGCGGGCACGGCTGAGGCCGTCACCGGCGCGGGCCTGGCGCCCTCCTCCAGGCGCAGCGCCAGGGCCACGTTGGTGCGACCATCCGGCTGCACGACCAGGCGACCTTCGGGCTCGATCCAGTCCACGCTCTGGAGTGTCACTGCCAGGGGCGCGGTGCGCAGGTCCAGCCCCGCGAGCCGCAGCTGCTTCCAGCGCAGGAAAGGCTCGTTCTGGGCTGCGTCGCGCACCTCCAGCTGCCGTACGGAGAGGGCGCCCTGGTAGGCCAGGCCATCGGTGCGGCAACCCTCGAAGGCGAAGCGCAGGCGGCCCTCGGCGCCGAGGTTGCCCGAGGCGACACGCAGCGAGAGAGCCCCGTCCAGGTAAGGGTCGAAGGGTGCCAGGGCCAGCCCCTCGGCCTTGAGGCGCAGTTCCCCGGCGGGCTTGAAGGCATGGAGGCTGCCTTCCACCTCAAGGGAGCCCCCACCGAGCTTCAGGGCCAGCTCGGCCTGGGTTGGCACGTCCGGATCCAGGGAGAGGTTCCGCAGGCGCAGGCTGAGGTCCGTCGCCGCCACCTGCACGGGGCGGGCGGGCACCCGGTCCTGCCAGTCCAGCCGAAGACCCTGGAGCCGCAGGTCCCGGATCAGGAGCTGCAGGGGCTTCGCGTCGGCCTTGGGGATGCGCGGGTGGGGCGGCGCCAGCATCCGGATCAGATTCAGCGTGCCTGTTTCAGATCGGAGCATACGCACTGCGCCCTGGTCCACGAGGATCGAGCCCACCTCCACCGAGGGTGCCAGCAGGTCCATCTGGACGCCCTGGACTTCCAAGGAGGGCAGGTCCAGAGCCGGCTCCGCCACGCCGGGCTCGGCGACCTTCAGCTGCTTCAGCGAGAGGCCCAGGTCGGAGAGCTCGACCACCCGCTTGCCCTTGCCCCACTCGAAGCGGTACTGGGCCCGTAGCGAGGCCTTGCCGCTGCGGACCTCGCTGGCCAGCTCCTCCTCGGCATAGGGCCGGTAGCGGGGCAGGTCCAGGTTCTCCATGAGCACGCTGCCCTTGGAGGCCAGGGGCTGGAAGCCCAGCTCCCCCTTCCAGAGCAGGTGCTCCCGGGCCTCGGTCCAGGCCTCCAGGGTGAAGCCGCTGTGATGGTTCAGCTCGGTGCGGAGGCCATCCATGCGGAAGGAGAGGGGGCCGAGCACGCGCTGGTAGGTGGGCGTGAGGGTGCGGTCCGTGAACTCCAGGCGCCCCTCGCTGAGCTGGAAGCGGGCCACCTCGAAGATCCAGGCCGATGCGCTGGCGGGTTCGTCTGGCTTCGAAGCGTCGCCCTCCAGCAGGTCCTGGAAGTTCAGCCGGCCCTTGGCGTCCAGCCCCGCCCGCACCACCAGGCCTTCCACCTCGACCTCAGCAAGGGAGATGGTGTGCCGGAGGAGGGCCCAAGCCTCGTAGTTCACATAGAGGCGGCGCAGGGTCACCCAGTCGCCGCCACGGGGCTCCGCGATCCGCAGACCCTCCACGGTGGTGCCCAGGGTGAGCGGGTTGAAGCGCAGCTTCACCACGCTGACCGGACGCTTCAGGACCCGCGTGGCCTCCCGCTCCAGGCGGGGTCGGACGACGGCGGGCACCAGAAAAAAACCCGCCAACAACCAGAGGACAAAGCCGCCGGCCAGGACTGCGAGCAGGACGCGAAACCGCCTAGAAAAGGCCGAGAGAGCGACGGGAAAGGGCATGGGAAAAGCATAGTCTCTTCGGGGCTCTGTGATTCAAGCCACAATGCGGTGTCCTGAGGCCCGCAGGGGGCGTATGCTCCAGCCGTCGCGGTGCTGCCAGGACTGCCAAACCTGAGCGTGTCGGCTCGCCGCTGGACCGAGAGGCAAAGTGTCATGGCGACACGACGCGTGGTGATCCTGGGAGCCGCGGGACGCGACTTCCACAACTTCAATACCGTCTACCGGGACAACCCGGACTATCAGGTGGTGGCCTTCACGGCCACCCAGATCCCGGGCATCGAGGGCCGCCGCTACCCGGCGGTGCTGGCCGGGAAGCTCTACCCGGAGGGCATCCCCATCGTGGACGAGTCCGAGCTGGTGGGCCTCATCGCCCGCGAGCGGCTGGATGAGGCGGTCTTCTCCTACTCGGACGTGCCCCACGCCACCGTCATGCACCTGGCCAGCCTCTGCATTGCCCACGACTGCGACTTCACGTTCCTGGGCGCCGCCAAGACGATGATCAAGTCCAGCAAGCCCGTCATCGGCATCACCGCCGTGCGCACGGGCGCTGGCAAGAGCCAGACCACACGCTACATCAGCAACATCCTGAAGAAGCTCGGCAAGCAGGTGGTGGCCATCCGCCACCCCATGCCCTACGGTGACCTGGCCCGCCAGGCCTGCCAGCGCTTCGCGGGCTACGCGGACCTGGACCGGCACGAGTGCACCATCGAGGAACGCGAGGAGTATGAGCCCCACATCGACAACGGCTTCATCGTCTACGCCGGCGTGGACTACGAGCAGATCATCCGCAGCGCCGAGCAGGAGGCGGACGTAGTCCTCTGGGACGGCGGCAACAACGACCTGCCCTTCTACCGGAGCGACCTCCACATCTGCATCGCCGACCCCCTGCGGTCGGGTCACGAGCTGGCCTACCACCCGGGCGAGGCTAACTTCCGCATGGCCGACATCATCCTCATCAACAAGTGCGACAGCGCCCGGGAGGCGGACATCGCCGCCATCGAGCGGAACGCCGCCCTGGTGAACCCGAAGGCCAGGGTCATCCGCGCCAACAGCCCCGTGACCTGCGACCGGCCGGAGCTGGTGAAGGGCATGCGCGCCCTGGTCATCGAGGACGGCCCCACGCTGACGCACGGCTCCATGTCCTACGGCGCCGGGGTCGTGGCCGCCAAGGCCGCGGGCGCCCACGAGATCGTGGACCCCACGCCCTACGCCGTGGACTCCATCGCCGCCACCTACCGGAAATACCCCAACGCCAAGGGCATCCTGCCCGCCATGGGCTATGGCGAGCACCAGGTGAAGGACCTCGAGGCCACCATCGAGGCCACCCCCTGCGACGTGGTGCTGAGCGGCACCCCCATCGACCTCACCCGAATCCTCAAAGTCACCAAGCCCATGACCCGCGTCCGCTACGACCTGGCAGAGCTGCGCGAGGGGCTGCTGGAGGCGGAGGTGCGGAGGGTGCTGGGGCTGTAAATCGCGGGGCGTTGCCCCACGATTTACACATGGTAAGAATTGCCATCTTCGTGGACGGCCCAGTGGATCGACTGGGCCGTTTGTTGACCGATGCCGGGGACGGCTGCCAGTGCTTCGGGCGGCGCGGCCACGATCTGCTCCAGGGTGCCAAAGTGGTCCAGGAGGCGCTGGGCTCGCTTCGTTCCAACGCTTGGGAAGCTCGACATTACTCTCAGCTGGATCGCCCGTTTCCCCTTGGGCCGCCAACCGGACCGCTTCAAGGGAGCGGTAGAAATGGACTGCAGCTGCCGGGCCGTGTAGCCGATCAGCCTCGCCGTCTCTTCCTCATCCCGGGAACGCAACACCGGGATCCCGAAGACCACGGAGAGAGTCAGCATCGCCCCCTGGACGGCCTCCCGCCGGATGTGGCGCTGGGTCCATTCCGAGGAGGGTCCCTCCAGAATGAGGAATGACCTCACCGGCGCCTCGGCCAACCGCCGGGCCTGTGCGAACAGCCTGCCCTCGAACAGGCTCTCCAGGAAATCAGGCACGCGCTTCCGCTCCAGCACTGCCTTTTCTTCGATGAGGTAGTCCCCGGTCCGCAGGCGTCTCACCGAGACCGCAACGTCCTCCACCCGACACAGGAGTGCACCCACCCTTGATCCCCGGGCCTCCCGATCATCCACCACAATCTTAATTTTGGTTCATCGCGCTTTACCGGGGAAGGCGACTCTGGTTTTCGCTAAGTCCCGGCTCCGAAACCTGGCTAAGCACCGGAAACAGATCGTCTCCCAGGCGCCACGACATGGACCGTATCTGCGGAGCACCTGCGCCTGCGCC
>CAIPAY010000258.1 GCA_903863195.1 uncultured Holophagaceae bacterium
CAGCGCCTGTCCGATGACCTCATGGAGGTCTTCGGCGACCCGCTCTTCGAGGCCCTGGGGCTGCAGGCCCAGGACGTGCGGGAGCTCGTGCAGAACAGCCCCCAGCTGGCCCGGGGCGTCTTCGAGCTCTACCGCGCCTACCAGCACACTCAGGACAGCCTCGGCACCCTCTCCACCAAGCTCAGCGACGGCCAGGGCTTCGATCCCGAGGCCACGCGGCTGCCCTCCGAAGAAGTCGGCGACTTCATCCAGCAGGCCATGAACCACTTCCCGGAGCTGGAGACCGCCGCTGAGTCGCTCTGGACCTCGGCCGCCCTCGATTCGGACAACCCCTTCCCGGGCCTGGTGGCCGCCTGCGAGGCCCGGGGCCTCCAGGTGCGCGTCCACCGCGTCTCCGAATACCCTGGCCTGCTGCGCCGCTACGATCCGGATCGGCGCACCATCAGCCTCTCGGAGCTGCTCACCCAGCGCAGCCGCAGCTTCCAGCTGGCCCACCAGCTGGCGCTGCTGGAGCAAGGCGAGCTGCTCGAGCGCCTCACCCGGCACCCGCTGCTGCGCACCGCCGCCTCGCGGGCCCTGGCGCGGGTGGCCCTGGCCAACTACTTCGCCAGTGCTGTGCTCATGCCCTACGAGCCCTTCCTGCGGGCTGCCCGCACCGAGCGCTACGACATCGACATCCTGGCCCGGCGCTTCCAGACCAGCTTCGAGCAGGTCTGCCACCGCCTCACCACGATGCGCCGCCCGGGCCTGGAGGGCGTGCCCTTCCACTTCCTGCGCATCGACATCGCCGGCAACATCTCCAAGAGCTTCTCGGCCTCGGGCATCCGCTTCGCCCGCTTCTCCGGTGCCTGCCCCCGCTGGAACGCCCACGCGGCCTTCCTCACGCCGGGCCTGATCCGCACCCAGATCAGCGAGATGCCGGACGGCCGCAAGTACTTCTGCATCGCCCGCACCCTCCAGAAAGACACCGGCGGCTACCGCGGCCAGCACGCCATGCAGGCGGTGGGTCTGGGCTGCGAGATGGGCTACGCCAAGGACCTGATCTACGCCGA
Organism: uncultured Holophagaceae bacterium; assembly: GCA_903863195.1. Lineage (GTDB taxonomy): Bacteria > Acidobacteriota > Holophagae > Holophagales > Holophagaceae > Geothrix. The sequence goes on from CAIPAY010000258.1 coordinate 1,053, forward strand.
CGGCCTGCGCCTGGACCAGCCGCCGGTCCCTATCGGCGTCACCTGCCGCCTCTGCGAGCGCACGGACTGCGAGCAGCGCGCGTTCCCGCCCCTCCAGCAGGCCTTCAAGATCGAGGAGAACCTGCGCCGGACCAGCTTCTATGCCCGCATCGAGGGCGAGTCCTGACCAAAGATCCAGGCGGCTATAGAAAATCTAACTATCAAAGTCAGATTTCCAACGGGCTCAGCCCCGCCCGAGACGTCCGGCCGGTTCTTCGATCCAGCGGTGGACGGCGGCCGCGGCCACCAGGGCCAAGCCCAGGGCCAGGCTGAAGCCCAGCTTCCCGCCAAAGTGGGGCTCCACCAGCTTCATGGTGAAGGGGTGAATGAGGTACAGGCCGAAGCTCCAGGCGCCGAGCCGCGTGAGAGCCTTGCCCAGCCAGCCGGGTTCCTGGTGGCGGGTGAAGGCCGCCAGGGCCACCAGGATCGTGACCACCAGCAGGTAGCGGTAGCGCAGCCACCCGGTGAGCGCCGTGAGGTGGTCAAAGAACTGGGGCGCGGGTCGCAGCAGCAGCCAGAGCATGGGCAGGGCCAGCAGCAGGGCGACCTTGGGGTCCAGCCGCTCCTCGGTGCGCTCGTGGAGCCCCGCGAGCAGGCCGCCCCAGGCCAGGAGGAACAGCTGGTTGGGCGCCAGCACGTAGGTGTGAAAGCGGTTCCACTGGGGCTCGGCCATGACACCGTGCAGCGTCGAGGGCAGGCTCCACAGCCAGAGGCCCAAGGCAAGCGCCACCAGGAAGGGCAGGCCGCCCTTCTCCCGCAGCCAGGCCAGCGCGGGGTAGACGAAGTAGAGGAGCGAGACCAGGCCCACGTACCACCCGCCGGTCACCAGGGCGTGGTTGGGGTGGAAGGCGCCGAAGGTGAGGGTGACGTTCTCCAGCAGGAAGCGCGGCGTGGGATCCGGCCCCATGCCCAGGTGGAATGCGAGGTTCAGCCCGCAGGCTAGGTAGAAGACCGGCGCCAGACGCAGGAAGCGGCGCAGCCAGAAGCGGCCCAGGCCCTCCTGCTGGACGCGCGGCCAGGAAGCCGTGCGGAACAGCAGGAAGCCGCTGAGGACAAAGAAGGCCGACACGCTGTAGTTGCCGATCTTGGCCGTGGCCATGTTCATGCCGGAACCGGACCGCGACAGGTCGAACCACACGCTGAGGTGGTAGACCGCCACACTGAGCGCGAGGATGCCCCGCAGGGGATCCAGCAGGCCCAGGCGCCCCGCGGGTCTAGCGGTAGCGGACAAGGCCCGAACCCGCGGTCAGGCGCCCCAGGACCCAGGCGGGCTCTTCGCTCTCGTGGAGGCGGTCGAGCACCTCCGCCGCCAGGTCAGCCTTCGCCACCAGCACCATGCCCACGCCCAGGTTCAGGGCCTGGCGGGCGTCGTCGAGACCCAGGCCGCCCTTCTCCATGAGGAAGCTGAACAGGGCCGGGATCTGCCAGCTGGCGGTGTCGATCTCTGCGTCCAGCGACTTCGGCAGCACGCGCGGCAGGTTGTCCGTCAGGCCGCCGCCGGTGATGTGAGCCATGGCCACCAGCTTGCCGGCCTTGACCAGGGGCATGACCGGCCCCAGGTAGCTGCGGTGGATGGCCAGCAGGGCCTGGCCCACGGTGCGGTCGGTGCCGGGCAGGAGATCGTTCACCTCGAGCTTCTCGAGCTCAAAGCAGACCTTGCGAGCCAGGGAGTAGCCGTTGGTGTGCAGGCCCGAGCTGGGCAGGCCGATGAGGACATCGCCTTCACCCATGGCCTCAAGGCGGGGCAGCAGGTCCGCCTCGTCTACGACCCCCACGATGGTGCCCGCCACGTCCACCTCGCCCTCGGCATACACGCCGGGCATCTCGGCCAGCTCGCCGCCGATGAGGGCTGCGCCCGCGGCCTGGCAGGCCGTGGCCATGCCCAGGACGATCTGCTCGATGACCTCGGGCTCCAACTGCTGGGCGGCAATGTAGTCCAGGAAGAAGAGGGGCCGGGCCCCCTGGACCAGGATGTCGTTGATGCAGTGGTTGACCAGGTCCTGACCCACCGTGTCCCAGATGCCCGCCCGCCGGGCCACCTTCATCTTGGTGCCGACACCGTCCATGCTGCTCACAAGGATGGGCTTGGCCTCGGGGAAGCGGGCGTCGAAGAGCCCACCGAAGAGGCCGATGTCGCTGCGGACGCCCGGGGTCTTGGTGGCCTTCACGTGGGGCTTGATGCGCCGGAGGGCCTCGTCCTGGCGGCTGATGTCAACGCCGCTGGAGGCGTAACTGACCTTCTTTTCGCTCATCGCCACTCCCGGGTCCCTCATGATCCCATAGGCCCCGCATGTGACCGGAGGCAAACCTTTCGCCCGAAAAGGCCTATGCTGGGAGTGTCATGGACGCGCTCGCCATCAGCCCCCTCGGCACCTACGGCCTCAAGCCGCCAGCCACCGTCCTGGCGACCCCGAAGGTCCAGGCCAACGCCCAGGATGCGACCGGCACGTCCGTCCAGCGTCTGGCGCAAGAGCTGGCCCAGGGGGCGTTCCGCCAGAGCCTCCAGGCCGTGGCCCTCGCCCCCGTCGCCGAGCCCACCGCAGCCAGCCCGAGCTTCGACTCGACTGCCACCGCCTCCCTGCTGGCGGCGCTGACTACCCCGCAGGCCACCGCAGACACCACCTCGGCCACGACCCCCCTCGCCGCTACCCAGGCCACGGACTCCACCCAGTCCACGACCACCGCCAGCCAGACTCTGCCGCAGGATCTCAACGCGCTCCAGGACACCTTCCAGACCGGGACCAGCGTCGACTTCGCCCTGCAGACGGCGCTCCGTTTCGGGGCCGGCGTGGTCACCCCGGCGGGCCAGACCAGCCTGACTGGAGAGCTGAGCGCGGGCCTCGTCCGGGACGCTGCGGCTGTCCCCCGGCTGAGGAGCCTCCAGCCCAACGCCGGCGGACCGGGGCCCGAGGCCTTTGCCCAAACCCAGGCCCAGCTTGACCGGGTGTTGCGGACCTACAGCCCGCCGCCGGTCGTCGAGGTGGCTACCCAGCTGGACATCCTGGCCTAAGAGCTCCAGCTCAGTCCAGCAGGATCCAGAGCAGAGCCAAGGCGACGGCCAGGATGCCAACAGCAAGGGACAGCCGCTCGGCGGGCGGCGCGGGGGGCTCCCGGAGGGAGCGGACAGGCAAGTCGGAGGGCTGGGGCATGGGCGGCTCTGTCTGCAAGAGAGTCGGTCCATCGACGATTGGTTGAGCCTTCACTGAAAACGCTCATCCCTTGGGTGCGTTCAGCCGATACGGGGTAGGGGAGGGAGGGTCCATGGACGTCAGTGCCACCAGCGCCCTCAGTTTGTTTGCCTACCAGAGCACCCTGAGCCAGACGGGCAGCAAGGCCCAGGCGGTCACTCAGGCCCTGGCGGCAGGCCAGTCCCAGGCCGCCGAGACCGGTAGTCTGCTGGCGAGTGTCGGCACTGTAGATCCCATCACCGCCCTGTCGGGCGGCTCCGTCAGCTCGGCCCTGACCTCCATGGCCTACGCCAACTCCGCCTCCTCCGGCAACGGCCCCGAGGCCGTCCAAGCCATGCTGGCCGCCCTGGGCGGCGGCACTTCGGCCCTTCTGCCCAGCACCGACGGCCTGCCCGTCTCGGCCGCAGCCCTCAGCCCCGGTGCCACGGCGGCCATGAGCCGCTACGCCTACGACCAGAGCCAGAACCCCTCCGCGACCGTGCAGCAGGCCCTGGCCTCGGCCCGGCAGAGCCTCGAGCAGACGAACCTGAACCTGCTGGCCTAGGATACGGGCTGCTCCAGGTGCTAGGATCCGGGCATGTTGTCCCGCGGAATGACACGCAGTCCGGGTGTGGGTCCCTCGCTGGTCATGGGCCTGCTCCTGCTGTCCGGCTGCTGGCGCGCCCCACGTCCGACAACGGAGCGCCCGCCCCTGAGGACCGAGCCCACCCCGAGAGCCAAGCCCCTGCCCCGCCTGGGGTTCACCCTGCAGGCTGGCGCCTTCGCCAAGGCCGAGAACGCCGCGCGGTTCTCCGAGGCCCTGCAGGCCCAAGGCTTGGAGGCCACCTACTACGCCTCCGGGGACGGCCTCTACCGGGTCCGCTTCGGCGACTTCAGCACCCGCGAGAAGGCCCGGGACCGGGGCGCCGCCCTGAAGGCCGCGGGGGTGATCGAGGCCTACTGGGTCGTGGCGCCCGACGGCTCCGCGCCCACGGCCCCCGGACCCAGCCGGTTCCGGCCCACGGACGAGCGTGGGCTCCGCGGCAGCCTGGTGGAGACGGCGCGGGGCTACCTGGGGGTGCCCTACCTCTTCGGGGGCACCACGGACCGGGGCTTCGACTGCAGCGGCCTCACCGGGGCGGTCTACCGGCTCAATGGCCTGCGCCTCCCCCGCAACTCCATGGCGCAGTTCGAGGCCGGAACGCCGGTGGAGCTGGACCGGGCCCGCCCGGGGGATCTGCTCTTCTTTGCCACCAAAACCGCCGGCCGGGTCAGCCACGTCGGCCTGTACCTCGGGAACGGGACGTTCATCCACGCGCCCAGCCCGGGGCGCACTATCCGCCAGGACGAGCTCTCGGATCCCTACTTCCGGAAGGCCCTCCTGGGAGCAAGGGCCTACCTCTGAGGCGTCCTTCCCCCCGGGGATCGGATTTTTTTCGAAACCAGATCGATTTTTTGAAAATTGAATTCCGAAATGGCCTACACTGACAGTCTCCCGTCTGTCGTACGGGCCAAATAAGCGTTGCCACCTCGCCTGGAAGGGTCAGCGCATTTTCATCCAGGACGAAGAAAAGTAGGAAGTCATCATGGCTCAAGGCACCGTTAAGTGGTTCAACGCCGAAAAGGGTTTCGGATTCATCACCCCCGACGAGGGAGGTGCGGACCTGTTCGTGCATCACTCCGCGATCGAGACCACGGGTTTCCGCACCCTGGACGAGAATCAGCGCGTCAGCTTCCAGGTCGGCCAGGGCCAGAAGGGCCCCCAGGCTACCAACGTCCAGAAGATCTGAGCCTCACCGCTCGTTCTGAATCGGCCTCCTCCGGGAGGCCGATTTTTTTGGCATCCCTTTGGCGGTAGTCCCCTTGTCCCCGCCGCTGGCTGGGCGAGAGGTGCCCAATGGATCCTGGATACTATGTCGCTGCCGGCAGCCTGAAGGCGCGGTCCTTCCAGCTGGACGTGGTGGCGAACAACCTGGCGAACGCCGCGACCGTGGGCTACAAGCCCGACCAGGCCTTCTTCGCCGTGTTCAACAAGGCCGAGGGCAGCGGGCGGAAGCTGCCCTTGAGCGGCCATCTGAACGACGGCGTGGTCTTCGCCGAGACCGGTGTGGTCACCGAACAGGGCAGTCTGCGCGCCACCGGGCGCCCCCTGGATGTGGCCATTGAAGGCAACGCCTTCCTGACCATCAAGACCCCCGCCGGGGACCGGGTCACCCGGGACGGGCGGCTCCAGCTGGGAAAGGATGGCCAGCTCCAGGCCATGGACGGCAACCCGGCAGTCGGCAAAAACGGCCAGCCTATCGTGGTGAATGTCCAGAATGGGAACGTTTCCATCTCGGCGGACGGCACCGTCTCCCAGAAGGAGCAGGTGCTGGGCCAGCTGGATCTGAGGGCCTTCGAGAAGGCCGGCAGCCTGAAGCGCACCGGCGCCCTGCGGTTCGATCCCGCCGGGGCCACCGAGGCGCCCATCAAGGCCACCGTCACCCAGGGGCACCTGGAGCAGAGCGGTGTGGATGCCGCCTCCACCATGGTGGAGATGATCCGGCTGAACCGCCTCTATGAGCTGAGCCTGAAGGTGGCCTCGACCCTCTCGAACGACCTGGACTCCAGGTCCATCAACGATGTCGCCATCTCCAAGTAGTGACCCGATTTACCTCTTCTTCGTCTTCAGTGATCCACCCGGGAGGTTCCCATGATGCGTGCGATGTGGTCGGCAGCGGCGGGCATGAATGTCCAGCAGTACAACATGGACACCATCTCCAACAACTTGGCGAACGTGAACACCACGGGCTACAAGAAGGGCCGGGCCGAGTTCCAGGATCTGCTCTACCAGACCGTGAACCTGGCGGGCACCAGCTCCAGCAACAGCACCTCAATCCCCTCGGGCATCCAGATGGGCCATGGCGCCAAGCTCCAGAGCCTCATGCGGCAATACAGCACGGGCAACCTGAGACAGACGGGCAACCGCTTCGACATGGCCATCGAGGGTGACGGCTTCTTCAAGGTCACCATGCCGGACGGCACCCTGGCCTACACCCGGGACGGTGGCTTCACCGCGGACCAGAACGGTGCCCTGGTGAACTCGGCGGGCTACCTGCTGGACCCCCAGATCACCATCCCCCAGGACGCCCTCAGCGTCACCGTGGCGCCAGATGGCACCGTGAGCGTGACCCAGACCGGCCAGACCCAGCCCCAGCAGGTGGGCCAGATCACCCTGTCGCACTTCATCAACCCCACGGGCCTCAACCAGCTGGGCCGCAACCTGCTGCAGCCCACCCTGGCCAGCGGCGATGCCATTGACGGCGTGCCCGGTGCCGACGGCCTGGGCACCATCGCCCAGGGCTCTCTGGAAGTCTCCAATGTGGACGTGGCGGAAGAGATGGTGAACATGATCATCGGCCAGCGTGCCTATGAGGCCAACTCCAAGACCATCCAGACCGTCGACAACATGCTCAGCCTCGTGAACAACCTCAAGCGCTAGGCGGAGACCCGCGACCATGCGCACCGCCGCCTTCCTGCTCCTGGCCCTGCCGGCCCTCGTGGCCCAGGCGCCCTCCGCCTCGCCCTCCGAGAAGCTGGCGGACGCGGCCCTGGCCTTCGCCCAGCAGGAGGCCAAGAACTTCGGCGGCGAGCACCAGTTCAAGGTGGCCCAGATGCCCCGGGTGCCCGCGGTCCGGGCCGGCACGCTCACCTTCGAGCCCACGCACCTGAGCAAGCGCGAGCCCCTGGGCCGGTTCTTCGTCGTGGTGACCCTGAAGGTGGATGGCGAGCGGGTCGGCATGGTCCGGGTGGACCTGGAAGGCCACTGGGTGGGTATGCTGCTGCGCGCCAAGGCCGACCTCAGCCGCAAGACCGAGCTGACCTCAGATCAGGTGGAGTCCAGCCCCTTCGAGGGCGTGCCGCCGGAGGGCGCCCTGACCGAGATCCCCACGGGCCAGCGCCTCATGCGCTCCGTGGTCTCGGGCAAGATCCTCACCCGAGGCGATCTGGAGGGTGTGCCCCTCGTGCAGTCCGGCGACAAGGTCCGCCTGACGAGCTCCCACGAGGCCCTGACCATCAGCGTCGACACCACCGCCCGCAGCCGGGCCGGCCTGGGCGAGCGGGTTCGCCTGGAAGCCCCGGGCGCGCGCCGCACGGTCACCGCCATCGTGACCGGGCCCGGGGAAGCCAAGCTTCCCTAGCACCGGAGCAGTGCTTATTCCCTTGGCCGGACAGGCGTTCGACCGTATTCTTGACCCTTGCGCAAGGAGGAGCCCATGGCTCACGAAGGTCACGAACACGGACCGAACTGTAACCACGACCACGATGATTCCTTCGAGATCGAAGTGGTGGAACTCGAAGACGAGAACGGCGAGAAGGAAGAGTTCGCCATCCTCGAGGAGCTCGAGTTCGAGGGCCGCAACTTCGCCATTCTCGCTCCCCTGGCCGAGCTTCAGGCACAGGAAGAGGGCACCGCTGATCCCGAAGAGGGCCTGAGCCTTGAGATCTTCGAGGTCAAGGACGACATGTTTACGCCTCTGGACGACGAGCCCCTGGCCGAGCGCCTCATGAAGCACCTCGACGAGCAGGAAGCCAAGCTCAAGGCCGAGGAAGAGAAGGACTGACCTGCTCCCAGACACACGAAGGCCCCCGTCCGGGG
>CAIPAY010000259.1 GCA_903863195.1 uncultured Holophagaceae bacterium
CGTCGTGAGGCTCTTGCCCTCGAGCTCCTTCATCTTCATGCGGCAGCTGAGGCGCGGCTTGCCCTCCACGAGGATGGTGCAGCAGCCGCAGACGCCCTCGCCCGAGCAGCCGTCCTTGGGACTGAGGATGCCGGCCACTTCTCGCAGGTAGGTGAGCACCTCCAGGTCCGGATCGAGGCTGTAGCTCACGGGATGAGTGTTGAGCGTGAAGTCCATGGCTCCCTCCCCTCTCTTGACCTGTTTTGGTGTTCGCTTCGGGTCCCCAGGGATCGATGGTGCTGCGCGCCAAGCTCTGGGGAGTTGCGCGTCAAGTTGCAGTTCAAGTTTAGGAATCTCGACAGACAGGTCAATAATTTTTTTCATTCGAAAAAAATTTTTTTATCTATCCTTCAAAACCCCTATTCATCCCATGAAGCCAACTGCATGAAAATCAATGACAAAGCCAATTAGGGGTGGTTTCCCCTCGGGGATGGGATGCCGGGGCCGGTGGTTCCGTTCAGCCGGCCACGATGCGGGTGCCGACCGTGGCCGGGTCCTCGGTGGCGAGGGCCTCGGCGGTGGTGATGAGCACCTCGTGGCCGCCGCCCTCCAGGAAGGCCAGGGCGCTCTCGATCTTGGGGCCCATGCTGCCCACCGGGAACTGGCCCTCGGCCAGGTGCTGCCGAGCCTCGGCGGCCGTGAGGCGGTCCACCCAGCGCTGGGTGGGCTTGCCGAAGTCCAGGGCCACCTTGGCGACGCCCGTGAGGATGATGAACAGGTCGGCGCCCAGCTCGGCCGCCAGCAGGGCGCTGAGCCGATCCTTATCGATGACGGCTTCGACGCCCACCAGGAACCCGCTGGAGTCCCGGATGACCGGAATGCCCCCGCCGCCCCCGGCGATGACGGAATGTCCGGCCTGGAGCAGCAGCTTGATGGCCTCTAGCTGGACGATCTCCAGGGGCCGGGGCGAAGGCACCACCTTCCGCCAGCCGCGGCCAGCGTCCTCCTTCATCTTCCACTTCTTGGTCCGCATCAGCTCCCGGGCCCGGGTCTGCTCGTAGAAGGGGCCCACGGGCTTGGCCGGGTTCTGGAAGCCCGGGTCCTCCTTGTCCACCACCACCTCGGTGAGCACCGAGGTCACGGGCGCCGCCAGGCCCATGAAGCGCAGGCGGTTGATGAGCATGCGCTCCAGCATGTAGCCCATGGAGCCCTGGGTCATGGCCCCGCAGATGTCCAGGGTGTAGGGGGGGATCTGGCCGGAGGCGGCTTCCTGCTGGATCAGCAGGTTCCCCACCTGGGGGCCGTTGCCGTGGACCACGCAGAGCGCGTAGCCCTCGGCCACCACCCGGGCCAGCATCTCCGCGGTCTCCCGGGCGTTGGCCAGCTGATCCTCCTGGTGGCCCCACTCCCCTTCCCGGAGCAGGGCATTGCCGCCCACCGCCAGCAGTGCGATTTTCCGCTTCATGCGTTCGCCAATTCCCTGAGCATCTGGCCCAGCAGGTTGCGGGTGACGACGCTGCGGTAGTGGGCCGAGGCGCGGATGTCGTCGATGGGGCTCATGTCCGCCAGCAGGGCCTCCCGCGCGGCCGCCACGGGCAGGCTGGCGAGGGGTTGTCCGAGCAGCGCGGCTTCCGCATGCCGGGCCCGCACGGGCGCCGGGGCCACGGAGCCGAGGCCGATGCGCACCTCGGCCACGCAGCCATCCTCGATGCAGGCATAGGCGGCGAGGCAGGTCTTGGAGATGGCCTGGGCCTGCCGGGTGCCCACCTTGCGGAAGTAGTGGAAGCCCCGGCCCGCAGGCTTGGGCACGAGGATCCGCGCGAGCAGCTCATCGGCGGCCAGGTCCAGGCTTTTGTAGCCGCGGTGGAACTGGTCATAGGCCACGCGCCGGAGCCCGCGGGGTGAGACCAGCTCCAGCTCCGCACCGTAGGCCAGCAGGCTGGGCGGGGTGTCCGCCGCGGGGCTGGCGTTGGCGATGTTACCCGCCAGCGTGCCGCGGTTCTGGATGGCCAGGGCCCCCGTGGCCCGGGCGCTCTTCACCAGGTTGGGGAAGTGCTGGTGGACCGCCCGGCACTCGCGCAGCTCCGTGAAGGTCGTCAGGGCGCCGAAGCAGAGGCTGGTGGCGTCCTCCTCGATGCCGCGCAGCTCGGCCAGGCGGGAGAGGTCCAGGAAGCAGGTGGGCTTCAGACGACCCGCGTTGTAAACCACCATCAGGTCCGTGCCGCCAGCCAGGGGCGTGTAGGTCCCGGGCGCCTGGGCCATGAGCTCGAGGGCCTCACTCAGGCTTGCGGGTACGCGGACGTCGAAGTCGGGCAGGTAGCCTCTCATCGGGCGGCCTCCCGCTCGGCCGCGGTATGCACCGCATCCAGGATCTTGGCGTAAGATC
>CAIPAY010000260.1 GCA_903863195.1 uncultured Holophagaceae bacterium
GACAACACCCCCGAAGTCCGCGAAGCCCGCCTCGCCCTCTGCGTCGCCACCGCCCGCGCCCTCCGCCAGGGCCTCTACCTCATGGGCATCCAGGCCCCGGAGGAGATGTGAGCCTTCGCCTACACCCGCGACATCCCTTTCAGAAGAGAACTACTCTCGCGGAGGGGCGCAGAGAGGGCGGAGGGTCGCTGAGGAAAGACGGCCTCCGCAAAGCTTTCCCCTCCCTCTGCGGACCTCTGCCTTCTCGTCTTTTCTCTGCGAGTGTTTTTCTCGTTCTTGAACCCACGACCCATGCAGGAGCTAGGCCATGACCAAGTATGTATTCGTGACCGGTGGTGTGCTGTCGTCCCTGGGCAAGGGGATCGCGGCGGCTTCGCTGGGGGCGCTGCTGGAGGCTCGCGGACTGAAGGTCACGCTCATGAAGATGGATCCCTACCTCAACGTGGATCCCGGTACCATGTCGCCCTTCCAGCACGGCGAGGTCTTCGTCACGGACGACGGCGCCGAGACCGACCTGGACCTGGGCCACTACGAGCGCTTCACCTCGGTGCCCACCACCCAGAACCACACCATCACCACGGGCCGCATCTACAACACGGTCATCCAGAAGGAGCGCCGAGGCGACTACCTGGGCAAGACCGTGCAGGTGATCCCGCACATCACCGACGAGATCAAGAGCGTGATGAAGAAGGTCGCCAAGGACATGGACGTGGTGATCGTGGAGATCGGCGGCACCGTCGGCGACATCGAGAGCCAGCCCTTCATCGAGGCCATCCGCCAGTTCAAGCTGGAGTCGGGCCTGGGCAACGCCATCAACATGCACCTGACCTACGTGCCCTACATCAAGACCGCGGGCGAGCTGAAGTCCAAGCCCACCCAGCACAGCGTCAAGGAGCTGCGGGCCCTGGGCATCCAGCCGGACGTCCTGCTCTGCCGCGCGGAGCAGCACATCCCCCGCGAGCTGAAGGACAAGATCGCGCTGTTCTGCTCGGTCACCCAGGACGCGGTGTTCAGCGCCCTGGACGCCCACTCCATCTACGAAGTGCCCCTGAACCTCCACAACGAGGGCCTGGACGCCAAGGTGGCGGCCCTGCTGGGCCTGGGCGAGAAGACGCCGGATCTCAGCGCCTGGGAGAAGCTGCTGCACCGCATCCGCAACCCCAAGGGCAGCGTGCGCATCGGCATCGTGGGCAAGTACGTGGAGTTCAAGGAGAGCTACAAGAGCCTCATCGAGGCCCTGCACCACGCGGGCTACGGCCTCGAGGCGCACGTGGACCTGAAGTGGATCGAGGCGGAAGACCTGGAAAACCAGGACCCCGCCATCTTCCTGTCGGACTGCCACGGCATCCTGGTGCCCGGCGGCTTCGGCGTGCGCGGCACCCGGGGCATGGTCAAGTCCATCCAGTACGCCCGGGAGCACCGCATCCCCTTCTTCGGCATCTGCCTCGGCATGCAGATGGCCTCCGTGGAGTTCGCCCGCAACGTGGCGGGCCTCGACGGAGCCGACTCCACCGAGTTCGACGAGGAGCCGAAGCACCGCGTCATCTTCAAGCTGCGGGAGCTGGTGGACGTGGAGGAGCTGGGCGGCACCATGCGCCTGGGCGCCTACCCCTGCCGCCTGGCCCCGGGCAGCCAGGCCGAGAAGGCCTACGGCAGCACCGAGATCAGCGAGCGCCACCGGCACCGCTACGAGTTCAACCACGAATACAAGAAGGCCCTGGAGGCCAAGGGCCTGGTCTTCACCGGCATGAGCCCCGACGGGGTCTTCGTGGAGATCGTGGAGCTGAAGGACCACCCCTACTTCCTGGCCTGCCAGTTCCACCCCGAGTTCAAGAGCCGGCCCCTCAGCCCGCATCCGCTCTTCACCGCCTTCGTGAAGGCCAGCGCCGAGAACCGCGGCTGAGGCGGCCGGGCATTGCTCCGGGTGGTGCTGGAGTATCTGGCTCAGGGAGAGACCATCGACGCGATCAGGAAGCAGTTCCCAAGTCTGACGTAAGCGCACCTGCAGACCTGCCTCGCTTTCGCGGCGGCCTCTGCTGCTGAAGACCTTCCACCCCCCACCAGGCCCTCGTTCCGGCCCTGCCGCATGAGCCCGAAGCAGGCGCGGAGGGCCGCATGGTTATCAGGCTGGACGAGAATCTCTCCGTCCGGGCAGCCCAGCACGCGCCCGCAGAGGGTTTGGGCTGCTCATAGCCTCGTTCCAGGGCGTAGAGCCGGAGGACGACTCAGGCACCACGCCCTCTGATGCTCTATAATCCAACCCGGAGCAGGTCATGAACCCCGATGCCACCATACAGCGGTTGTGCGAGGCCCTTCCGGACCTCCGCCGGCGCTTTGCCGTGGCTCAGCTGGGTGTCTTCGGCAGCGTGGCCCGGGGTACGGCAGGCCCTGAATCGGATATCGACATTCTGGTGGAGTTCGAAGGCCCGGCCACCCTGGACGGCTTCATGGGCCTGAAGGCAGAGCTGGAGCAGCTGCTGGGGGTCCGTGTGGACCTCGCCACTCCCAAGAGCCTGCGACCTTCCCTCCTGGCCCTGGTCATGAAGGACCTCCACAATGTCGCGTGAGCCCAGGCTCTACCTGGAGGACATCCTGGAGGCCATCCGCCGGGTGCGCCTCCTCACGGCGGGCATGGACCGTAGCCGGTTCGGTGAGGATTGGCGGACCCAGGATGCCACCCTCCGAAACCTGGAGATCCTGGGTGAAGCGGTCAAGCATCTGCCCGGCGAGCTGACCTCCCGGTAACCCGATGTGGCCTGGAAAAACATCGCCGGTTTCCGTGATTTCTTGGCTCACGCCTACTTCGGGGTGGATGAGGAAATCGTCTGGGACATCATCAGCACGAAGTTGGATCCCCTTGAAAGGGCTGTCCAAGCGATTCCCCGTGAGCAAGCCTGAAGGGGCCATCGTAGACTTGATCTCGACGGCCAAAGAGGTTTGGCCCCGCGATGAGCTGGGACTGCTGGATGAGGGCGATACGTTGCATATGGCTATCGCAGCGCGGGCAGAGCGTGACGTCCACGGCAAACACTTTGAGCAGAAGCTAGGCTCAGGCCTTTTGATCTTCTTTCAATGGCGAATGACTATGCCATCGAGTGCAGCCCCACGAGGTTGCCTTCGGGATCCACAACCAGCGAGATGAAGCCGTAGGGCCCGATGGCCATCTTGGACCGGTGGATCTGTCCTCCGGCCGGCAGCACCCGGGCCTCCTCCACGGCGCAGTCCGCGCAGTGGAAGTAGACCAGGGTGCCGGAGCCGCCGCAGGGGACCCCGGCCAGCCGCACCAGCGCCCCGGGCGTGCCGTAGCTGGCCTGGTCGCCGGGGAAGGCCCACATCTCCATGTCCGGAGAGGGAACCCCGAGGGGCTGCAGCGTGACCTGGAAGACGGCCTCATAGAAGGCCTTGGCGCGGTCCATGTCCTTCACGTAGATCTCGAACCAGACCACCGGATTGCCGCTCATGGGTGCCTCCTGTCCTGAGGACGAAGGCAAGGTTA
>CAIPAY010000261.1 GCA_903863195.1 uncultured Holophagaceae bacterium
GTCGGCGCCATGGCGCCCTTCACCCGGATCTTCGAGCACGAGCTCATCCGCAAGCACGTACCCGTGCTGGGCGAGGCCTCGGTGTCCATGGGCGGCCCCCAGGTTCGCAACGTCGCCACCATCGGCGGCAACCTCTGCAATGGCGCCGTGTCCGCAGACAGCGCCTCGACGCTGTTCGCCCTGGACGCGCTGCTGAAGCTGGAGACCGCCGAGGGCGAGCGCATCATCCCCATGCGGGACTTCTACGCGGGCCCCGGCAAGGTGAACCTGCTGCCGGGTGAGCTGCTGGTGGCCATCCTCATCCCCCGCGAGGGCTACGAGGGCATGGGCGGCCACTACATCAAGTTCGCGCCCCGGAAGGCCATGGACATCGCCACCCTGGGGGTCGCCGTGGTGTGCAAGATCCGGGAGAACCGCTTCGTGGAGCTCCGCATCGGCCTGGGCGTGGCCGCGCCGGTCCCGGTCCGCTGCTTCGAGGCCGAGGCTTACGCCAAGGACCGGGAAGTGACCTGGGAGTGCGTCCAGGAGATCGCCCGGCTGGCCCTGAAGCCCGCCAAGGCCCGCTCCTCCTGGCGCGCCTCCAAGGACTACCGGGAACACCTGATTGAAGTGCTGGCCCAGCGCGCGGTGGCCGAAGCCGTGAAGCGGGGGGGAGGTTGCTGTGCTGACTAAGAACGCCGCAGGCGTGAAGGCAAGGAAGCGGCTCTGCATGACCGTCAATGGGCGGGCCGTGGAGATCGAGATCGACATCCGCGAGTCTCTTCTGGACGTGTTGCGGGACCGCCTGCAGTTCACCGGCGTGAAGCAGGGCTGCTCCGTGGGCGAGTGCGGGGCCTGTACGGTGCTCCTCGACGGCACCCCCGTGAACTCCTGCATCTACCTGGCGGCCTGGGCCCACGGGAAGACGGTCGTCACCATCGAGGGCCTCGCCCAGGACGGGAAGCTCACGCCGGTGCAGGAAGCCTTCGTGGACGAGGGCGCCATCCAGTGCGGCTTCTGCACGCCCGGCGTGGTGCTCTCCACCACCGCCATGGTGGACAGCGGAAAGTGCTTCACCCATGACGAAGTCCGCCGGGAGCTGTCTGGCCACCTCTGCCGCTGCACCGGCTACCAGAAGATCGTGGACGCCGCCGAACGGGCGCTGCGCGAGGCGGAGACCGCCGCCGACGAGCACCCGGTCTAACCCAGGAACCACCCCGCTAGGAGTCCCCGTGATCGGCGCTTCTTCCATTCGGAAGGAAGGCCGTGCCAAAGTCCTCGGCACCGCCATCTACACTGACGACAAGTTCATGTCCGGCGCCCTCCACGGGCTGACCGTGCGCTCCGAGGTGCCGCGCGGCATCCTGCGGGCGATCCACTTTGGCGAGGGCATCCCCTGGGAGGAGTTCACCCTCGTCACGGCGGCGGACATCCCTGGCACGAACCTGGTGGCCTCGGTAGTGGACGACCAGCCCTTCCTGGTCGGGATCGGCGAGGAGATCACCCACTCCCAGCAGGCGGTGCTCCTGCTGGCCCATGCGGACCGCCACCTGGCCGAGAAGGCCCGCCGGGCCGTGCGTCTTGAGATCGAAGAGCTACCCGCGGTGCTGGACATCCAGAGCTCCCTCGACCTGCAGCCGCTGATCTACGGCACGAGCAACCTCCTGAAGGAGATCCGCATCGCCAAGGGCGACCCCGACCCCATCTGGGCCCAGGCGGCCCACGTCATCGAGGGCGAGTACCGCACGGGCGCGCAGGAACAGATGTACATCGAGCCCAACGCCATGCTGTCCGTGGTGGAGCCCAAGGACGGGCTCCTGCAGGTGACGGTCTGGGGCTCCCTGCAGTGTCCCTACTACGTGCACGGCGCGCTCAAACAGCTCTTCGGCCTGCCCGAGAAGCAGGTGCGGGTGGTGGCCATGGAGATGGGCGGGGCCTTCGGCGGCAAGGAGGACTACCCCTCGGTGAACGGCGGCCACGCGGCACTGCTGGCCTGGAAGAGCGGCAAGCCCGTGCGGCTGATCTACGACCGCGAAGAGGATCTGGCCTGCACCACCAAGCGGCACCCCTCCCGCACCCGGCTCCGTACGGCCTTCGACGCCGACGGGAACCTGCTGGCCCTGGAGGCGGACTTCATCCTGGACGGGGGCGCCTACGCCACCCTCTCGCCGGTGGTGCTCAGCCGCGGCGCCGTCCACGCGGCCGGCGTCTACCGCTGCCCCCACGTGCGCATCCACGCCCGGGCCGTGGCCACCAACACGCCGCCCCCCGGGGCCTTCCGCGGCTTCGGCGCGCCCCAGAGCCTGTTTGCCATGGAGCGC
Organism: uncultured Holophagaceae bacterium; assembly: GCA_903863195.1. Classification (GTDB taxonomy): domain Bacteria; phylum Acidobacteriota; class Holophagae; order Holophagales; family Holophagaceae; genus Geothrix. The sequence goes on from CAIPAY010000261.1 coordinate 2,301, forward strand.
CACATGGACCGCTGCGCCCGGAAGCTGGGCCTGGACGCCGTGGAGCTGCGCCGGAAGAACTTCCTCCGCATGGGCGACACCATGGCCACGGGCCAGGTGATCCGCGAGGACCTGGACCTGGCCGGCCTCATGGACCGCGCCCTCACGGCCATCGGCTACCGCGACAAGCGCGCGGCCTTCGCCCTCACCAACCCCGAGGACGGCCCCATCAAGCGGGGCGTCGGCTTCTCGGTCTTCATGCACGGCTGCGGCTTCACGGGCAACGGCGAGTCCCACGTGGCCTCCGTGGCCGGGGTCGAAGGCCTGGCGGATGGCACGGTGGCGGTGCTGGCGGCTTCCACCGAGATGGGGCAGGGCAAGAACACCGTCTTCGCCCAGATCGTGGCCGAGGCCCTGCAGCTGCCTGTGGAGCTGGTGGACACCGCCCCGGTGGACACGGACCGCGTGCCCAACAGCGGCCCCACCGTGGCCTCCCGCAGCACCATGATGGTGGGCCGGATCCTGGAGGACGCCGCCATCGGCTTCAAGCAGGCCCTGGTCCAGCAGGGCTTCCTGGCGGAGCCGTACACGCCCGAGACCTTCCAGGCTGCCGTGGCCAAGGCCGTGGCCGCCCTGGGCTCCCTGAGGTGCTACGGGCAGTACCACCGTCCTCCCGGCCTCCAGTGGAATGACGTGACCTACCAGGGCGACGCCTATCCCACTTACTCCTGGGCCTGCTACGCCGCCGAGGTGGCCGTGGACCTGGACACCTACGAGGTGAAGGTCGCCGACTTCGTCGCCGTGCAGGAGGTGGGCCGGGTAGTCAACCCCACGCTCGCCGCCGGCCAGATCGAAGGCGGTGTGGCCCAGGGCATCGGGTGGGGCCTCTGGGAGGAGGTCACCATGCAGCGCGGCCGGATGGTCAACAACCAGATGACCAACTACATCATCCCAACCGCCATGGACCTGCCACGCATCCAGGTGGTCTTCCTGGAGAACGCCCACGCGGGCGGCCCCGGCGGGGCCAAGGGCATCGGCGAGCTGCCCATGGACGGGCCGGCGCCCGCCGTCGTGAACGCCCTGGAGAACGCCCTTGGGGCCCTGCGCCTGGACGAGGTGCCCATGACTCCGGACCGGCTGCTGGAGCGCTGTGAGGAGGTGACCCATGGCTGATCGCATCGACCTGAATTTGACGGTCAACGGCGCGGACCACCGCGTGAGTGTGCACCCCTTCACGCGGCTGCTGGATGTGCTGCGCGAGGACCTGCGCCTCACGGGCACCAAGGAGGGCTGCGGCGAGGGCGAGTGTGGCGCCTGCACGGTGTTGCTCAACGGGCAGGTGGTGAACAGCTGCCTGGTGCCCGCGGTGCAGGCCCAGGGGGCCGTGGTGGTCACCGTGGAGGGCCTCGCCGACGGCGAGCGCCTGTCGAGCCTCCAGGCTGCCTTCCTTGCCCACAATGGCGCCCAGTGCGGCTTCTGCACGCCGGGCATGCTGCTCTCGGCCACGGACCTCATCCACCGCTGCCCCAACCCCAGCGATGACCAGATCCGCGACGGGCTCGCCGGGAACCTCTGCCGGTGCACCGGCTACGCCAAGATCCTGGATGCGGTGCATACCGCGGCCGAGCGGGAGGCCGCCCGATGAGAGGCTACCTGCCCGACTTCGACGTCCGTGTGCCCGCCAGCCTCGGGGAGGCCCTGGACCTGATGGCCCAGAGGCCCGGGACCTTCACGCCCCTGGCCGGTGGCACGGACCTCATGGTGGTCTACAACGCGGGCCGCCTGAAGCCCACCTGCTTCCTGGACCTCTCCCGCCTGGCCGAGCTGCGCGGCATCGAGGA
>CAIPAY010000262.1 GCA_903863195.1 uncultured Holophagaceae bacterium
AGGACCCAGACCAGCATCCGGTCCCGGGGGCTCTGGACGCTGACGGGCTTGCCGTTGAGGACGAACGAGACAGGGGCGTCCATGGGGGAACCTCCAGAGGCAAGGGTGGGCTGAGGAAGGGTCCCATGATAAACCCGGAAGCGAAGGGGCTTCGCGGCATTCGATATGCTGGAACCCGCCACAGGATTTGCGAACCACGGATGGGACGAACCGACATGCAGCCAACGCCTCAACTACGACTCGCGAAGCAGGAGGACCTTCCAGGGATCATGGCGCTCATCCGCCGTGTGGTGCCGGCCATGAGGGCCAGCGGCAACCTCCAATGGGATGACAGCTACCCGAACGCGGAAGTGTTTCTGCGCGACATGCACCTGGCTCAGCTGTGGGTGGCGGAGGATGCAGAACAGCTCATGGGCGTGGCTGCCATCACCACGGATCAGGAACCTGAATACGCCGAGGTCGGCTGGAACCTCACTGAAAGGGCTGTGGTGGTCCACCGATTGGCTGTGGATCCGGACTTCCAGGGGAGAGGGGTGGCCGCGGCGATGATGCGCCAAGCCGAGGCCGTGGCCCTGGAGCGCAAGATCCTGGTGCTGCGGCTGGACACAAACTCCCAGAACGAAGCCACCCAGAAGCTATTCCCGAAGCTTGGGTATTCCTTCGCAGGCGAAATCGGCCTTGGGTTCAGGCCCGGCTTGCGCTTCCGGTGCTACGAGAAGCGGCTCCCCTGACAAGGCAGCGGAATGGCCAGTTCCGACACTGCCAGAATAAATGCTATATATGAAATTAATGGATCAAATCGGCGGCGGTGGCTCTGGGGCCAGTGTCGACTACAATCTCTCGGCAACGACAATGGATTCTCCCCTTCGGCCGTCCGGCTCCCCTCGGAATGGCTCACTCCGTCGGGCCCTGACCGGAGGCCTACCACCTCAGTGGCTCGCGGCGCAGATCTCCTGAACGAGGCCACGCAGCCAGCGATGCGCCGGGTCGGCGTGCATTCTCGGGTGCCAGAGCAGCGAAACCGTGAACGCAGGCGTAGGGACCGGAAGGGGGAAGCTATGCATTCCTGACCGCAAGTTCCCAGTATGCCGTTCCGGCACGCTGGCGATCAGGTCAGAGGCCCGGGCCAGGGCCAGGGCGGTCGAAAAGCCGTTGACGATGGTGACGATCTCTCGTTCCAGACCAAGCGAGCTCAAGGCTTCATCCATCGGCCCCTTGTCGTCTCCCAGTCGCGAGACGTAGATGTGCCTGCCGGCGGCATAGCGGGCGGGCGTGATCTTGCCCTGACTCAGCGCGTGCCCCGTTCGCACCACGCCGATGAACCGGTCACTGAATAACGCCTGCACCCGGACTTCCGGGCCCGACGTGCTCCTTACTACGCCTGTTTCCAGATCCACGGTCCCATCGCGAAGGAGGGCGCTGTCTTTGTTATCCAGCTTCTGTACGAAGTGCAACCGCACACCGGGGGCTTCCTCAGCCACGCGAGCGATAAGGCCGGGCCCAAAGTTTTCCACGAAGCCATCGCTCGTCCGCAGCACGAAGGTTCGAACGAGCTGTTTGAGGTTGGGTGCCTCGGCAGGGCGCAGAACTGCTTCGGTGTCCTGCACCAGTTGACTGACGCGTTCGCGCAGCTCAAGCGCCCGGGGAGTTGGCACAAGTCCGCGACCTGCCC
>CAIPAY010000263.1 GCA_903863195.1 uncultured Holophagaceae bacterium
CCCTTTGTGGGCAAGCGGGCCTCCTGGTACGCCTGGACCTGGGGCGACGCCCTCTTCGTGGTGCTGGATCCCTTCTGGAACACCGCGAAGCAGCCAGGCTCCGATGGCTGGAACCTCACCCTGGGGGACCGGCAGTACGCCTGGCTCCAGCAGACGCTCACGGGCAGCCCCGCGAAGTACAAGTTCATCTTCATCCACAACCTGGTGGGCGGCCTCGACGGCCAGATGCGCGGCGGCATCGAGGCGGCGCCCTTCTACGAGTGGGGCGGGAAGAACGCCGACGGCACCGCGGGCTACGCCACCAGGCGCCCCACCTGGAGCGAGCCCATCCACACCCTCCTGGTGCGCACGGGCGTCACTGCCGTCTTTCACGGCCACGACCACCTCTACGCCAAGCAGGACCTGGACGGCATCGTCTACCAGGAGGTGCCCCAGCCCAGCGCCGTCAACAGCCAGAGCGGCGCCACCCTGGCTGCCGCCTACCACTACATGGCAGGCACCATCCTCAGCAGCAGCGGCCACCTGCGGGTGACCGTGGCGCCGGACAAGGTGACGGCCCAATACGTCCGCACCTGGCTGCCCGCCGCCGAGACCGTCACGCTGAAGAACGGCTCCGTGGACGATACCTGGACCGTGGCGGCGCCCCTCAAGACCCGGGCCCGATGAAAGCAGCCCGCGACCTCCACCCCCTGCTGCTGCCGGCGCTGCTCGCGGGCACCCTGGTCATCCTGGCCTGCCAGTCCTCCGGCAGCTCCGCGCCGCCCACCGCCACGGCCATCGCCCCGGTAGCGGCCTTTTCCGCGCCTCCGGGCAGCCCCGTGGTGGGGCAGTCCCTGGCCTTCACCGACACCAGCACCGGCGGCCCCACGGCCTGGACCTGGACCTTCGGTGACGGCGCCACCAGCACCCTGCAGAGCCCCACCCACGCCTACCTGGCCGCCGGCACCTTCACCGTGACCCTGCAGGCCGCCAACGCCGCCGGGGCCACCACGGCCAGCCGCACCCTCACGGTGGGGGCGGGCGCCCCCGGCACAGCCTTCACGGGCAACGTGGTGCTGGGCAGCCCCACCGATACCTCCATCAAGGTCAACGTCTTCTCGCCGAGCCAGAGCGGCACGGTCTTCCTGGTCTACGGCACCGCCTCCGGGACCTCCACTCGGCAGAGCCCCGCCGCGACCCTGGTGGCCGCCACGCCCCTGGAGCTCAGCCTGGACGGCCTCAGCCCGGACACCCAATACACCTACCGCCTCTACTACCAGGCCAGCACCGGCAGCGCCTCCGCAGGCGAGGCGTGCAGCTTCCACACGGCCCGCCCCGCGGGGAGCGCCTTCACCTTCTGCCTCCAGGGCGACAGCCACCCGGAGCGACTCAAGACCCAGTTCGATGCGGCCCTCTACCAGCGCACCCTCCAGACCGCCGCCGCGGACCGGCCAGACTTCTACCTCCTCCTGGGCGACGACTTCAGTGTGGACACCCTGGATCCCGCCACCATCGGCCCCGCCCTGGTGACAGAGCGCTACACCCTCCAGCGGCCCTACCTCGGGATCATCGGCCGCTCAGCCCCGGTGTTCCTGGTGAACGGCAACCACGAGCAGGCGGCGCGCTACCTGCTGGACGGCACCCCCAACAACGTTGCGGTGTGGGCCCAGAACGCCCGGAACCGCCACTACTCGCAGCCGGCGCCCGATGGCTTCTACACCGGCAATCCCGAGGTGGTACCCAACATCGGCCTGCTGCGCAACACCTTCGCCTGGACCTGGGGTGACGCGCTGTTTGTGGTGATCGACCCCTACTGGGGCTCGCCGGTCTGCGTGGACGACCCCTTCGGCGGCGGCGCCAAGCGCAGCAACCTCTGGGACATCACCCACGGGGACATCCAGTATCAGTGGCTCAAGACCACCCTGGAGCAGAGCCGCGCCAAGTACAAGTTCGTCTTCGCGCACCACGTGCTGGGCACCCAGCGCGGCGGCATCGAGGTGGCGGGCCTCTACGAGTGGGGCGGCGGCAACGCCAACGGCAGCTGGGGCTTCACCGCCAACCGGCCCACCTGGCCCTCCCCCATCCACCAGCTCATGGCCGCCAACAAGGTGACCATCTTCTTCCAGGGCCACGACCACATCTGGGTGCGCCAGCAGCAGGACGGCGTCACCTACCAGACCCTCTCGGAGCCCGCGGATCCCAACTACTCGCTCTTCAACTCGGATGCCTACCTCAGCGGGGACAAGCTCCCCAATACCGGCTACACCCGGGTCAGCGTGGGCCCCAGCGGCGTGAAGGTGGACTACGTCCGCACCTGGCTGCCCGCAGACGAGAGCCCCGGCAAGGTCAGCGGCAGCGTGGCGTTCAGCTACACAATCCCCTAACACAAGTGATTTTGACGGGGATCAAAGGGATGGACGAGGATAACGGCAAGCCGGTTTGGAGCTGGGGTGCTGGCCACTGGAACTAAGCAACCCTCCTCTCGTCGTCGATGAAGTAGGACCACCATCCCAGGAGGTCCCATGAACATGCGCACGCTCCTCGTCCCGGCCCTGCTCTGCCTGACAACGGGTCTGTCTGCTCAGGACCACGCGGCTGCGGCCAAGGCCCTGGTGAAGGATGCCGTCGCCTTCGGCAAGGCAAACGGCCTGCCGGCTCTCCTGAAGGAGGTCAACAACGGCCAGGGCAAGTACCACGTCCAGAGCGGTGACGACCTCTATGTCTTCGTCTACGACGACAAGGGCACCTGCATCGCCATCGGCTTCCAGGGCAGCCTGGTGGGCGTGAACCGGATCAACGCCAAGGACCCAGACGGCAAGTTCTTCATCCAGGAGATCGTCCAGACCGGCCTCGGCAAGGGCGGCTGGGTGGACTACAAGTATCCCAACCCCAAGACCGGCAAGGTCATGCAGAAGACCAGCTACGTCGAGCCCCTGGACGGCAAGATCGTCGGCTGCGGGATCTACAAGTAGG
>CAIPAY010000264.1 GCA_903863195.1 uncultured Holophagaceae bacterium
CTTGTTGAAGCCGCCGAGCATGCTGTTCACATTGTCCACGGCTTCGTTGATCTTCTTGATGGTGGTCTCGTCGTTGAGCAGCTTGCCGATGGTGCCCTCACCATTGTTCATGCGGGCGGTGAGGACCTTCAGGTTCTCGGCGGTGCCCTGGAAGCTCTGGGCCAGCTTGCGCACATCGCCCATCGCACCCTTCAGCTCGGGCCGGTTCTCCTCGAGGATCGCGTTCAGGTTCCTGCCAACGGCCTCGAACTGCTGGGCCAGCTTGGGCAGCTTGTCGCGCAGGTCGGCGCTGATGGCCTCTACGTTGGCCATGGTGTGGTTGATGGCGCCGTGGTTCTCCTGCGCCATGCCGCGGAACTCCGCGGTCAACACGCGGATGTTGTCCACGATCTCATCGAGCTTCTGCCGACCCTGCTCGCCACCGATGGACTCGTTCAGGGCCTGGGTGATGCCCTTCACGTTCTTGCCGATGTCCGCCATCGTCTCCATGAGGTTGTCGAGGCTGACGCCGGCCTTGCTGGGCAGGGGCTGGTTGGGGGGAAAGGAACCCTTGGTGACGTGGCCGGGATCCAGGTCGATGAACTTCTCACCAAGGATGCCGATGGACCCCAGGGACACCACCGCGTCTCCATAGAGGGGAATGGCGTTCGACAGGTGCAGCAGGACCTTCGCTTTGGACCCGTCCAGGACGATGCTGCGGACTTCGCCCACCTTCACGCCGGCCACGCGCACGGCGCTCTGCTGGTTCAGGCCGGCCACCTGGTCGAAGTAGGTGTAGACCGCGGCCTGGTCAGACTTGCCGACAAACTCCAGCTTCTCGGTGCGGAAGATCAGGAAGCCGATGACGGCGATGCCTGCAGTGAAGAACATGCCAACGCGGGTCTCGAGCTTCATGCGTGGGCCTCCTTACGCTTGGGGGGTGGGGGGTCCTGCAGGAAGGGACCGTCGGCGTCGCCGCGGAGAAACTGCTGCACGACGGGGTGAGGATTGTCCCGGAACTCGGCGGGGGGCTGGCAGGCGATGCACTCGCCGCGGAACAGGAGCGCGATGCGGTCCGCGATGATGAAGGCCGATTTCAGGTCGTGGGTGATGGTGATGGTGGTGACGCCCAGCTCGTGCTTGAGGTCCAGGATGACCCGGCCGATCACATCGGTCATGACGGGATCAAGACCTGTCGTGGGCTCGTCGAAGAGGAGGATCTTGGGCTTCAGGGCGATGGCCCGGGCGAAGCCCACGCGGCGCTTCATGCCGCCGGAGAGCTCCGCGGGCTTGAGCTTGTCGGTGCCCTTCATGCCCACCAGGGAGAGGCACTCCTCCACCCGGGCCTGGATCTGCCCCTCGGTCATCTTCTGGTGCCGGCGCAGGCCGAAGGCGACGTTCTCGAAGACGGTCATGGAGTCGAACAGCGCGGCCATCTGGAAGCACATGCCGATGCTCTGCCGAACCTGGAACAGCTCGTCGCGGCTGAGCTGCCCGATGATCTTGCCCTCGACGGCCACATGGCCCGAGTCGGGTGTGAGCAGGCCCATGATGTTGCGCAGCAGCACGGTCTTGCCCGTGCCGGAGCCGCCCAGGACCACGAGGCTCTCGCCCTCTTCCACGGAGAGGTTGACGTCGGAGAGGACGACCTTCGGCCCGAAGGCCTTGGAAAGGTTGACGACGTCGATCACGGGCATGTCGTCACACCAGCAGCAATTTGGTGAGGAAGAAGTCCGAGATGAGGATCCAGAGGCTGCTGGTCACCACGCTGCTGGTGGGGGCGTTGCCTACGCCCTCGGCGCCTCCCTGGGTGCGGTAGCCCTTCCAGCAGCCCACCAGCGCGATGATCATTCCGAACACAAAGGCCTTGTAGAGGGCGATGCGCAGATCCCGAAAGGCCAGCAGCTTGTAGAACTCGTTGCCGAAGACATAGGCGCTCTGGCCTTCCACGCCCACGAGGATGAGGTAGCCGCCCCAGTAGCCCACATAGACCGAGACGGCCGTGAGGATGGGCAGCATGACCACCGAGGCCAGCAGGCGCGGCACGAACAGGTAGTGGATGGGGTCCGTGGCCAGGCACTCCAGGGCGTCGATCTGCTCCGTGACCTGCATGGTGCCGAGCTCCGCGGCCATGGCACTGCCCACGCGGCCCGAGAGCATGAGCCCGGTGATGACCGGCGCCAGCTCCCGCATCACGGCCAGACCCTCGACCTGGGAGGCCAGGCCTTCTGCCTGGAACTGCTTGAAGCCGAAGGCCAGCTGCACTGCGAACACCATGCTCACGGCCAGGCTGGTGAGGATCACCACGGGCAGCGAGTTGATGCCCACCGCCTGGAACTGGCGGAACAGGTTCTGCACATCGAAGGGCCGCTTGAAGATGGCCGCAAAGGTCCGCCCGGCGAGTACCGCGAAATCACCGGCCGTGTCCAGGGCCCTCAGCACACCTGCGCCGGCCTTGTCGAAGAAAGTCAGGACCATGGGGCTCCGAAGGTAAAGGACTAGCTTACTCCAGACCCCTTCTTCTGGCGGAGCCTCAGCTTGGTGGCGCCCCCCTCGCGGATGGTCTGGGGGGTGCGGCTGAGGGTGAGGGCGTCGGCGGGGACATCCTTGGTGATGGTGCTACCGGCGCCAATGAGCGCGCCGTCCCCGATCACCACCGGGGCTACCAGTTGGGTGTCGGATCCGACGAAGACGTTCCGGCCAATGGTGGTGCGGTGCTTGTTCACCCCGTCGTAGTTGCAGGTGATGACGCCGGCGCCGATGTTGGTGCCCTCGCCGATCTCGGTGTCACCCAGGTAGGCCAGGTGGTTGGCCTTGGCACCACGGTGGAGGCGGGCTTTCTTGGTCTCCACGAAGTTGCCCACATGGACGCCCTCGGCCAGGTCGGTGCCCTCGCGGAGGCGGGAGAAGGGGCCGATCTTGGCGTCGGCGCCCACCACGGCGTGCTCGATGACGCAGTAGGGTCGTACCAGCACGCCAGCGGCCAGGGTGGCGTCGCTGATCACGGTGCCCTGGCCGATGCAGCAGCCTTCGCCGATGGTGACCGCGCCCTCAAGCCGGACGCCGGGTTCCAGCAGAACATCCATGCTGAGGAGCACCCGAGGACCGACCAGGGTGCTGTCCGGATGGAGGTAGGTGACGCCTTCGGTCATCCAGTACCGCTGGATCCGTCGCTGGGCGGCGGCCTGCAGCTCGGCCTGGTCCAGGCGGGAGTTCATGCCCGCCAGTTCCTCTGGGGCGCAGACCTCCACGGCCACGGGCAGCTGCTGGGCCACGGCGGCGACGGCATCGGTGAGGTAGTACTCCCTCTGGGCGTTGTCGTTCCGCAGCCCCTGGAGGGCCGTGCGGAGGGCGGGCCAGGGCAGGGCGTAGGCGCCGCCGTTCACGCGCCGCACGGCCAACTGCTCGGGGGTGGCATCCTTGGCCTCCACGATGCCCGCGAGGCGGCCGTCCGGCTGCTGGAGCACGCGGCCGTAGGAACCGGGATTGGGCAGGTCCATGGCCAGCATCAGGGCCTCGGCAGCACAGAGCCGGGCCACGGTGGCCGGTGTGGTGAGTGGCACGTCGCCGCACAGGATGGCCACCCGGGTCGCTCCCAGGCGGTCTAGTTCAGGGATGCAGATCTGTAGGGCGTGGCCGGTGCCCAGGGGCTCCCCCTGGTCCACCGCACTGACCGGGCAGGGCAGCAGGCCAGCCCGCTGCCAGCGCTCAACGGCGGCGAGCACGGCCTCCTTGCCGTGGTGGACCACGAGCACAGCAGCGCTCAGGCCCGGGGGCAGGGCCCGCAGGACCCACAGCAGGGAAGGGTCGCCCAGGATCGGGTGAAGCACCTTGGGCAGCCGCGACTTCATCCGCGTCCCCAGTCCCGCCGCCAGAATCACTGCCACTGTGGACATGCTGCCTCCCCCACCAGCCTACATCAGGCCGGGGTCGCCTTCCGGATCCACCGGCGAGGACGGGGTATGCCCCTGGTGGCGGACGCGCCCGGCGAGGCGGACCGCCAGGGCCGTGGCTTCCTGGAAGTTGCGCCCGTCCGCGATCCACTTGCCCGCCTTGTCGAAGGCCGTGCCGTGGTCGGGACTGGTGCGGATGAAGGGCAGGCCCAGGGTCAGGTTGACGGCGCGCTCCGGCTCCAGCAGCTTCACGGGGATGAGGCCCTGGTCATGGTAGAGGGCCACCACCAGGTCGAACTCGCCCCTGGCCGCGCGCTGGAACACACTGTCCGAGGGCAGGGGGCCGAAGAACAGCGGCGCAGGCCGAAGCGGCGCCGGCGGCAGGCCGGTGGCGAGCACCTCCAGGCCACGCTGGCCCGGGGGCAGGTGGCGGGGGGCCTGCTCGTGCGGGAACACCGCCCAGCCTGACGGGGCGGCTCCGAAGCGGAAGGGGGAGCTGGCGTCGGGGTAGGGACCCTCCACCGCGGAGGGGAAGGACATGAAGGCCGCCTCGGCCTGGATGATGGACTCGTCCAGCAGGCGCTCCTCATCGCCGAAGGCGCCCTGCTCGCCCGCATGAGGGTTCAGGGCGCAGAGCGCCACCCGCAGGTCCAGCTTCCCGGTCAGGTGGATGAACTGGTCGGCGGAGAAGGCCAGGGTCTCGGCTACGGCATCCTTGTCGA
>CAIPAY010000265.1 GCA_903863195.1 uncultured Holophagaceae bacterium
CCCTCTCTCCGCCAACTGAAGCCGCCTTCTGGCGGCTTCTTTTGATGGCGGGGGGGATCCCTCACCCTCCGCCAAAGGAGACCTTCGTGGAAATGACGGGCATCCCCTTCGGCACCACGGACTGGTCCTCCGTGGAACCCACGCAGCACCTTGGCGAGACCGGGGTGGCCACCTGGCGCACCTGCCACTTCGGTGCGATCCGGGTCCGGAGGGTGGACTACAGCCCTGGCTACGTCGCGGATCACTGGTGCACCAAAGGCCACATCCTGCTCTGCCTGGAAGGTGAGCTGCACACGGAGCTCCAGGATGGCCGCACGTTCCTGCTCAGGCCAGGCATGAGCTACCAGGTTGCCGACAACGCCGAACCGCACCGCTCCTCCACGCCTGTGGGCGCCAGACTTTTCATCATCGATTAGCGGTGGGACGGGCCACGGGCTGCGTCCGGGGCGGCTGAATCGGTCCCTGGGCCCGGCATGCGCCTCAGTGGATCGCGGCCTCGCTGAGGTGTTGGGCGAATCTTCGGCACCACTTCTCGATCTTGTCCTGGACTTCGGTCAAGGCTGAGCCGCTGACAGCGCGATGGTGAACCGCCAGGACCAGCTCGCCGGAGATGGCATCAACCAGCTTCATATCCCAGGTTGCAGTGGAGCTGCCGGCCCCCATCCAGACAAAGAACTTGGCGTTCATGGACCCGGCGTTGGAATCGACGAGTCGGCCGACGAGCATGAATTCACCCTTGCTGCCCGATAGCTTCACACGGGAGCCCAGGGCCGGGCCTAGGGTGTTCCTCAGGATGAGAGGGAACATGTAGGTGAGCTCTGCGGCCTGCTTGAAATCCTTCTCGTCCCGTCCCGCCTTGAGGGCTACGGGCTTATCCCAGCTCCGGACCCAGATTTGTCGCCCCACCAGGTTCAGCCCTGGTTTGATCCAGATGAAGTCGAAGTTGTCCTGGGTCGAGAACGCCACGGGCACACCAAACCAGGACTCCTGGAGTTGTCCGTCATCCAGGACCCGGAAGGTGGGGGTCATGGTTGCAGCGGGTGCAGGCGTGGGCTGGGCAGGGACTGGAGCAGGCGGCGCAGGGGTCGGCCCGGGAGCGGCGACCACCGTGGTCTGGGGCGCTGGTGGCTGGGATGGGGGCTCCTGGGCCGCCATCGGCATCGAAACCAGGATCAGGCAGAGGATGCAGACTCGCAGGTTCAGCACGGGGACTCCTGCTGCCAGACTGAGGCGGTACGGGGATATCGGCTGAATACTATTCGGTCTGGTTTGACGATGCAAATAGAGCTATATTCCATCCCCATCCCAACCGCTTCAAGGAGGGCATCATGAGTTCCTCGAAGACCCTGCTGGCCATCCTGGTCTCCCTGGGCTTGGCCGCCCAGACCCCTCCGCCCGCTCCGCCCACCCCCCCTGTTCCGCAGACAGACCCCTCCGGGAAGCCGCCCCAGGAACCTGCTCCGGCCCCCTCGGTCCAGCCTCAGACTCCACCGGTTGCCGATCCGAAACCCAGCTCGCCAGAGAACCCTGTGGCCGTCCCAGCCGAGGCCAAGGCCATCTTGTTCTTCTACCGGGAGAGCCGCTTCATGGGAGGCGGGCTCCGCCCATCCCTGTATGTGGATGACGTTGAAGTGGCCTGGATCAGCAGCGGGTCTTACCTGAAGGTGGCGGTGCCGGCGGGAGACCACCTGATCTATGCGGACAACAAGGATGAAGCTCTCACGTTCCCCACGGAGTCTGGGAAGACTTACTATTTCCGCGTGGGAATCAGGGCTGGAATCCTGAAGGGGCACGGCAAGCTGGAGCCTGTCTCGGAGGAGGCCGGAGCCAAGGAGTTTGAGAGCTGGAAAGCGAAAATGACCTACGCCGAAAAAATTCTCAAACCAGACATGATCGTTAAGGACTGAGCCACAGCATCTGTGAGACCGAGACTCCCTTCACTGACTGCTGGGCCAAGGCCCGGGCCCGGACGGTTCGCGTTCATGACGCGCTGCCAGGGCACGAGGCACACCCCTGGGGTCAGCTCTGCCTGATGGCGTCCCTGATCGGCCTGACCATCGCCCCCCTCTTTGGCCTCAAGTAGGAACAGGTCCTGGACCCCACCGAAGCCCAGTCGTCCTCTTGAGCCCCAGGTGGGGGTCCATCCTCATCCCCGCTTAAGCCCTGGCGTATTCTGCCGCCTACGGTCAGCCTGATGACTATGACGGAACAGCTGCTGCTCACGGGTGCGACGGGGTTCATCGGCAACCGGGTCTTCGCTTCCCTGCGGGAGGATGGTTGGGGGGTGCGGTGCCTGACGCGGCGCCCTGAGGTGGCCCGGCGGGCCTCACCGGAGCGCGACTGGGTGGCTGGCGACGCGGAGGATGGCGAAGCCCTGGCCCGGGCCATGGACGGCTGCCGGGTGGCCTTCTACCTGATCCACGGCATGGGGGAGCTGCACCCGGACTGGGTCGAGCGGGAGCTCGCCACGGCGGAGCGGTTCTCCCGGGCCGCGGCCCGCGCCGGGGTGGAGCGCATCGTCTACCTGGGCGGGGTCGCGCCCGCCGGGCCACCCTCGGCGCACCTCCGGGCCCGCCTGGAGACGGGTAAGGCCCTGCGGGCCGGGCCGGTGCCCTGCCTGGAGCTGCGGGCGGGCATGATCGTGGGCGCCGGGAGCGCCTCCTGGACCATCGTGCGGGACCTGGCCGCGCGGCTGCCGGCCATGGTGCTGCCGGCCTGGCTGGATCACCGCAGCGAGCCGGTCGCCGTGGATGACGTGGTGGCCGCCCTGGTCCGCGCGACCCGCCTGCCCCTGGCGGGCAGCGACCTCTGGGACCTGCCGGGTCCCGAGGCCCTGTCGGGCGTGGAGATCCTGCAGCGCAGCGCCGCCCTCATGGGCCGGAAGCCCATCCTGCTGCGCGTGCCCTTCGTGACGCCGAAGCTGTCCTCCCACTGGATCCGCCTGGTGACCCGCACGGACTACCGCCTGGCCGCGGAGCTGGTAGAGGGTCTTACCAGCGAGCTGCTGGCCAGCCGCTACGGCTTCTGGGCCGCAGCCGGGTTGCCGGAGCCCCTGCACCTCGAGGCTGCCGCTGCCCGGGCCCTGGCCGACGAAGCGGGCCGCCTGTCCCGCAGTGCCCAGCTCATGGAGGCCCTGGCGGGCGCCCTGATGCGCCGCGCCTAGAACCCCAGGGCTTGGGGCAGCTGCGGGCTGGAGATGAGCTCGATGAAGACCGCCCAGCGACGCGTTGGCTGGTCCGCGGTGCCGCCCTGGCGGTTCACCCAGTCGCGGACCCGCGCCTCGCCCAGGTTGTAGTTGAGGACGTAGCTGCGGTAGGTCTCGATGAAGCGCAGCCGCTGGGCGGCCTGGGCCGCCGTGCGCAGGGAATACGTCATGAGGTATGCCTCCGCCTGGGCGCGGTCGAGGCGGCCATCCAGGTAGCCGCGGGCGGCCTCGTTGTCGGCGAAGGCCAGTAGCTTCAGCTCCGCCTGCACCCGTGCCCAGAAGGCCGCGTCCTGCGGGTCGAGGCCCGCCAGGGGAAAGAGCACGTCGCGCTCGAAGGCCAGCCGCTCCTCGCCGGGGAAGGCCACCTCGATGCCGAAGTTGGCGGTGCCCTCGGCGATGAGGGACTGGGGCGAGAACAGCGGATAGACCGTGAACTCCACCCAGCCGCGCTCCTGCGCGAAGCGCTGCTCCAGCAGGGCGTTGTAGACGTGGTGGCCCGGGTAGCCTTCGTGGGCGGCCAAGTCCAGGGCCCGGTCGATGGTGATGGGCAGGTCCAGGTTCACCTGGATCACCGAGGTGCCGCCGCCCTGGTACCAGTTGTAGGCGGACCAGGCCTTGTCCCGGACGTATTCCACGCGGAAGTGGTCCGAGGCGGGCAGGGTGGCATGCTGGCGAGTGCGCTCCCGGGCCTCGCGGATGGCGGCCTGGAACACGGCGTCCACGCGCACCGTGGGCACGATGACCCGCTCTCGCGCCCGCTGGTAGCGGTCCTGCACGGGGCCGGGTCCCGGGAGCAGCTGGTCCAGGCGGGTCAGGGCCGCCTCGAAGTCGGCCTCCGGTGTCACCGGGGGCCGCACCTGGTAGAGGGCCTCGGCCTCGTCGTCAAAGGTGAAGGCCTGGCCCGCCAGCCGCGCCAGGTGGGCCGCCACGGCGCCGAGCTGGCCCCGGAGGTAGTCGCGGCGCACCGTGTCATCCAGCCCGGTCTGGGCCGCCTGGAGGCCCGCGAGGAGTCGTTCCGCTTCGGCCCGCAGGGTCGGCAGGGGCCGGGGCTCCCCGGCCTCGGCGGCGGTCTTCCAGGCGGGCGGTCCGTAGTAGGCGTCCACGAAGTTCGGGTCGTGGCGCCCGGTGGCGAGCACCAGGTGCACGTAGTCGGTGGCCCAGGTTGTCAGTGGCATCGGGGTCGGCTCCTCGCCCGTTGACTCTACCTGGATATTAGAGGTGGTAACAAAACCCCACGGCTACGTGGGTTTTGTTACCACCTCTTAGCCCCTCGCGTCCCAGCCCTCGGCGGCGCGGAAGCTGTGGTAGCGGCCCTGGCCGAGGATGAGGTGGTCCGCCAGGGGGACGCCCAGGGACTCGCCGGCGGCCTGCAGGCGGCGCGTGAGCTGGATGTCCTCGCGGCTGGGCGTGGGGTCGCCGCTGGGGTGGTTGTGGTAGGCCAGGGCGGTGGACGCCCCGTAGCGCAGCGCCTCCCGGAAGAACTCGCGGGGGCTGATGAGCGTGGCCGTGGCGGTGCCCTGGCTGAGGATGCGCTCGGCCAGCAGGTCGCCCTTGGCGTTGAGGGCCAGCAGGCCGAAGCGCTCCTCGGTCCAGCCCTGGCAGCGGGGCAGCAGGTAGTCGCCGGCGGCCCGGGGACTGGTGATGCGGGGCCGCTCCGCGCTGCGCTGGCCGCGCCGCATCAGCTCCAGGGCCGCCCACAGCTGACCGGCCTTGGCGGGGCCGAGGCCCGGCTGCTCCAGCCAGTCGCTGAGGCCCAGGGCCAGGAGGCCCGCCAGCCCGCCGGTGCGGCCGAGGACGGACTGGGCCAGCTCCACGGCGCTCTGGCCCCGGCGGCCCGTGCCCCAGAGCAGGGCCAGCAGCTCCGCGTCGGCCAGGGTCTCGCCGAGACCCGCCAGCAGGCGCTCGCGGGGGCGCTGGTCCGGAGAGAGGTCGAGGATGCGCATGGAGTCTCCTTTCAGCAGCTGACCCAGGCCCCCAGCCCGGGCCGGAAGCGCAGCAGCTCCACAGCGCCGGACAGCCGCAGCTGCAGGCAGAGCGCCTCGCGGCCGTGGTGCAGGAACCAGACGTTCGCCACGGCCCGGCGCTGGGGCATGACGAGGATGGGGTGGGGGAAGCCGCTCGCCCAGCCGCTGCCCACCAGGTTGGGCGGCAGCGGGGTTGCCGGGGGGCGGCCCCAGAGCACGTCCGGCGGCAGCTGCAGGGTGACTCGCCCCCTCGCGACTTCTCCGCAGGGCTCCAGCCTCACCGGCTGGTGGTGGGTGGCGGCCAACTTGAAGGCGAGCCCGAGCGTGCGGTGCAGCTCGCTGCGCGCGGCACGCAGGGGCGGGCTCAGGGGCGCGGGCAGCAGCAGCGCGGCGAGCGCCCGGACGCACTGCGGGAGGGTGGCAGCCGAGAGAGCCATCACACCCTCGTCCACTTCAGGCGGTCCTGGCGCCAGCGCAGCACCTGCAGGTGCCCGTTCCCGGAGAGGCGCATGCAGAGCGCCTCTTTGCCGTTGTTGAGGAACCAGGCGCTGGCGAGGGTTGTGTGGCGGGGGGTGACGGTGATGACGGGATGGGCCTCGCCGGTGCTGGCGGCCACCACGGGCGTGTCCATGTCTGGCGGCAGGGGGATGTGGGCGGGCTTGCCCCACTTCACCTTGCGGCTGAGCTGCACGGGCAGGTGCTCACCCGCGCCGCTGGCCGCGCCCAGGGCCACCTTGACGTCGGTGCCCCGGGCCCGGGCCAGGATGAAGGCCTCCTCCAGGCTGCTGCGGATCTCCCGCTGGGCGGCGATGAGGTCCACCGGGTCCGTGTCCCAGAGGGCGGTGCCCACGGCCATCAGGATTGCGGCCATGGCCATGACCAGGGAGACTTCCAGTAGGGAGGAACCCCGCTGGGCGGACCTTCGGCAGCCGGGAGGGGTGCGCATGTCCGCCTCCTACTTCTTCGCGGTAGCAGTGGGTGCGGAGAGCGCCAGGAAGGGCTTCAGCTTGGCGTAGGACTTCTCGCCGATGCCCTTGACGTTCATGAGTTCCTCGGGCCGCTGGAAGCCGCCATGCTGCTTCCGGAAGGCGAGGATGCGCTCGGCGGTCTTCTGGCCGATGCGGGGCAGCTGCATCAGCTCGGTGACCGTGGCGGTGTTGAGGTTCACGGGCCGCTGGGGGGCCCGGGGGCTCCGCACGGTGGCGGCGCCGAGGGGGAGGGCCAGGGCGAGCGCCAGGGCCGTGGAGATGAAGAGGTTGGACATGGTTGCCTCCTTTCAGGCAGTCCAGGTCCATCGAGGGTTGTGCCAAGTCGTAACTGTTGGGGCCGTTATGGATGAATTTGCCTGTGGCAAATTCATGTAATTAAAAAAAGACAAAATCCAATGACAGAGACCCAACTTTAGTTATTTATGCTTTTATGATTTGTCATTTTTTCGATAGAAAAAATGACAACATGACACCCCTCAGGCCCCTGAAAAACCCATCGGACATCCCGGTCAGGACCGATTATTCTGATCGGGTCCGAGGAGCGCTGCAGGACCCGGCAGATTGGCTGCGCGGGATCTCAGGCTCGGATACTTCCCTCCAGGAACGGCGCTCACCTCAACCCTGAACTGGGACGAAGAGGTGGAGTCACCTTGCCGTACCGGCTTTTCGAGGAGGTCCTCATGACCGTCACCGCCGCCGACTTCACCGTCGCCGATCTCTCCCTCGCCCCCTGGGGCCGCAAGGAAATGGCCATCGCCGAGGGTGAGATGCCCGCGCTCATGGCCATCCGCGAGCAGTACGCTGCCCAGCAGCCCCTGAAGGGCGCGCGCATCGCGGGCTCGCTGCACATGACCATCCAGACTGCGGTGCTCATCGAGACCCTGAACGCCCTGGGCGCCGAGGTCCGCTGGGCCAGCTGCAACATCTACAGCACCCAGGACCACGCCGCCGCCGCCATCGCTGCGGGGGGCACGCCGGTCTTCGCCATCAAGGGCGAGACTCTGCCCGAGTACTGGGACTACACGCACCGCATCTTCGACTTCGCGGACGGCGCCAACATGATCCTCGACGACGGCGGCGACGCCACCCTGCTGCTGCACCTGGGAGCCCGGGCCGAGCAGGACCTCAGCGTGCTCGACCACCCGGACAGCGAGGAGGCCACGGTGCTCTTCGCCGCCATCCGCAAGCGCGTCGCGGAGAAGCCGGGCTGGTACTCGGCCCAGCTGGCCAAGGTGCTGGGCGTGACGGAAGAGACCACCACCGGCGTCCACCGCCTCTACGAGATGGCCAAGAAGGGCGAGCTGAGGTTCCCCGCCATCAACGTCAATGACAGCGTCACCAAGAGCAAGTTCGACAACCTCTACGGCTGCCGGGAGTCCCTGGTGGACGCCATCAAGCGCGCCACGGACGTCATGGTCGCCGGCAAGATCGCGGTGGTCTGCGGCTACGGCGATGTGGGCAAGGGCAGCGCCCAGGCCCTGCGCGCCCTCAGCGCCCAGGTGTGGGTGACTGAGATCGATCCCATCTGCGCCCTGCAGGCGGCCATGGAGGGCTACCGCGTGGTGACCATGGACGAGGTCGCTGACCAGGGCGACATCTTCGTCACCTGCACCGGCAACCTCCGCGTCATCACCCACGACCACATGGCCCGCATGAAGCACAACGCCATCGTGTGCAACATCGGCCACTTCGACAGCGAGATCGATGTGGCGAGCCTGGAGAAGTACCAGTGGGAGCAGATCAAGCCCCAGGTGGACCACGTGATCTTCCCCGACGGCCACCGCATCCTCCTCCTGGCCAAGGGCCGGCTGGTGAACCTGGGCTGTGGCACGGGCCACCCGAGCTACGTCATGTCCTCCTCCTTCGCCAACCAGACCCTGGCCCAGATCGAGCTGTGGACCAAGCAGGGTCAGTACGCCGTGGGCGTCTACACCCTGCCCAAGCACCTGGACGAGCAGGTGGCGCGTCTGCAGCTGCAGACCCTCAATGCCCGGCTCACCACCCTGCGCCCCGAGCAGGCCAGCTACATCAGCGTCCCCGTGGAAGGCCCCTACAAGGCCGATCAGTACCGGTACTAGCTTTCAGCCTTTGCTGAAACGCGACGCGTTTCAGATAGCACGGCGCCGCGAGGCGCCGTGCTTGTATCTTGGCAACCCATTTTCAGCTCCAGCTCCTTAGCTGGGCATCTCCGTGGGCAGCGGCATCACATTGGGCGGCACCTCGATGGCCTTGATCACCGCATGGCGGGTGACGGCCTCGCAGTCCAGCTGAGGGGTCTGGGTGAAGTGCCCTGCGCTGAGGTCCGAGCGGACCTTGGCCAGCACCTTGGCGCGGGACAGGTGGTTGCCGCTGGCCCGGGCCTCCCGGCAGAAGTGCCAGGTGAAGGCGCCGTGCCAGTCGCCCTGGAGGAATGCATCCGCGGCGGTCTGGCTCTCCTTGCAGCCGGTCCAGAGGATGTGGTGGGAGAGACCCTTCTCCAGCAGCTTCTGGTGGGCCGGCTGGGCGCGGCGGAACTCAATGTCGCGGAAGGCCTCTACTGAGGGCGGGGGCAGGTAGCGGGGCCTGCGGTCCATGAGCAGGTCTGCGGCCCTCAGGCCGGCGCCGCTGTGGCAGGTGTCCAGGAAGACCTCCAGCAGGATACTGGACGGCAGTCGCACCAGCAGGTCGTGCAACTCGTCGTCCACGATGAGGTGATCCCGATCCCACTGGCTGCCAAGGGGGGCCAGATCGTAGGGGCAGAAGGCCTCGTCAGCCCGGTCGAACTCGTCAAGGTTGAGGTCAGGCACTTGGGTGCCGTGGCCGGAGAAGCTGAAGACCAGGTGGTTGTACCGGCCCGAGAGGGCACCGTCCACCATGCGCCGAAGCTCGTGCATGATGTTGAGCTTGGTGGCGGCCTGATCCGTCAACAGGGTGATGTCGGAATCCTCGAAGCCCAGCACCTCCTTCAGCAGCGACATCATGTTCAGCGCGTCATTGACGCAGCCGTTTAGGTTCGCGGCAGGGAAATGCTGATACTGGTTGATCCCGACGCAAAGCGCATTGCGATGGAGCATGGGAAACCTCCCAGGACCCCGCCACGCGTTCCAGGCGGAGCGCGCAGAAGGCCCCTTGCGCGGGGTGTCAGGGGAACGGACAACACCTGCCCGTCAGAAAAGACAGGACATCCGACGTATCGGCGGAGGACTGCGACAGACAACGCACATCCCGGCGGACTCCACCCCCAACCATAGGCCAGGCAGGGGTCGGGTCAACCAGGGGCAGGCCCGGGCATGGTAAATTAAGGGCCAGGAGAACTCATTTCCATGGCTGAAGAGAAGAAGGAAGGTTGGCTGAACCTGTTGGCCCTGACCACCGTGATCCTGGCCGTCTGCGCGACCCTGGCCACCTTCAAGGGCGGCGGGCACTCCACCAAGGCCGTGCTCAGCCAGAGCCAGGCCTCGGACCAGTGGGCCTACTACCAGGCCAAGGGCATCAAGGGGAACCTCTATGAGGTGGAGGCCATGCGCCTCAAGCGGGAGCTTGAGCTGGCACCCCGCACCGCCGTGCCGCTTCTGGAGAAGAGCCTCGCCGATGTCGAGAAGAAGGTCATCAAGTACGACTCCGAGAAGGCCGAGATCCAGAAGGTGGCCCGGGGCTTCGAGGACACCAAGGCCTCGGCTCAGAAGCACGGGGCGGCCTTCGGTCTGGCGGTAATCTTCCTTCAGATCGCCATCCTGCTGTCCTCCATCGCCGCCCTGTTGAAGAAGAAGCCCGTCTACTACCTCGGGCTCCTGGTGGGCGTCGTGGGGCTCGTCTATTTCGCCAACGGATTCCTGCTCTTCCTGCCCGCCTGATGTGGGCCCTGACGGTGGCTGCCATCATCGAGCGGGAGGGCCGCTTCCTGTTCGTGGAGGAGACCGACGGAGTGTCCCCCCACCGGGTCATCAACCAGCCCGCGGGCCATGTGGACCCGGGGGAGTCCGTGCTGGACGCGGTGGTGCGCGAGACCCGGGAAGAGACCGGCCTGGAGTTCACGCCGGAGGCCCTGGTGGGCATCTATCCGCTGCGGGCCGCCAACGGGCGGGACTACTTCCGGCTGTGCTTCAAAGGCACCGTCCCCGCTGGAGTTGTGGCGGCTCCGGAGGATCCGGCCATCTTCGCCTGTCACTGGCTCACCCGGGCGGAGCTGGCCGTGGCGCCTCTGCGGTCGGGTCTGGTGCTGCGGTGCCTGGATGAAGCCCTGGCAGGGCGGCAGTTCCCCCTGGACCTGGTGGCTGAGGTGCGCACCGAGCGCTGAAGTGGCGCGTCATGCCTTTCCCTTGGCGTTCCGCCGATAGCCAGGGGTCTCTTCTCTTTCGCTGATTACGGACTGCCCTCAGGGCCCCTCGGGCTCCAGCAGGTTCGGCAGCTCCTGGAAGCCCTGGCTGAGGGCCTTGGCCCAGCTATCGGAGATGGCGGAGAAGCGGGCGTCGGTGCGCTCGATGCGCCGGTGGATCCGGAACGTGAGCGCGTCCTTCTCGATCACGGCCAGGTCCAGGGGCATGCCCACGGAGAGGTTGCTGCGGATGGTGGAGTCCATGGAGACGCAGACCGCCTTCATGGACTCTTCCAGGGAGCTGTTCGGGCCGATGACCCGGTCCAGGATGGGCTTCCCGTACTTGTGCTCGCCGAGCTGGAAGTAGGGGGTGTCGTCTGTGGCCTGGATGAAGTTCCCGGCCGAGTAGATCAGGAACAGCCGGTGCTTGCCGCCCTTGCGCTGGCCCGCGACCAGGACCGTGGCATCCGCCCCGGTGCCCTGCTCGAGGATGGCCTCGCGATGGATCTCCTGCATGCGCCGCATCTCGGCGCCGACGATCTCGGCCACCTCGAACATGCTCTCCACGTTCATGATCGAGCGGAAGGCTGGATCCCGCTCGCCCTTCTGGATCCCGTGCTTGAGCCGGGCGATGACGCCCTGGGTGATGGAGAGGTTCCCCGCCGTGAGCAGGGCGATGACCCGCTCCCCGGTCTGCTCGAAGGTGACCATCTTGGTGAAGCGGGAGACATTGTCCATCCCGGCATTGGTCCGGGTATCGGCCAGGAGCACCAGCCCCTCGGCCACCCGCAGGCCCACACAATACGTCATCGAACCAGCCCTTTCGTCATCCTCACTGCTGCTGTTGAACCTGCTGGGACCCGCTGGGGGTCGCCAGAGAGATCATGACATCAGCCTGGATTCCGATCTCGGTGGTGCCGTAGACCGAACCCCGGACCGGGGCGGCATCGTGAGCGTCAAGTCCTGAGCACAGACGGACATACAGCTCTGTCACGCAGAGTCCATTGGTGGCGTCGAAGCCGATCCAGCCCAGGCCGTCCACCCAGGCCTCGGCCCAGGCGTGGGTCTCCCGCAGGGCGTGGCCGGCCTCGTCGGCCAGCAGGTAGCCGCTGACGTAGCGGGCGGGGATGCCCAGGCTGCGGGCGGCGCTCACGAAGAGGTGGGTGTGGTCCTGGCAGACCCCCCGGCCCTGGGCCAGGGCCTCGGCGGCGGAGGTGGCGGCGGTGGTGATGCCGGTCTCGTAGGCGATGGCCTCGCGCACCCGCGCCGACAGGGCGTGGAGGCGGGGGATGGGCTCCGACTCGGCGAGGGAGCGGGCGAGGGCGTGGATGGCCGCATCTGGCTGGGTGAGCTGCGTCTGCCTCAGGAAGATGGGCAGCGGGGCTTCCTGGAGAAATCCCGAGACGATGCCGTGGCGCTCCTGGGTCGCCACGGTCCCCGTGGCCACGATCTCCATCTCGCTGAAGGCGCCCCGGCGGTGGTAGAAACCTTCGCCGTCCCCGAAGGCATTGAGCGGGAACTCCGTGACCGGGGTCCCGTTCACGGTGACCTCCCAGGACCGGAGCTGCTGGCAGTCCAGCTGACCCGGGTACAGGCGCAGCAGCAGCGAGACTTGGTTGGCTGGCGTCGCGTAGCGGTAGGTCGTCTGGTGGCGGACGGCGAGTTCCATGGTCTTCCTAGAAGTGGTACGAGTCGGCAATCTCGGTGGCCAGGCGGTTGGTCAGCAACAGGCAGTGTTGCACGGACTCGTGCAGGCCCCGCTCGATGAAGACCCCGTTCCGGCCGGCCTTGAGCAAAGCGAAGAGCTCGTCGGCGGTCTCGTTGCAGCTGGAGCGGGCGCCGTGCTCCTTGGCCAGCCGCACCAGGTGGGTGCGCATCTGGTCCACACAGAAGGCCACAGAGCGGGGGAAGGTGCGGTTCACCATGAGGAAGTCGACGATCTGGGCCGGGGTGTGCACACCGCCGTAGACATGGTGGTAGGCCCGGATGCCGGAGAGGGCGTGGAGCACCGAGGTCCACTGGTAGTGGTCGCGGCCGCCGCCGACCACGTCCGTCTCCGGGAGCAGGACGTAGTACTTCACATCCAGCAGCCGCAGGGTCATCTGGGCCCGCTCCAGGGCGCCGCCGATGCGGGCGAAGTCGTGGCCCGCGTGGCGCATCATGCCGGTCTCCATGGCGCCCCGGAATACCGAGGCCCGCGTCTTCACCCAGTCGAGGTGCACCGGCAGTTCCTGGAGGGCGTCGGCCACCGTGCAGCCCTCGAAGTGGCGCCAGCTCATGTTGAGCGCCTCCCACATCTCCTGGGTGAGCTTGGTGCGCACCGACCGGCCGTTGGCCCTGGCCCGCACTAGGCAGGACTGGATGGAGGCGGGGTTCTCGGGATCGAGGAGCAGGATGCCGACGACATCCGCCTCGGAGACCGGTCCGCTCCCCTTCAGGAAGGACTCGCAGCCGGTGACGCGCAGCACCGAGCGCCACTCGTCGCGGTAGGCCGAGCCCGGCAGCACGGCCATGCGCTGGCCCATGGTGAGCAGGCGGGCAGTGCACTCGGCGCGCTCCAGGTAGCGGGCCATCCAGAACAGGTTGTCGGCGGTTCGGCTCAGCATGGCCCTAATCCCTTAAGACCCAAGTGTCCTTGACGCCGCCGCCCTGGCTCGAGTTGACCACCAGGGAGCCTTCCGTGAGGGCCACGCGGGTTAGCCCCCCCGCCACCAGGCGCATACGCTTGCCCACCAGACAGTAGGGTCGGAAGTCCGCGTGCCGCCGGACCACGCCAGCTTCCCCCAGTGTGGGGACCGTGGACAGGTCCAGGGTGGGCTGCGCGATGAAGCCGCTCGGATTGGCCCGGATGCGGTCGGCGTAGGCCGCGATCTCCGCCGCCGTGGACTTGGGGCCGATGAGCATGCCATAGCCCCCGGAGCCGTGCACCTCCTTGGCCACCAGCTCGCTGAGATGCTCCAGGACATAGGCCAGGCCATCCTTGGTGCCGCACTGCCAGGTGGGGATGTTGGCGAGGATGGGCTCCTCGCCCAGGTAGAAGCGGATCATCTCGGGGACGTAGACGTAGATCGCCTTGTCATCGGCGATGCCGGCGCCGGGCGCCGAGCAGAGGGTGACACCGCCGGAGCGGTAGGCGTGGAAGAGGCCGGGCACGCCCAGCAGGCTGTCGGGACGGAAGGCCAGGGGATCCAGGTAGTCGTCATCGATGCGCCGGTAGATGACATCCACGGCCTTGGGCCCGGCGGTGGTCTTCTTCCAGACCCGGCCGTCCTCCACGAAGAGGTCCACGGGCTCGACGAGCTCGATGCCCATGAGGTCTGCCAAGTAGCTGTGCTCGTAGTAGGCGGAGTTGAGGGAGCCCGGCGTCAGCAGGACCACCACCGGGTCTCCGCTGCAGGCTGGAGGCGCGACTTCCTTGAGCGTCCGCAGCAGCTGGGCGGGGTAGTTGTCCACCGGCGTCACCTTGCCCCGGCTGAAGAGATCCGGGAACATCCGGGTCATGATCTCCCGGTTCTCCAGCATGTAGGAGACCCCGGAGGGGGTGCGGCAGTTGTCCTCCAGCACCTCGAAGCGATCGGGCCCGGTGCGGACGATGTCGATGCCGACGATGTGGCTGTAGACCCGGCCCGGGGGATCGAAGCCGATCATCTCCGGCCGGAAGGCCTCGTTCTGGTAGACCAGGTCCTGGGGGATCAGCCCCGCCCGCAGAATCTCGCCTCGGTGATAGACGTCGTAGAGGAAGGCGTTGAGGGCCTGGGCCCGCTGGCGGATGCCCTGATCCAGGCGCTGCCACTCCATGCGGCTGAAGATGCGGGGCAGGAGGTCGAAGGGGATCAGCCGCTCCGGGTCCCCGCCCTCGCCGTAGACCGCGAAGGTGATGCCGATGCGCCGGAAGATCGCCTCGGCCTCGTCCAGCCGACGGTGCAGCCCCGTCACGCCGGTGTCGTCAATCCAGCGCTGCACCTCCGCGTAGCAGTCGCGGACAGAGCCTGCTGGATCGTGCATCTCGAAGAACGACATGGCGCCTCGACCGGAATCTGATCATTGTCCCGGTCACGACACAATTTGCAAGTCTAAACAGAGATAATATTTACGATTAACGAGTGTGAAATAGCCCGGAGCTAGGCTTTTCTCCGCAGCCAGATCGCGGCGACGATCGAGGTGAAGAAGCCCGTCACCACGGTGCCGATGGCCCCGGACATGGCACTGACCCTTGGGGTCTGCAGGGGGGCCGAAGCCTTCACTGCCGCCTCGATCTGGGCGGGGCTGAGGCCCTGGCTCGCCATCACCTGCCGACCCAGGACCTCCATGTCCTGGAAGTAGTGGGGGAAGACCACCGTGGTGAAGTACACGCTGGCGCCGTAGATGATCACCGAGCCCAGGAGGGAGCTGCTGACGCCGCTCCAGACCTGCTGGTTGTAGCCCGTGGTCGGGGCGGTCGTCCGCAGGGACCAGACGAGGACTCCGATCTGCAGGGGAATCACCAGCCAGAAGAGGTGGTGCAGCGAGGGGTGCTTGAACCAGCCGGTGAACCCCATGACGAGGGTCCAGGCGGCCACGGCGAGGCCCAGGATGAGTCCGGCGCGGAGGGTGGTGGGCATGCTCACCTCAGGAATTCTGGAAACACACGATTAGAAGACGTGGACGCCGCCGTTGACGGGCAAGGTGGCGCCCGAGACGAAGCCTGCCTGCAGGATACCCAGCACCGCCTCGGCCACATCCTCCGCCTGGCCGTTCCGGCGCAGGGGGGTGTGCGCCGCCGCCGCGGCCTTGTGCGGCTCGGGCAGGCGCGCGGTGGCGTCCGTCAGGGTGAGGCCCGGCGCCACGGCGTTCACGCGGATGCCCTGGGGTCCCAGCTCGAAGGCCAGGGCCCGCACGAAGCCCTCCAGGCCCGCCTTGGCCGCGCTGTGGGCGCAGAAGCCCCAGCCGGGATCCCGGGCCAGGCCGCTGGTGATGGCCACGATGGAGCCGCTCTTCTGCTCGAGCATCTGGGGCACCACCGCCTGGCAGCCGTGGAAGGCCGCGCCAAGCTCGCCGACCAGCTTGGCCTGGAAGGCCTCCCAGGGATAGCTGGAGAAGCCCTCCATGGGGAAGCCGATGGAGGCGTTCAGCACCAGGATGCCGATGGGACCCAGCTCGGCCTTCACGGTGGCGGCCATGGCCTCCACCTGGCTCCGGTCCCGGGCATCCGCCTTCACGGCCAGGGCCCGGCCGCCCTTGGCGCGGATCTCCGCGACCACCGCCTGGGCCGCGGCCTCCGAGCCGAAGTAGTTCACGGCCACCAGCACGCCCTGGGCCGCGAGGGCCTTGGCGATGGCGGCGCCGATGCCCCGGCTGGCGCCGGTGACGAGAGCGACTTCTCCTGCGAGGGACATGGGGCCTCCTGATGGTGTGCGTCCGATTCTCCGCTCAGAGGCGAGGCACCTCAAGCGTTGGTCACGCGGATTTACTCGATATCGGCTGCGCCGATATCGAGATAGAAATTACATCAGGGGAGCCACCAACTCCTGAATGACCATGCCGCCAGGATCGTAGGGGCCAAGCGGAGGTAGCATGGTCGTCATGACACCCCTCGCCGCCGACCTCCTGATCCTGCTCCGCCGCGACCTGCGCTGCCTGGCCCGGGAGGTGGCTCTCTTCCCGGATGACCTCGCACTGTGGCGCACGGTGCCCGGCATCGCCAACAGCGCCGGCAACCTGGCGCTGCATGTGGCGGGCAACCTCCAGCACTTTGTGGGCGCCGTGCTGGGTGGCTCGGGCTATGTGCGCCAGCGGGAGCAGGAGTTCTCACAGCGGAAGGGCACTCGCGCGGAGGTAGCGGCGGCCCTCGCGGCGGCTCTGGCCGAGGTGGAACGCACCCTGGCGGCCCTGGAGCCCGCGGCGCTGGATGCCGCCTTCCCTGTTCCCGTCGCGGGCGTGCAGCCGCCCACAGGGCGCTTCCTACTCCACCTGGCCGCACACCTAGCCTTCCACCTGGGCCAGGTCGGCTACCTCCGCCGCGCCCTCACCGGCGACCCCACCAGCGCCGACGGCATGGGGATCCAGGAACTCGCGCCCTGATCCATGGCCCCGGGGGTCGGGGGACCTGTAGGTTTGTTCCAGCTCAATTTCGGCTGCGCCGAAATTGAGACCGGGGGAATTTTTGTCATGGCGCGAACCCCCACTCCGGCGACCCTGCTGCCCCGCCCCTACCCGTGCGATCCTGGCGGCATGGACCTTCAAGCCCTGCTCGACGAACTGGCTGCGGAAGCGGCCCCTCACGCGGCGCGGGGGCGGGTGGCGGACTACATCCCGGCCCTGGCGGCGGTGGATCCGGCGCGTTTCGGCATCGCCCTCGCAACGATGGACGGGCAGGTCCACGGCAGCGGCGACTGGCGTGTGCCCTTCTCGATCCAGAGCGTGTCCAAGGCCTTCTCGCTGGCGCTGGTGCTGGCCCGGGACGGGGAGGAGCTGTGGCGGCGCGTGGGCCGGGAGCCCTCGGGGAATCCCTTCAACTCGCTGGTGCAGCTGGAATACGAGAAGGGGATCCCCCGCAACCCCTTCATCAACGCCGGGGCCCTGGTGCTCATCGACCGGCTGCTCACCCTGACCGGCGACTCCCTGGGCACCCTGCGGGCCTTCCTGCGCACCGAGAGTGGCAACGCGGCGCTGGACCTGGATCCGGAAGTGGCGGTGTCGGAGGCCTCCCACGGCCACCGCAACGCGGCCCTGGCGCACTTCATGGCCAGCTGCGGCAACCTGGAGAACCCCGTGGAGCTGGTGCTGGACCACTACTTCCGGCAGTGCTCCCTGGCCATGAGCTGCGAGGACCTGGCCCGGGCGGGCCTCTTCCTGGCCAACCATGGCCTGCGGGCCGACGGCTCGCGCTTGCTGAGCCGCAGCGAGGCCAAGCGCATCAACTCGGTGATGCTCACCTGCGGCACCTACGACGCCGCCGGCGACTTCGCCTACCGCGTGGGGCTGCCCGGCAAGAGCGGCGTCGGGGGCGGCATCCTCGCCGTGCTGCCCGAGCGCGGCATCCTGTGCGTCTGGAGCCCGGCCCTGGATCCCCACGGCAACAGCGTCGCCGGCGTCGAGGCCCTGGACCGCTTCACCACCCGCACGGGGTGGTCGGTCTTCTAGAACCAAGCCTTCCGGGCGGCCTCGTCCAGGAAGCTCCAGGCCAGGAAGCGGCTCTGCTTCTGCCCCTGGGCCATGGGCACGACCCGGACCTCCACGGCGCCCGCCTGCTGGAGGGTCCGGCGCAGGGCCGGCAGCTCTGCGGAGCGCGACACCAGGCAGGTGAACCAGAGCACGCGGTCGGCCAGGTTTCGGCTTTCGTCGATGATGCGGCGGATGAAGCCCGCCTCGCCGCCCGCGCACCAGAGCTCGGCGCCCTGGCCGCCGAAGTTCCGGGCGCTGCCGGCGGCCGCCCGGCCCAGCTTCCGCCACTTGGTCTGGGCGGCCTCCCGGGCTTCGCGCAGGGAGGCATGGAAGGGCGGGTTGCACAGGGTCGCCGCGAAGCGCTCCCCCGGGGCCACCACGCCCTGGAAGATGGCGGTGCGGTCCCGCTGCTGCCGCAGGGAGATGGCCTCCGGCAGGCCGGGATTGGCGGCGAGGATGCGGGCCGCCGACGCCAGGGCAATGCCGTCCAGGTCTGTGCCCGCGAAGGACCAGCCATACTCGCGGTGGCCCACCAGGGGGTAGATGGCGCTGGCGCCCACGCCCACGTCCAGCACCCGCACGCCCGGGCCCCGGGGGATGGCGCCGCGGTTCCCTTCGGCCAGCAGGTCCGCCAGGTGGTGCACGTAGTCCGCCCGGCCGGGCACCGGCGGGCAGAGGTAGTCCGGGGGCACGTCCCAGCCCCGGATGCCGTAGGCGGCGGCCAGGAGGGCCCGGTTCAGGGCCTTCACGGCGGCGGGATCCGTGAAGTCCACGGTGTCGCCGCCGTGGGGCGCCCGCTGGAGGAAGCGTCCCAGCTCAGGGCTGGCCGCCACCAGCCGCCGGAAGTCGTAGCCCGTGGCGTGCCGGTTCCGTGAATGGAGTCCCGCCTTGGCGGTCCGAGGGGCTTCCTTCGGCGGGCGGGGGCGGGCAGGCATGGCGAGTCCGGCTCAGCCGTGGGGCCGGGAGGGATCCCGGGGCGGGTTCTCGGCGGCCTGGCGCTCCAGGCTGCTGAGGCCGTGGCTGGCCACCAGCCAGAAGCCGGCGGCCAGGACCCCCGTGAGGGCGGCCACGGTGGTGGCCAGCTGCGGGCCCTGCCAGAGGCCGTCGAACCACTGCCGGAACTGCACGGCGACGACGTTGGCCTTGCCCCCGACCATCTCCAGCTGGCGCAGGTAGCGCTTGGTGTCCTCGGGCTCGTAGCCCAGGGGGTTGGGTGGCTGGACGGCCGCGGTGCGCTGGATCACCAGGGCGCTGCCCAGGCCCAGGACCAGGAGCGCGGCGGTGAGGAGGTGCAGGCGTGGGCGGCGGCGGGCGGGGACCGGGCCCAGGAGCGGGAGGAGCCAGCGGCCCTCCCGGGCCCGGCGGTCGGTGTCGCGCTGCTCCAACTCGCCCTGGATGCGGCGGCGGTCCTCGTCGCTCACCGCGCAGCCGCGTCTGAGCAGCTCCGCCAGGGCCGC
>CAIPAY010000266.1 GCA_903863195.1 uncultured Holophagaceae bacterium
CGCCTGCGGCGGGAAAAAGCTCAACAGACCACGGCCAGCAGGCCTACCAGATAGAAGCTGAAGTCGACGCTCAACTCGAAGCGGGTCCGGCCGGTGGTGAAGCGCTCGTGGAACAGCCACAGGTAGAGCACCGGGTAGGCCGAGCACAGCACCAGCACCAGCGCCACGGCCAGGGGGTGGCCCTGGTTGCGGTTCTGGAAGGTGAGCCAGAGGGTGCCCGCCAGCAGGGCGCCCAGCAGCGCCAGCAGGATGACCTTGGTGGCGGCCTTGCCCAGGAAGATCGGCAGGGTCTCCTTGCCGATGATCTGGTCGTTCTGCATGTCGCGGATCTCGTAGATCACCGTGCGGACGAAGGCCAGGACCCCCACCAGGAAGGCCGCCGCGAAGGTCCGCAGGTCCCAGGCCCGGCCCTCCTGCCACACGGGCAGGAGGATCGCCACGCTGGCCAGGGCCAGGGAGACCACCAGGTCCTTGGAACCCGGGATGCTCCGCAGGCTGAAGATCCGGCCGCCCACCAGGAACCGGTGCTTGTAGAGGGCGCCCACCAGGGAGGCACCAACCACCACCAGCAGCACCTTGAGCCCGAGGGTGGCCGCCAGCACCAGCGTGAGGCCCAGCGCCGCCAGCGCGGACGCCTTCAGCATCCGGCGGTTGCGCTCCAGAAACCGGGCCCGGGCCGGCCCCTTGGCGCCCAGGCCGAGGGGGTCCAGGAAGGGACTGAGCAGGTACATGGCGATCACATAGGTGGCCGTCAGCACCGGGTAGCGCCAGCCCAGGGGCAGGCCCAGCCACTTGTGCGCCCCGAGGGTCATGAGGCCCGCGCCGATGGCCATGAGAAAAGATGCGCCGAAGGCCGCTTGGAGGAAGTTGCGCCAGCGGCTGGGACCGTCCCCGAGCTGCTCCAGCACGTCCACCACCTCGTCCACCAGCCAGGTGGGCGTGGAGGCGCCCGCCAGCACGCCGACCGTCTCGCTCCCCGTAAAGGCCGACAGGTTCAGCTCCGCGGCGGTCTCGAGATACTGCACGGGCTTGCCGTGCTGCCGGGCCAGCTCCGCCAGGTGCTTGGTGTTGCTGGAGGCCTTGCCGCCCACCACGATCACCGCGTCCACGGTGCGGGCCAGGCGCTCGGCCTCCTCCTGCCGGGTCCAGGTGTCTTCGCAGATGGTGTTCTCGAAGACCGCATCGCCGGCCCGGCCGCGCAGGTAGTCGCTGATCTCGTGGTAGTCCTTCACCGTGAAGGTGGTCTGGGCCACCACCAGCACCTTCTGGAGCTGTTCGTCCGTGAGGGTCTCGGCCTCGGCCATGTTGGCGACGATCTGGCTGCCGTGCTCCGCAAAGCTGCGGTGGGCCACACTCTCGGCGTGCCCGTGCGTGCCCAGGATCACCGTGAAGTAGCCCTTGGGGCTCCACTTCTTGATCTTGTGGTGGACCTTGGCCACCTCGGGACAGGTGGCGTTGACGATCTTCAGCTCGCCCCGGGCCTGGCGCTCCTTGAGGCCCCGCAGGTCCTGGATGGGGATGCCGTGGGCGCGGATCACCACCGTGCCGTCCCGCACCATCGCGGGCGACTCGGCCACGGCCACGCCCCGCTTGCCGATGAGGTCCAGTGCCTGGGGGTTGTGGATCAGCGGCCCCAGCGTCTGCACCGGACGCCCATCGTTGCGCACCGACGCCTCCAGCACCGCATCCATGGCGCGCTTGACGCCCCAACAGAAGCCTGCGGTCTTGGCGACGATCACCTTCATGGAGTCCCCGGAATCCCGACCTGTTTGGTCAGGTAATCATCATAGCCGCCTCGGGGGGCGAGTGCGTCGCAGACCGCTGGCGAGGAGACTCCGAGTGCTTCGACTCCCCCCAGGAAGGTCGCCGAAGAAATGAATCTTCAGTCCTTCAGGCGGCCTTCAGGTTCCAGAGTTTTTCTTGGTCGACCATACCTAAATATCTTTATTTTGTATTTTTATAAAAATTTTGGACAAAATTTTTTAGGGATTTCCTTTCCCACTTGGCGATCCATCCTTGGGGTTCCCCCCTCACGCCACCGTCCGCGGCACCTGCGGACCCCCAGGGATCCCCCTCCCATGGAGTAGCCATGTCTCCGTCTGCCCTTCTCAGGGTTATCACTGCCTGCGTCCTCCTAAGCACAGCCACCCTCCACGCCCAGAGCTACCAGACCTCGTTCAGCGACGTGAAGTTCGACCGCGCCAAAGGACCCGCCACCTTCACCGCCGGCATCGAAGTCGATGCGGCTTCGGGCGCGGCGAGCATAAACCTGCCCTTCGGCCCGGGCATCGGCGAGCGGGGCCTAAAGTTCCGGCCCGTCCTATCCATGCGCATGGCGCCCCAGCTGGCCGTCAGTAGCACCACTGATAACGCCGTGATGTACACCACCCTCGACGGGGTTCAGGTTCGGAACGCGTCAATGATTTTGAGACAGGTAGTGGCCTGAGTTATCGCTCCGACCCACCCGCTGCGGAGAGCCGCCGGGGCCATGGACAGCCTGCGGATTGCCTGGCGGCAACGGGCCGATGGCCCGCCCTTCGGGTCCTC
>CAIPAY010000267.1 GCA_903863195.1 uncultured Holophagaceae bacterium
CGCACGTGCTGGTGGAAGAAGGGCCGGATGTCCACGGGGTTGGACTTGAAATGCACCAGGTTCGGGCCTTCGCGGTTGAGGGTCGAGACCCAGCCGTCGGGCTGCGCGAAGATCTGCTCCATACGCCCGAAGGCGGTGCCCACGCGCTCGGCGAGGCGCAGCCACACCGGATTCTCGGGATCGGCCGAGGCGAGCCGCCGGGTCTCCTGCAGCAGGGGGTGGCCCGCCTCCACCCAGCCGCCCACGGCATCCGCCAGGGCCTTCATCTCGGGCCCCGGGGCCAGCAAGGGCAGCACGCCCCCGTCCATGGGCACCCAGCCCAGCAGGTCCGCCCAGGAGCGCTCCCAGGGCGCCAGCGCCACGGTCAGGCCCGCGCCCGCGCCCTTGGCCGCCTCGCGCAGGTCCGTGAAGAGCAGGTTCATGGCGCGGCTGGACCAGGCCTCGGCACAGCTCTCCGTGAGCTGCTCCTCCAGGTCGTGGGCCTCGTCGAGGATCAGCACCGGCGCGTCCGGCAGCACCTGGCCGAAGGCGGACTCGCGCAGCACGCGGTCGGCCATGAGCAGGGCGTGGTTCACGATGATGAGGTCGGCCTCGGCCACCTCCTGGCGCAGCTTCGTGAGGTGGCAGCTCTCGTAGCTCGCACACTGGCGGCCCGTGCAGCGCTCTGCCCGGGCGTTGACCTTGTCCCACAGGGGCGACTCGCCCTCGCCGAAGCGCCCCAGGCCCTCGCGGTCCCCGTCCGGGGTGGTGGGGGCCCAGCGCTGCAGGGCCAGCCACAGCTGCTGGTCGGCGCGGGTGAGCTCCACGGCCGCGTCCGTTGACACCGCCTCCCAGGCCACCTTGCAGAGGTAGTTGGCGCGGCCCTTGGCCAGCACGGCTTTGATGGGGCGCTCCAGGATGCCGGCGGCCCGGGGGACGTCCTCCTCCAGGAGCTGGCGCTGGAGCTGCTTGGTGCGGGTGGCCACCAGGATGGGCTTGGGTCCCGCCGCCAGGGCCGGCACCAGGTAGCCCAGGCTCTTGCCGGTGCCCGTGCCCGCCTCCACGGCCTGGATCACCGCCTCGGGCCGGGCCTCGGCCTCGCCGCCCTGGTCGCGCCACCGCTGGAACAGCGCCGACGCCTCCCGCACCGCGTCATGGACCAGCTCGGCCATGCGCCGCTGGCCCGGGCGGTCCTCGGCCCCGGGAAAGCAGGCGAAGATCCGTCCCTCCGGGGGCGCGAAGAAGCGGTCCATGGGATGAGCCGGGGGCTCGGGGGCGGTTCGGGTCATGAGCCTTCAGTGTGGGCCAGAGGCGGAAAAAGGGCGAATGGAATGACGCCCCCGTCGCCCTGTCCGTCTGCTCACTTGTGGTAGTCCTTGCCCCGCAGGATGGTGAAGGCCCGGTAGAGCTGCTCCAGGAACAGGGCCCGGCTCAGCTCGTGGGGGAAGGTCATGGGCGACA
Source organism: uncultured Holophagaceae bacterium (assembly GCA_903863195.1). Lineage (GTDB taxonomy): Bacteria > Acidobacteriota > Holophagae > Holophagales > Holophagaceae > Geothrix. The sequence continues at coordinate 1,441 of CAIPAY010000267.1, forward strand.
GGCTCAGCTGCTCGGGGATCTCCCGCTTCAGCCCGGGGTCGAAGCCATGGCTGCTGCCCAGGACGAAGGCCAGGCTGTCGCCCCGATCCATGCGGACCGCCAGCCACTGCGCGAAGGCCTCGCTGTCCAGCAGCTTCCCCTCCGGCGTCAGCAGCACGGGACACTTCACTCCCGCCAGCTTCGACCGCAGGCGGTCCGCCTCATCCTTGAGCTGCCGGGCCGGATCGCCCTTCCCCTCGGGCAGCTCGGTGACGGTCATCCGGGCATAGGACCGGAGCATGTCGAGGTAGTGGCCCTGCAGACCACGGCAGGGTTCCAGGCGCAAACGGCCAAAAGCGAGGAGGGTGATGGGATACATGATCCCATTGTGATGAATATCCCTTGGCAGCGCTCAGGGAAGGTACCACCATCCTTTTGTTCCCATTTTCCCTGGAGGTCCACCATGCGCCGGTCCCTGCTGATGCCCCTCGCCAGCCTGATCCTTGTCTCCGCCTTCCTGGGCTGCGGCGGCGACGCCATCCCCACCTCGGCCCCGGAGCCCGCCAAGGATCCCGCCGCCATCCTCAGCCACCTGCAGTACTTGGCCGTGCGCAAAGACTACAAGACCGCCGCCGTGATCGCCCCCATCACCCCCAACGTGGTCTACCCCGGTGCCATGAACCTGCACAACAACGCCAAGCAGATGGGCCTCACCCTGACCCCCGAGGAGCTCAAGGGCCTGGGCATCGAGCACCTGGCGGCCAAGATCGACGCCCTGCCCGGCGGCCCCACGGACGACTACCCGGTCAAGGATGCCCGGCTGGCCTACAACGCCGGCATCTACCGCACCCTGAAGGGCCTCACCCCCAAGACCTGGGCCAAGATGACCCACATGGGCATCACCGACAACCTCGCCGCCGCCCAGTTCGGCCTGACCGGGGTCAAGGACATGGCCCTGGGCTTCGACGGCACCAAGGTCCTCACCGTCAGCTGCGTCAAGATGCCCAGCGGCGCCTGGGGCATCACCTACATCCGCTACGAGATCGGCCTCAAGGGGCTCAAGCAGGACTGAGTTCTTCCTCTCTCGTCTTTCTGCCTAACCCCAAAGCCAGGAGGCGCGCCTCCTGACTTTGGGGTTTTTCACGCAAGGCGTGGGAGGGACGGGCCTCGCCAGCGGACCGGCACCATACTGGGTGAGCTAGGGACAGAAACACCGCGAGGTGGTTATGACCAGGCACACGAACCTCTTCGAGAACGTGAACCGGCAGTTTGATGCCGCCGCCGACATCCTGGGCCTGTCCCTGGAGCTCCGGGAGCTGCTGAAGACGCCCTACCGCGAGATCACCGTGGCCATGCCCTTGCGCATGGAGGACGGCACCCTGCGCGTGTTCAAGGGCTACCGGGTCCAGCACAACGGCGTGCGGGGCCCCCAGAAGGGCGGCATCCGCTACCACCCGGACCTGGACCTGGATGACGTCAGGGCCTTGGCCAGCCTCATGACCTGGAAGACGGCCGTGGTGAACGTCCCCTTCGGCGGCGCCCGGGGCGGCATCGCCTGCGACCCCGCCAAGCTGTCCCTCCACGAGCTGGAGATGCTCACCCGCCGCTACATCTCCAAGATCTCCATGGTGCTGGGCCCCACCCGCGACGTGCCGGCCCCGGACCTGAACACCAACGCCCAGACCATGGCCTGGGTGCTGGACGAGTACGGCCGCAAGAACGGCTACCAGCCCGCCTGCGTCACCGGCAAGCCCCTGGAACTGGGCGGCAGCCAGGGCCGGCCTGCGGCCACGGGCAAGGGCCTGGCCATCTGCGCCCGGGAAGCCTGGGAGGGCGTGCTGGGCGGCACCCTGCAGGGGGCAACAGTGGCCCTCCAGGGCTTCGGCAACGTGGGCAGCCACGCCGCCACCTTCCTCCATGAGGCCGGCGCCAAGGTCACCGCCGTGGCGGACCTCTCCGGCGCCGTGCGGGCGCCCGGGGGCCTCAATATCCCCGCCCTCCGCGCCCATGCCCACGCCAACCGGGGCTCCGTGGCCGGCTTCCCCGGCGGCGAGGCCTTCGACCCCGCGGCCCTCTGGGAGCAGCCCTGCGACATCCTCATTCCCGCGGCCCTGAGCGGCGTGCTCACCCGGGAGACCGCCCCCCTGGTCCAGGCCCGGCTGGTGCTGGAAGGGGCCGATGCCCCCACCACCCCCGAGGCCGACACCATCTTCCAGGCCCGGGGCATCCCCGTGATCCCCGACATCCTCGCCAACGCCGGCGGCGTGACGGTCTCCTACTACGAGTGGGTGCAGAACCTCCAGCAGCTCTTCTGGGACGAGGCCGAGATCTTCGCCAAGGAGGAGAAGGTGCTGGTGCAGGCCTTCCATGAAGTCCGCGAGCGCGTCGTCGCCCACGGCTGCAGCTGGCGCACCGCCGCCCTCGTCCTGGCCCTGGAGCGCGTCAAGAAAGCCAACGAGCTGCGCGGGTGGTAGGCGATCATGGAGCCTGACCAAGGATCTCCATGCAGATCATCGCCCAGTACACCCTCACCCCCGAAGAAGCGCTGCGCGGGACGCGGGCCTTCAAGCGCCTCTGGTACAACGTGTCCGTGGGCTCCGGGCTGCTGCTGCTGCTCATGGCCTATGCCAGCAACCAGATGGGCGCCCGCGGGCAGGGGATCTTCATGGCCGGGAACGCCCTGCTCCTGCTGGTCATGCCCGAGGCGGTCCTCCGCTGGGCCCGCTACCGCCGCGGGACCCAGGCCTACCCGCCCATGGTGGTGGAGCTGGACGACGAGGGCCTGACCCTGCGCACCGATTCCACGGCGGGCAACCTGGCCTGGTCCGCCTTCGCCGGCATCCAGCGGCACAGCGGGTTCTGGCTCTTCCGCGTCAGCCACTCCCAGGCCATCCTCGTGCCCGAGCGGGCCATCGAGGCCGCGGACGAGCTGGAAGCCTTCCTGCGCAGCCGGAAGCTGCTGAAGGGATGAACCTGCAGGCGCCCTGAAGGAGCCCCCATGCCCTACGTGAACATCCGCATCACCCGCGAAGGCGCCACGCCCGCCCAGAAGGCCGCGCTGATCCAGGGCGCCACCCAGCTCTTGGTGGACGTCCTCGGCAAGAACCCCCAGACCACCGTCGTCGTCATCGACGAAGTGGACACGGACAACTGGGGCATCGGCGGCGAGAGCATCACCGCGCGGCGGAAACAAGGGAAGTGACAGTGCACTGACTGCGTGCTGGGCCTTGCAGGACCAGGTGGGTGACTCGACCTATCCCTCGTAGCAGCCGATCCCCTTCATCCCCTTCATCCCTGTTCAGAAAAAAAGGCAACAGGGATAAAAGCGGATGAAGGGGATGAAGAGTGGCCACGTCTTGAAAACGGTTAACCGGAACCCAACCCGTTCAACGTGAGCATCGGCCGTTTCTGTTCATTGGCGTGGCCCTATGTGGCTGGGTCACTCCAGGCACCAGGCCCTTGCGGACCCCCCTCCCAACGCCCATACTCAACCTCCGCCCGATCCGGGCCCTTGAGGGGGCAGGCAGGGCGGTTCCAGACCACATGGGGGTGACCGGTTTCGACAGGTCGTGATCCAGGTGTCCGGTGCAGGCGGGGGTTGGACGGATGGCCCCCTTATCAATCCGCCCAAACCAAACTGCCAACGATAACTTCGAACTGGCTCTCGCTGCCTAGGGCAACCTAGGCTCCGAGCGAGTCCTCGGGATCTCTGGGTACCGAGCTCGTTAAACCCCTGAAAGGGTGGCTTCGGCCTGCCTGACAGGGGTACCAGATAGGCTGCCGCGACGCCCCCTGACGGCAGCCGAGATCAGGAGGCACACGTCCCGAGCGGCTCGTCCGTTCCCCGCCGGGAGGTTTCAAGAACGGACCAAGCCTGTGAATGAGCTGCCACCTGGCATTTCTTGGACGTGGGTTCGACTCCCACCACCTCCACCAGATATTGTTGTAAGCCCCTGAGAAATCAGGGGCTTATTTTTTATGCTCATATAACTCCCATATCTCTACCCATACAGGCTCGGGGGTTCCGAGTTCACGATCCGGTGTTACGAAAATCGAACCTAGATGCGATGGTAATAACTGAAATAATTTAACTTAACC